>CAILVI010000294.1 GCA_903837595.1 uncultured Thiodictyon sp.
CCATCTTCTTGCCGAGGTTGGCCTTGGCCGCCGGCGCGAGCGTGATGGGATCGGGGACGAACCACATACGTTCGGCAAGCTGCATGCCCGGGGGCTGAATGCCGAGTTCGATCTGGCGCTCCAGCCGCTCCTGCCGCACCGCGTCCCAACCCTTGTCGTACGCGCCGACATGGCGCGTACGCCATTCCCTGGGCAGATGAAACGGGTCATGGGGCGCCTGGTGGGCGACATAGGCGAAGAAGGGCTTGCCGTCACCGTGATTGGCGTCGATGAATCCAATCAGCTTGTCGGTATAGGTCTTGGTCGCGTAATAGTCCTTGGGTAGGGCCGTGAGATAACGCCCATCCTCGGTGAAGACCGACTGCGGCGCCGCACCGGTGAAATTCGTCATGTCCCAATAGCTGCCCGCCCCGTCGAGCAGCGAGAAGTCGCGCTCGAAGCCACGTGCGGCCGGAATCAGGTCGGGGGCCTTGCCCAGGTGCCATTTGCCGACCATATAGGTGTGATAGCCGGCACCCTTGAGGAGTTGGGGCAGCGTGAGTACCTGGTGGTTGAGGTAACCCTCGTAGCCGGGTACTTTGCGTTGGTTGGGCGCGGTCCACTCGTCCATGTTACCCAGGCCGTTCACATGAGTATCGACCCCGCTCAGCAGCATCGAGCGGGTGGGCGAGCAGCTCGCGTGGGTGTAGAAGTTGGTGAAGCGCACCCCATCCCGGGCCAGGGAGTCGAGGTTCGGGGTCCTGATCTCGCTACCAAAGGAGCCCATATCGGAGAACCCCATGTCATCACCGAGGATGATGACGATGTTCGGCCGGCGGGTCCCGCCCGCCGTGTCGGCAGGCGCGGCCAGACAGGCCGCCAGGCCAAAGAACCCGAGCGCGCAGATCAGGTTGCCCGCCTTCCGCATGGTGGATCGCGGCGAGTGCGGCAATCGGGTCGTCATTAGCAATTCCCGTTTCAAGAAAAGTTTACCTTTGCAGCGCCGGCCGCAGCGGCCAGCGGCTGGGCAGCAGCCGGCCCGCCGGTTGGGCGAAGCGGCAACGCAGGGTTCCCAACCGCTCAAAGCAAATCTCGATCGCGGCGCCCGGGTCGATGAAGTCGTCGTGATCGAGACCGGTGCAGTCCGGAATGGTGCCGAAGCCCATGACCGTTCCGGACTTGATGGGCGCGATGAGACCCAGCCAGGCAAGCACATCCTCGGCCTTGTGATCGATCTCGGCCGTCGACCCCAGGTACCGGACCTGCCCGTCGACCGTGACGACGACCCGCAGTGCATAGGGATCGCCGGCCTCGTCCGCGGTGACCAGGTAGGGGCCGAGCTGATTGCCCTTGGCCATGTCCTTCGTGAGGCAGAAGCCGCCGATGAGCTCCGGTGCCTGGACGTCGCGAGCCGAGACGTCGTTGAAGATGCAGTAGCCGGCCACCGGCTGGCGCGCGTTACCGTAGACGACGGCCAGCTCTGGCTCGATGTCCAGGCGCGACGTATAGAGCGGCCAGGGAATGGTCGCGTCGTCACCGACGATCGAGTTCATGTTGCACTTGTAGTAGAACAAGCGCTCCGGCACCCCTGGCGGCGGCGCGGCCGGCTTGGTCAGCAGGGCCTGAGCGAAGGCCCGCAGGATCGGGGCCGTCTGCGGATCGTCCTGCTCGTACTTCATCAGGGTCTGCGCGGAGTTCCTGAGATGCCGGGGCGTCAGCCCGAAGTCGAACAGCGCCGTCACCTCGATCGGCTCGTGCAGACGGACGTCCCGCAGGCGCGGGCGTTCGCACTCGGGCCATTCGCCCAGATGCGCCTCACCCCAGGCCGCGAGTTCGCGCGCCGCGTGCTCGGTTTGCGGCAGGCCGGCAAGGTAGGCCCGGCTGTCATCCAGGTCGGGCCTGGCGATTCCGCTGCGTTGCTGCAGGGTCGCGAACGCGATGGCGTGCTCGCCGATGACTACACCGAAACTGGGCTTGGTTTCACCTTGGGAAAAGCGGATCAGCTTCATTGTGATGTCCTCTGAACCTAGCGGGCGGATAAGAACCCGGCCCCTTCAGAACTCAATGGGAATACCCTTGGCCTTGGCCACGGCGAGCACCGCGTCGAAGGTCTTGGCGTGGTCCCAGGGTACGTCGGCGGCCTCGTTGCGGAACTCCCGGTAGGCGCGCTCAACATTCATGTACAGGCGCGCCGGACCGCGCCACCCGCCGTAGGGTCCGAAATCGATCGCCTTGGACGCCGCCAGGGCGCTCAGCCCCTGCCCGAAGCAGCGCCTGGACTCTTCGCGCACGTACTCGAGATAGGCCTTCATCTCGATCGCACCCTCGATCCCGCACACCGGACCGTGCCCTGGGACGATGGCCGTCGGCTTCAGCGCGATGATGAAATCCAGCACCTTCAGCCACTTCTCGTAGGTGCCGTTCCAGCCCATGGGGGTGCAGGCGCGGAAGATCACGTCGCCGGCGAAGACGACGCCCTCCTTGGGTACATGGATGATGGTGTCGCCGATCTGGTGGCAGGGTCCCACATAGATGAGGTGTACGTCCGTGCCGTCGAGGTCCAGTTGGTGTCGCTCCTCGAACACGGTGGTCGGCAGCACCAGCTCGATGCCGTCGAAGTCGTAGTCCTGTTGCAGTTGCCGTGCGATGGCCAGCGCGCCCGGGTGCAGGGCCTTGAGCAACATCCGTGTGAGGAAGCGGTCGGCACCCTTGAGCAGTTGCCGGGTCTCCCGCGGGTCGGCGACCTTGGGCATGAGCTCCCTGACCGTGCGGTGCGCGATGATCTCGGCGCCCGCAAAGAGCTGGTTGCCCCAGACGTGGTCGCCGTCCTCATGCGTGTTGATCACCCGCTTGGGCATCCCCGGCCAGACCGTGCCGAACAGCTCGATCATCTTGCGTCCGTGGGGCAGGTCCGATTGGGTGTCGATGACCACGCCGCCGCCGAGATTGATGAGCCCGGAATTGGCATCACAGACGCGGTTGCTCTCGTTGAGCACCGCGAAGCAACTTTCGCTGACTTGCTGAAGTTTCATCGGAATGGCCATCATTGGGAGAAATCGAGTCGTGGCAGTGCGCGGCCGGTCACGTCTTGCCCACCCCCGAATGGGCCAGGTCCGCTGGCGCGCTAGACCTGACGCAACAACCGGTTACACTAGGGCCAGGCATCTGGGCCGTCTATCGGAATTCCGCAACGCCAAGATTTATGATCGTCCCCACCACCATCGACTCCCCCGCGGTCAGGGTGACCGAGATCAACGACCCCGCGTCGGCCGACGCGGGGCTGGAGCTGATCGACCTGGATGCGGTGCAACTCCAATCCAGGCCCCTGCGGGCGCGGCGCGTGCTGGTGCACCTGGGGAGCGCCAGCGTGCTCTTCCAAGCCAGCAATCAGCGCCTGCGCACCAGCACCAGCGTGCATCAGGGGCTGCTCGGCTATGCCACCTTCGGCCCGCACGCGCGGGGGACGGTCAACGGGGTGCCGGTCGGCCCCGGCATGATGCTGGCCGCCGCGCCGCAATTCGCGGCCAGATTCGTGGTGGAGCCCGGCTGGGAGAGCATCACCTTCCTGCTCCCGCCCGAGGAGATCGCGCTTCATCGTCGGTTGCGCCAGTGGGAGGGGGAACTGCGTCTACCGCAGAGGGTGGAGACGCTACAGGCCAACGAAGCGCTGGTGTGCGGGCTCTTCGACTGGGGGAAGCGGCTGGTGGAGACCGCCGTTGAACAACCCGCGCTGTTCAACGCACGGGAGACTGCGCGCGCCGCCGCGCAGGCCGAGTTGATCGACGCCCTCCTGGCGACGCTGCGGCAGGCGAAGGATCGCGTCCCCAGCCGCGGCGACCGGACCCGATGGTCCCGCAGCGGCATCGTGAAACGCACCGAGGAATATGCCCTGGCGCGGACCGGCGCCGATCTGCGCGTCAGCGACCTGTGCCGTGTCGCCGGCGTGAGCGAGCGCACCCTGGAATATGCCTTCAAGGAGATCATGGCCCTGACGCCGGTGGCCTATCTGACCCGGCTGCGGCTGCATCGGGTCCGCAAGGCCCTCCTGGCGGCGACGCCGGGGGCGACCACCGTCTCAGCGCAAGCGCTCAACTGGGGCTTCTGGCATTTCGGCGAGTTCGCGCGCGCCTACCGGAAATGTTTCGGCGAGCTGCCTTCGCAGACCTTGCTGCGCAGGCCCGAGGCGCCCGAGCGGCGGGGCTGGGACGCCAATCACCGGACCCCTTGACGCCATTTGATCCGGCCATCCTGGCGACCTTCCCCGAGCACCATACCCGGTTTCGCGAGAGCGACAGACCATGCCCATGCGCCTCGCCAGGGCCGCAAAGCCCGCCGCACCGCCCGTCGCGGGGCAGGGCTGAGGCGGCAGGCCCGTCAAAAGCCCAGCGCCGCCCCTCGCGAGGAACAAATGGCGCCTCGTGAGCGGAAAAATGCTGCTCGTGAGGAGTTCCCCGTCACTGGCGAGCAGCTGCCGACCCGGACTTGAGCCCCCCTTTTCTCCTCGCGAGCAGTCGCAAGCTCCTCGCGAGGAATTCACTTGCTCCTCGCGAGCAGCCGCATGCTCCTTGCGAGGAGCGATTTTCTCCTCGCGAGCGGCCGCGAGCTCCTCGCGAGGAGCCTATCCCTTTCTCGAAAGGCGTTTATTTCCCTCTCACGAGCAGCAGCGAGCTCCTTGCGAGGAGCTATTTTGTCCTCGCGAGCAGCGGCGAGCTCCTCACGAGGAGCTATTTTCTCCTCGCGAGAAGCTGAGAGCCGATGCGCTGCACCGCGAACCCGGTCTGCCACCCGGATCGCTCATGCGCCTTCAAGGAACAACTCATCAAGTACAGCAATCAGGTCCCGCTCCGCGGCGGCCAGGGTCACCTCCCGGGTCGGCTGGTCCTGCGGCCAGTCCGCGAGCACCGCGTCCAGCGCGGCGATGGGCGACCAGGGCTGGCCGTGGCCACCGTCGGGGCGCTCATAGTGGTGGAGGATGTGGAGTTGCTCGCGCAGGTCCTCATTGTCCGCCGCGGACAGGCCCTCCGGGAAGAACCAGCCGAGTACCGCGTCGTCGTCCGTGAGCCACTCGCGCAGACGGACCACCGATGCCCGGGGGAGTTGCTCGGGGATGCGGCCGGTACCGTCGAAGATGCCCAGTGCTTTGGGCAGCGGCTCGCCGGGGCACAGGCCGCGGCGGCGCATGAGGTCGGGGTCTTGGGCTTGTTCTTCGAACCAATCGAGGGCGGCAGTCGATCTCCCGCGCCGCTGTCGTGATCTGTGGGAACCGCAAGCCTTCAGATCCATCCAAGACCCGCCGATAGAACAGGTCTTGCTCGCCTTGCCGCAGCCGACTACTGAGCCAGCCCAGCATGGCCGTTTCGAGTCCCGGGTCGGCCAGCGGCACACGAGCCTCGTTGCCCGGCTCGGCCGGCACCCAGCCGGACCCATTGGCGAGCCCGAGCAGGGCATGGGCGCGTCCCTCGTCCTCGCCGAACCCCAGCTCCCAACCATGATCGCCCTTGGGATTGCGCCAGCGCGCACCCAGTGGGCCGTTGAGGAGGTGACCCTGCCAATGAGCGGCATCCAAACCGCCGGGTGGATCGGCGTCAATCCTGGCACGGATGGCATCGAGTGGGTCCGCCGCCTGGAAAAGCCCGCGCAGGAATTCGAGGCCAGGCCGGGTCCACTGGGGCACGGCGCGGAAGGACACCGCCAGCCCGGCCGCGGGCTGAACCAGCGCCGCCGCCGCGGCGACCGGCAGCCAGCGCAGCAATTCATCGTCGGTATAGTCGAGTTCCTTGCCGGTCAGTGCGGCGACTAGCAACCCCGCCTGGGGTAGCCGCGCGGAGTCCAACTCGGCCAGCAGTTCCAGGTGGGCAAAGCGGTCGGTCTGGGCACCCTCCGCGGCATGGATGCAGAGCAGCAGCGGGCCCACCTCGTCCCAGCCGGGCAGCCCCAAGTGCTTGTAGAGAAGTTCCTGAACCCCATCCAGAAAGCGCCGGCTGCCCAGCGCCTTGGCGCGGCCGAGGATGTACTCGGCGCACAGGTATTCCTGGAAGCTCAGGTGGACGAACTGGTAACGCCCCTCGGCCGGGTCCACCAGTAACCCGATGGGGTGCAGGAAATAGTCCAGCAGGCGCGGGGCGTCCACCGGTTTGATGTCCGCAAAGCGGCCGAGTGCCGGGTCTTCGCTGCTCAACAGGTGGCACAGCTCCCACTCCAGGTCCGCCCGCTCCCAAATGACCTGACGCACGTCGCGTTCCCGGGCGTTTTTCGCCTCGGCGCCCCGGTGCTGGCTGCGCCACGCGAGATACCCCAGTGCGCGGCGCACCTCTCGTTCGTCCCAGTGGGGCATGGGCTCACCTTTCATAGTCATTACGAGCCGACGCTGCTGGGTCTGGCGCACCAGATAGAGATCGACGATGCGTCGGTACAGGTCCGCCCGCACGTGCGGCATGCGCCGATCATTGGCGTGGACCAGGGCCATGAGGGTGAGAAAGATGGGTCGTCGCGCCAGGGTCAGCAGGTGCGCGTGCTGGGGGTCGGCGAGCGCGGCGTGAAACTCGGCGCCCAGCCGCTTACGCTCGACCTGGCATTCCTGACGGAGGCGGAAGAAACGGTCGATGAAGTCGCGGACCTGTGGCCAGGCGAAGGGCTGGATGTGCTGCAACTGAATCGGTCGTAGAATTCCGCGCAAGCGCGCAGACATGGCAAGCGCCGAATCAACGAGGAGTTGAGGCAACTCGATTAGGGGCCACTCGGATTCGCATTGGTCGGATGAAGTGGATGCAGCGGTGAGCCCGGCTCGAAAGAGGTCGCTCATGAAACGGTTGAGATCGTCCCCTAGAAGCACTTCACGCCAATCATCCAACGGCAGCTGGTCCAAAAAACCTGCCGGGCGTCCAGTCACGACAGCGCGATAACCCGACCGGGACGCTCCGACCGCCAGCTTGAGCAGCGTCCGGCGCGGCGCGACACCCCCAACCTCGTCGATTCCGTCAAATAAGAGGAGCAAGGGGAAGCGATCACCATCGGGGGAATAACGATCACGCAGCCTAGGCAAGTCTAGCTCGAAGCCTTTGTCCCGCGCCTCCTGCGCGGCCTTGCTCCACCAGCACTCCAGCAGGTCATTCAGCGTCTTAACCTTGCCCAACTCGTCTTGATAGTCCCGCAGGATCAACGGGATCGGCAGGATACCCCGCTCGCCCACCACCTTGCGGCGAAACTCGCTCGGCCGGTCGCCCGCCAATTCACTGATGATCGCCTGGATCAGGGTGGTCTTGCCGCTCCCCGGCCGCCCGGAAATGGCGACGAAGGGTTGCCCGGCGATCAACCCCAAGGCATCACCGCCGGGTAGCTTTTCGTCCTTCACACCGTCAGGGCCACCCATGGACGCGTCGCTACGGTCCTGGGTATCGAGGCGCAGCGGCACATAGACCTTGTGCAGGTTGACCCGGTCCTCGCCCTGCATGGTGAGCAGCAGGTCCAGGTCGCCGAAGCGCTTGGCGAGCCAGCGCATGTATTCACCGCGGGCGCTGACCCGGGCGTTCTTCTCGGCGATGCTGTCCGGGGCGTTCATGGTCGCACCTCGGCCACCTGGTTTGCGCTCGACCCGTGCCGTCGTAGGATGGGTAGAGCGCAGCGAAACCCATCTTCCCCGCACCGGTGCGGCGTTGCTCGCTGGGCTTCGCTGCGCTCTACCCAGACTACGCCTCCAGCCAAAGACTGGGTCATGGCTCGCCCCCCTGCGGCTCGTCATCCAACGGGAGATGCAGATGCCGCCGGTCGAGTTCGGTATCCGCCCCGATCAACTGCCTGAACAAGATGCGGAAGTTCTCGTCGGACCGCTTACGGTCGCGGCGTTCATTGAATTGGCGGACGGCATCCTCCAGAGACTCGCGGCCGTGGCGCTCCTCGTTCTCGGACTGCCGCGTCGGCAGGATATGGCTGAATGCGCGGTAGAAGATCTCCTCAAGCAACCGCTGATCCGCCCGGTCTCCAGGAAGGCGATCCCGCGCAATGTCCGTATCCGCTGCACCCGTCAGCGTCGCCCATAGCAAGTGCAGCACCCAGTGCTGGCGCTCCAGCAGGCGCCATACCGGCCGGTGATACTGGCGCAAGTAATGGTAGAGCACGAAGCGCCGGTCCTCCTCCGGTCTTGCCCCGATCCAACCCGCACATCCGTGCATCGCCCAGGCGGCGCACAGCCCGTTGGCGAAGTTCTTGATCTTGCGCGGGTTGGGTTCCAGGAGCAGTTCGATGTCCGCAGCCAGTTGGGCGCGTCCGGCATCCGTATCCGCCTGGATGGCCGCATCGGCGCCGGGGCCACACGGAATACCGTGGAGCCGCAGTTGGGCCACAAGCGAGCTGCGCACCCCAGCGGCGTTAGGCAGCGGCACGCCGATCATGGCCTGGAAGAGCTTTTCCAGATACTCCCGGTTGGCCTCGGCCGACTCGCTGCGGTGCTTGTGCAGGGCCGCCAGTACGGCGTTGTCGTCCAGCCCCAGGACGAAGACGCAGCGGCGCGTGCCGAGATAGAGCTTGATGATCTCCAGCAGCCGGACGATGACCTCGCCCTCAGAGCGGTCCAGGTCATCTACGAAGATCAGGACGCGGGCGCCAACCGCCGGTTTGGCGGTATCGCCGCAGGCACTCAAGACCTGGGTGATGGCGTCCTCGAAGAGCAGATGAAAGCGTTGACCATCGCTCAGGCGGGTGAGTTGGTCCTCCTCAGCCTGCCGACGCGCACGGACGGCATCGGTCAGGCCGCGGGCGAGTTGGACCGGCTTCTGGACATAAAGGCTCATGGCCGCGTCGGCGACGTGCTCCAAGAGCTTGGCCGCGGCGAGTCCGGCCTGGCGGTTGAACGCCATGGCGCCTTTCTTGAGCTTGGTCCAGGCGCTGAACTGGGCCTGGATCTCGTGGATCAGTGGGATCAGGGGGTTGGTTTCATTCTGATGCTACCAGGGGGAATACCAGACGCACAGGCATTGCTCGGCCAGATCGCGGGTCGCTTTTGGCCACTTGAGGGCCACCTTACGTGCCGAGTCGTCGTGACACGAGGCCTTCCAGACCCCGCCGGTGTCTTCAGTCGCGGACTCCGAGAACATCAGCGGTTGCTGGATCGGCTGCCCGCCCAGGGTGACAAAGGCGCGGCGCATGACGCTGGTCTTGCCGGAGCCCCACTTGCCGGTGACGCCGATGGTGAAGGGCGGGTCGACCTCCAGCGCCATGCGTGCGACCTGATCGCCGGCGGCGCCGAGGCCAAAGTCGTCGGCCAGACTCCAGGCGTCGTTACGATAGAGGGCTGGGGTCTCAGTGCTCATAGGTCTCCCGCTGCGCAGTTCCGATCATGTGGAGTGTGCCGATTTCATCCATAACCGTGCAGGCTAATGCGTCTGTGTTGGCGAGGCAAGCCGTAGGGGCGGGTTTGAAACCCGCCCCTACGCCTGCACGATCGCCGCGCGGCGGGACGCCGCTCCCGCGCACTAGCTCTGCCGGGCCAGCACCCGCAAACGCCCACGGTCGAGTTTGCCGGACTCCAGCAGCGGCAGTTCGGCCAGCGGCCTGAAAGCCCGCGGGCGCTCCGGTCCAGCCAAGTGGACCCGGCACCACTGGTCCAGGTCCGTGGGGGTCGCCGCTCCCGTATAGAACGCGACCAGGCGCGCGCCCCAGACCGGATCATCCAACCCAACCACCGCGACCGCACCGACACCCGGCGCACCGGCGAGGAGTGACTCGACCCGCAACGGATGGACGTTGACCCCGCCAGTGACCAACACGTCATCGGCCCGGCCCAAGATGCACACGTCACCATCCGGCCCGCGACAGGCAAGGTCAGAGGTGGTGAACCAGCCATCCGTAAGCCCCACACCGGGCAGACGTTGCGGATTGGCATAGCCGGCCATCACCACCGCCCCGCGTACCCTCAACGGCCTTGGATTGTCCGCGCCCGCCGAGCAGTCGACATCCAGACTATCTAGGGGTCGGCCCACCATACCCGGGGCGGGCGGCGCGCTCAGACGCCCCGAGGTGGCGATCTGGGTCGCGGTCTCGGTCATCCCGTAGGTGACATGCAGCGGCCAACCGGCCGCGATGGCCTGGCCCGCGAGCGCGGTGCTGAGTGCCTGCCCGCCCACCAGGACCACGCCCAAGGACGGCGGCGGCGGCCGGTCGAGGGCGAGCAGGCGCGCCAGCATGGGCGGGACCAGCGACAGGTGGGTGACGCAGCGCCGTTCCAGGTCCGCGGCGACCGCCGCCGAGTCGAATCCCGAATGGAGCAACAGCGTGGCACCGGCCAGCGCGCAGCGATAGGTGATGGAGAGCCCGCCGATGTGGCACAGCGGTAGGCAGCAGAGCCAGCAGTCGCCCGCCCCGAGCCCCAGGTGCCGGTTGCTCAGGGCAGCAGCGGCCAGCAGGTTGGCCTGAGTCAACATGGCGGCCCGCGGGGCGCCGGTGCTGCCGCTGGTCTCCACCACCAGGGCCAGGGGGGAGGGCCAGAGCGCCGGCGGCTGCGCCGGGCCTGAACACAGACGCGTGAGACGGCCGCGCCCTGACATGTCCCGCTGCCAGACCCATTCGGCGCCGGTCAGCGCCAATAGTACCTCAAGCCCAGGGGCATCCGCGGCGGCACGCACCGGCAGCAGGGCCGCGTCGACCCGGGCCAGGGCGTGCTGCATCAGGACCAGTCCCAGCCCAGGCCGCTCCGGCACCGCCACCAGTTGTCCCGGGAGCAACCCCTGGTCGCGCAGACACCCGGCCTGCTCACAGGCGACCGCGCTCAGGCGATCGTAGGTCCAATCCAGGTCGGCCGGGGCAGCGCCATCGATCAAGGCCAGACCCGGACCGCTCGTCCAGGGCGCCTGGGCAAAGCCGACAGCGCGCCCCCCATCAATCATTGCGTCGTCGCTCGTTATGCTGCACTTGGCATCCTCAGGGCATTGAGATAAAAGAGGATAGGCACCACGAGCGCAGTCAGCGCGGTGGCGGCAAGGGGGTGCCGAAGATCAGCGAAATCGCCAGCCCCCCAAACACCGGGTCGGACAGCATGATCGCAGAGCCCAGGACGATGGCCAAGGTGGTCAGCAGGATGGAACGCAGACGCACGGCACCGGCCTGCTTGACGGCCTCCGCCAGGCCCCGCTGCTTACTGAACGATCGTTAGGCTCCAAGAGTCAGACCAGGCCGCGTCGGAGTCCAGCCGGCCGCAGTGCCATAAACCCGGTGCCCGGAGCTCGCCGCCTCCGTCCGGGTTACGTCCCGGGTTGACGTTGCGTTAAACTGCGGGCCGGTTCCACCCGGCCGCGACCGCCGACCCGTGCCCCTGTCCCCAGCCGCCGCGGGACCGGGGCCGCGGCGATGCCGTGCCGGTGTCACGCTTGCGCCAGTCAGGTCACCAGATGCTCGCACCCCTTGCCCTCTTGGATCAGTTGCAGGCCCGGCTCGATGAGACCATCGGCCTGCTCCCGACGGCGACCGCTGGCGGCGCTGACGGCTTCGCCTCACTCATCCTGGAACTGCCCCGGGCGATCGTCCTGCCGCCCGACCTGGGGTGTCCCGGCTTCGGCTTCGCCCACGGGGAACGCGGTGAACTGCGTGCGGGCTGCGGCGTGGCGGCACAGTGGACCGCCGCCGGGCCGCAGCGGCTCCCGGCGCTGCGTGCGCACGCCCAGGCACTCACCCGGCGGTGGCGGCAGGTCGACCCGGACGAGACCGGGTTCGCCGGCTTCGCCCTGCTCGGCTTTGCCGCGTCGCCGACCCCCGGCACGACGCCGGCCATGAGCGAGCGCGAACTCCCCAATGCGCTGCTGTGGCTGCCGGAACTCGGCCTGCGCACCCATCAGGGTCAGTCCGCACTGATCTTTACCACCCGGCTGCCGGCGCCCCTGCCGCTGCTGCGGGAGCGCTGGCGCGGCTGGCTCATGCGTCTACTCACCGCGCTCGCCGCCCCGCTGCCCGAGCCACTGACGCCCAGCCCACTAAGCCCGCTGGGCGGCCGACCCGACCTGGCGGATTGGCAGACGCTGGTCGAGGACGCGCTGGACACCATCCACCGCGGCGACCTGGACAAGGTGGTGCTGTGCCGCCGGGTCGGGCTCAAGGGACGGCGACCATTCGACCCGCAACGGCTGCTGGCCGCACTCCTGTATCTCTTTCCTGCCTGCCAGGTGATCAACATCCGGCACGGCAGCACCCACTTCGTGGCGGCCACCCCCGAGCGCCTGCTGCGCGTCGCCGGCTGTCAGGTGGAGGTGGACGCCATCGCCGGCACCGCGGCGCGCGCCGCCGGCGCCGCCCAGGATGCCGCGCTGACCGCGGGTATGCTGGCCTCGGACAAGGAGCAACGGGAGCACGCGATGGTGGTGGAGGCGGTGCGCGAGGTACTGGACGGCTGCTGTGACCAGATTGAGGCCCCCGCGGTCCCGCGGGTGCTGCAATTGCATAATGCCCAACACCTGTGGAGCCCCATGAGCGGGCAACTGCGCGAAGACACCGATCTGTTCGAACTCGCACAGCGCCTGCACCCAACCCCCGCCACCAACGGCAAGCCGCAGGGGGCGGCGCGCGCCTGGCTGGACCGGATGGAACCGCTCAACCGGGGCTGGTATACCGGGGTCGCGGGCATCCTGGAGCCGGACCCGGACGGCCGACTGAACGGGGACCTCTGGGTGTTGCTGCGCTGCGCCGAGTTGAGCGGCGATGAGGCGCGACTCTATGCGGGTGCCGGTATCGTGCGCGGCTCCAATCCGCTGTCCGAGTGGCATGAGACCGGCCACAAACTCGCCGCGGTCGCCACCGCATTGCAGTTCGCATGAGCGCGACCATTGATCCGGAGCGCGACCCGGCCGGCGTCGGCGTCGCCTGGTGCCTGGCCCTGCTGGACGGGCTCATGGCCGGCGGGGTCCGCCACCTGGTCCTGTCCCCGGGCTCGCGCTCCACCCCGGTGATCCTGGCCGCCCAGCAGCGCCCGGGGCTCACCCTGACCCCGATCCTGGACGAGCGCAGCGCCGCCTTCTATGCACTGGGCCTGGCGCGCGCCGGCGCCCGGCCGGTGGCCCTGCTCGCGACCTCCGGCAGCGCCCCGGCCCATTGGTACCCGGCGGTGATGGAGGCCAACGCGGCCGGGGTGCCGCTGGTCCTGCTCTCGGCTGACCGCCCCCCGGAGTGGCGCGGCTGGGGGGCCAACCAGACCACCGACCAGACCCGGCTCTTCGGTACCCAGGTGCGGGCCTTTCATGACCCGGGGGCGCCGGTGGACACCCCGGCCGCCCGCCGGGCCATGACCGCTTTAGGGCGGCGCGCCGCCGCGGTGAGCCAAGGGCAGCGACCCGGGCCGGTGCATATCAACCTGCCGCTGCGTGAGCCGCTGGTGCCGCGCGCGGACCCTGGCCTTGCGCCGCCCACCCAAGCACCGGGCATCGACACCGCCGCTGGCGCGCTCACGCAAACCCTCACGCTGCCCCCAGGGCTCACCGACCGGCTGCGCGGGCGTGGCCTGATCTATTGCGGGCCGGACGCCCCACGCCCCGGCTTCGCCGCCGCCGTCATGCGCTGTGCCGCCGCGCTCGGTGTGCCGCTGCTCGCCGATCCGCTATCTGAGCTGCGCTTCGGTACCATCGCGGGGGAGGACCCCGGGCACTCGCCGCGCATCACCCGCTACAAGACTTTGGTCCGCAACCCGCAGGCAGCGGCCGCCCTGCGACCGGACTGGGTGTTGCGGTTCGGCCGGGCGCCGGTGTCCAAGACCTTGCTCGACTGGCTGCCCGGCATCCCACTGATCCTGGTGGACCCGGGCGAGCACTGGTCGGACCCGGCGCATGAACTGGCCCAGGAGCGATCCCTGCACCTGGCCGCCGACCCAACGGCAATTTGTAACACCCTGGCCGCCACTCCACCGACCACCGCGGACCCCGCCTGGCTCCCCCAGTGGACGCGGGCGCAGGAGCGGCTCGCTACCCTGGCCGCGCAATTCCTGACCACCGCTCCCTGGTGCGAGGGCCACCTGATCGGCGACCTGGTGGCCAACCTGCCCGCAGGCGACGGGCTCCTATGCGCCAATTCGCTCCCCATCCGTCAGTTCGAGACCTGGTCCGGCAGCCGGGAGGCGCCGCTCACGGTCTTCGGCAACCGGGGCCTGAGCGGCATCGACGGTCAGCTGTCCACCCTGGCCGGACTCAACGCCGCGGGCATACCGACCACCGGCCTGCTCGGGGACCTGTCGTTCCTGCACGACCTGTCCGGCCTGCTGCTCGCCACGCGGCTGGAGCGCCCCTGCATCGTCATCAATAATGGCGGCGGCCGCATCTTCGACTACCTGCCGCAGCTCGGCCTGCCGGACTTCGAGCGCCTGTGGCGCACCCCGCGCCCGGTCGCCATCGACGCCTTGGCCGGGAGCTTCGGGCTGCGCCATCGCCGGGTCGCCGACGCGGCCGGCTGGCGGGCAGCCCTGACGCAGGGGCTGGCCGGAGCGCCGGGGCCGCTGATCGAGGTCATGATCGACGCCGACCAGAGCCGAGAGGTCCATTTCCGGTTCCGGGAGCGGGTGGCGGAGGCGCAATTGCTGTAGGGGCGGGTTTCAAACCCGCCCCTACGCCGTTGGCCGCGGCGAATGACTAAAGCCCCGAAGGGGCGAGACATACCAGCCCAGGGCAACGCCCTGGGTTGGCTTTTCAGTCGGGCCTAGCCCTGAAAGGGCGCGACATTTTTTTCGGTTAGAACGAGGGAGTCAGCGAGAATGCAGCACAACGCCGAGCACGCGGCCGTCCAGTGGGAAACCCCGCCGGGGCCTACCTATGGTGACATCCTCTACCAGCACTGGTCGGGCGTGGCCAAGATCACCATCAACCGGCCGGAGGTCCGCAATGCCTTCCGGCCGGAGACGGTGCGGGAGTTGATCGACGCCTTCCACCGTGCCCACCTGGACCGCGCGATCGGCGTCATCATCCTGACCGGCGCCGGAGAGCTGGCCTTCTGCTCCGGGGGCGATCAGCGCATCCGCGGCGACGGGGGCTATCGCGACGATACCGGGGAGGAGCACCTGAACGTGCTGGAGCTCCAACGCCAGATCCGTACCCTGCCCAAGCCGGTGGTGGCGATGGTGGCGGGCTATGCCATCGGCGGTGGCCATGTATTGCACCTGATTTGCGATCTCACGATCGCCGCAGACAATGCCCGCTTCGGCCAGACCGGGCCGCGGGTAGGGAGCTTCGACGGCGGCTTCGGCGCCGGGCTCATGGCACGCACGGTCGGCCTCAAGAAGGCCAAGGAGATCTGGTTCCTGTGCCGCCAATATGACGCCCAAGAGGCGCTGCGGATGGGGCTGGTGAACACCGTGGTAGCGTTGGCGGAGCTTGAGACCGTCACCCTGGATTGGTGCCGGACCATGCTGGAGCTCTCGCCGACCGCGCTGCGGATGCTGAAATCGGCCTTCAATGCCGACACGGACGGGCTCGCCGGGATCCAGGAGCTGGCCGGGAACGCCACCGCGCTCTTCTATATGACCGCCGAGGGCCAGGAGGGGCGCGACGCCTTCCTGGAGCGCCGGCCGCCGGACTTTGGCAAGTTTCCGCGGCGGCCCTGATCAGCGCCCCCTGCCACGGCCGTGTCGGACGCGGAAAAATGGACAGGATTAACAGGATTGCTCAGGATTAACAGGATTAACAGGATTTTTTTGTTGCCTTCGGGTTACATTCCACGGCCGCTCTTCCGAACTGACTGAACATGCAGCAAGACCCGCACACGACCACCGCCACCCTCACCCTGGAGCCGACTGATCGCCTCGACGTGCAAGCCCCGCCGTCGACCCTCGGCCGCTGGGTCGCGGCGGCGCGCCCCAAGACGCTGCTGCTGGCGGCCACCCCGGTGCTGGCCGGCATCGCCTTGGCCATCGCCGAGACCGGTCGGCTCGCCCCCCTGGTCGCGGCGGCGACCCTCGTGGCCGCGGTGGCCATCCAGATCGGCGCCAACCTGCACAACGACGCGGTGGATTTTGAGCGCGGCACCGACACGCCGGACCGGCTCGGTCCGCCGCGCGCCACCGCCCAGGGGTGGTTCAGCGCCCGCGCGGTCCGTAACGCCGCCCATCTGGCCTTCGGCCTCGCCTTCCTGCTCGGCGTGTTCCTGGTGATACAGGGTGGCTGGCCCATCCTGGTGGTCGGCCTCGCCTCACTGATCGGCGGCTATGCCTACACTAGCGGCCCCCACCCCATCGCCTATGGTCCCTTCGGCGAAGTCTATGTGCTCGCCTTCTTCGGCCTCGCCTCGGTGGCGGGCAGCAACTACCTCCAGACCCTGACCCTGAGCGGGCCGGCGCTGCTGCTGGGGCTGGCACTGGGGCTCCCGGCGGCGGCGGTCCTGCTGCTCAACAACTACCGCGACCTGGAGACGGATCGGGCGGCCGGTCGGCGCACCCTCTGCCATGTGCTGGGGCGGGAACGGGCGCGGGTACTCTATGCACTGCTGCTGCTCCTGCCATTGGGGCTGGTGCAGGGCGCCAGGCTCCCGGGGGCGACCTGGCCGGTCGTGGGCGCCCTACCCCTGGCCCTGATCCTGATTGCCCGTCTCTACCGCGGCGCCCATGGCGCGGCGATCAATGCTATGCTCGGCCAGACCGGGCTCTATCAGGCGCTGCTCACCGGGCTTCTGATCGGCGGCTTCGCGCTGGGCGGACGCGGCTAAGCGGGTGACCATCGGGGGCGCATCAGGGGTCGGACCGAGGACGAAATGACACTGATCGTCTGCGAGCGCCTGGACCTGGTGCCTTACCGGCTGCCGCTGACCCGCCCCTGGTCCAGCGCCCGCGGCGTTTTCCGCGAGCGGTGCGGCTGGCTGGTGATCGCCGAGGCCAATGGCGTGCGCGGCTACGGTGACTGCGCCCCCCTGCCCGAGGCCGGGACCGAGCAGCCCGACGCGGCTGGGCGCCGACTCGCGCAGTACCGCACGGCGCTGCTGGGCGCACGCCTTGATGAGTCCCTGGAGGCCCTGACCCGCGGGCCGCGCAGCGCCACCCCCGCCGCCGATTTCGCCCTGGACTGCGCACTCTGCGATCTCGCGAGCCAGCTCGCCGGGACCAGCCTGCGCCGCTGGTTGGCCACTACGGCGCTCGACTGCGTGCCGGTCAACGGCGCGCTGGGGCGACTCATGGAGACCACCAGGGCCGATCTGAGCCGTGCCGCCCTGGCGGGTTTCGCGGTCGTTAAGCTCAAGGTCGGGATGGCCACGCCGGAGCAGGAACTGGGGCACGTATTGGAGCTCACCCGCACCCTGCCGGAAGGGCTGCGGCTACGCCTGGACGCCAACGGCGCCTGGGACCCGGGCACGGCCACCCGGATCATCACGGCCCTGCGCGAACTGCCAGTGGAGTCAGTGGAGGAGCCGTTGCGGGAGCCCGACTGGCCAATACTCCTGGGGCTCCAGTCACTGGCGCCCTTCCCCCTGGCGCTCGACGAATCACTCCCGGCGCTCGCCGACACCCTCAACCCGGCACGGCTGCCGGTACGCCGGGTCATTCTTAAGCCCGCCGCACTCGGCGGCCTGCGCCGCACCCTGACGCTCGCCCGGCGCTGCCAGGCCGCACAGGTCGAAGTCGCAATCACCGGCCTAGTGGAGTCCGCCGCCGGCCTTTGGCCCACCGCACAACTCGCCGCCGCGATCGCCAGCCCCCTGCCCCAGGGTCTGGCCACCGCCGACTGGCTACGGCAAGACCTGGGGCCACCGCCGCACATTCACGGCGGACAGTTGCGGCTACCCGACTCGGCGGGGTCTGGCTTTGAGCCCTATGAGCCGGGCAGCACCCACTCGATTCGGTCGGGATCATAGTTGCGCCGCCCTCCAATGGCCTGGTCAGCACCTGCTCGTCGAGCTCCTCCAGCGCCCCAAGTTCACCGATTTCAGCCAATACACCCCAGTCGACGCGAAGCGCACCTGTATCGCACCGACGGCCTTGCGTAAAGATTCCTTAATGTTGCGGTCGCCGCGGAAACAAATCTTTTCCCATGGACCTTGAAGACTTGCGGACCATATTCTAACTTCAATCGCAACTGCGCGGGGTGGCGCAGTGCCCGGACCAAGGCGTGCGACTGAACGCCGACTGAGGCCGTTGACATACCAGACAAAATCCGACTTGTACGTTCAACATAGACAGCTGCCTAAAACCATGTAAGCTCAACTCAATGGAGCCCAACCCACTTGGCGCTATTGATCTTTTTTATCAAGCTGTGCGGGCGCGCCGATCTGACCATGCTGCCGGACTCGTATGTGCGACCATAAGAAAACCATGCCGACGCTCGCTTCATGGCGAACTGGGTCAAGTCGATGCGTCGCTCACGAACTCCACCGACACCTGGTCGATATGCTCGAGCTGCGCGCGCACGGCCTCCGCGATCCGCTCGGCGGCGCGATCAGCCGCGGCGACCGTAGCGTCGTCCGGGACGATACGCAGCGCCACGAAGCGATAGCTGCCGGAATTGCGCCCCTTGACTGCCACCAGGCGCCGCACGCCCGGCTGGGCCTCGACGATGTCGCGCACGGTTTGGAGAACTTCGCCCTCCAGCGAGGCGTCCAGAAGGACGCGCAGGCCATCGCGGATCAAACCCACGCCGCCCCACAACAGGACCCCCACCACCATCAAGGCCGCGACACTGTCCATATGAGGCACCCCAGCCCACTGGAGGCCCACGCTCAATGCCACGCCGGCGCTTGCCCCGGCATCTAGCGAGGCATGACGCGCATCGGCCAGCAGACTGGGTGAGCGATACGCCTTGCCGACCCGGCCCTTGTAGGCCGCGAGGACCAGTGTGGCCGCCGCCACGCCGAGCATGACCGCAATCACCAGCCCCGGGGCCTCAACCGGACTCTCGCCCGCGAGCATCCGCCCAATCGCCTCGCGGGCGAGCTCGTATCCGCTGAACAGGATCAATACGCCGATACCGGTGGCGACGAGGTTCTCAACCTTATAGAGCCCGAGCGGGAAGTTCTGCGAATGCCGGGCCGCGAACCGAATCCCCGCCAGCACGGCGAGCGAAGCGATGATATCGACCAAGGTATCGATGCCTTCCGCGAGAACGGCAACGCTGGCCGTGAACCAGGCTGTCACCAGCATCGCCGACGCCATGAGGATCGAGACGAGAATGGAAATGACCTCGGCGCGCTCGGTCGGCGCCAATTGTACGCGCCCGGTTGGAATCGCCGCCGGTGGGGACATTGTATCGTCGACCGCCCGCAAGACTGCCGGGGGCGTCAATGCGCTCGCCGTCGCACTGGCGGCCGCGCCCTGCTCGCCAAACTCCACCACCACCTCATCGACGTTCGGGATGCGCGCGCGCACTGCCGCCTTGACGGTCCCGGCGATGGTCTCGGCCGCAGCGAGATCGTCGGTCGCCAGCGCGAGGCGCAGCCGGATGAAGCGGAAACTGCCGCAATTGCGCCCGGAGACTGCCATCACCCCCGTCACCAGCGGCGTGGCCAGCGCGATCCCGCGGACCGCGTCGAGCAGGTCGCGCTCCACTGATGCGTCGAGCAACACCCTGATGGCTTCATAGACGATCGACCCGCCAGCCCAAATGACCGCGAGCGACACCGCCACGGCCGCCACGGCGTCGGCGCTGCGAACGCCGGCGAGGTCGAGCGCGAGCCCAGCGCAGAGAACGGCGCCGGCGGCAGCATCGACGAACGAGTGAGCGGCATCGGCGCGTAACGCGACACTGCCAGTGCGCCGCGCCACAATCCATTTGAAAACGCCGAGGACGAGCCCGACAACGGTCGCAATCGCAATGAATACCAGGGTTGTCTTGTATTCCTGAAAGATGTCGCGACCCGCCAAGGCGGCCGCGAGCGCGTACCGACCCAACGCATAAGCGCCGATCACGACCAGCGACCCGATGACCAGCGCGAGGAGGTTTTCGAGCTTATACAGGCCATCCGGGAACTGATCGGTCCGGCGCCGGGAGAGGCGAACCCCGCCTGCGATGAGAAAGCCGGTGAGCGCACGCGATGTCGTGAGGGTCGCACCGATGATGATGATCACGTTCGGATGGCGTGCGAAGAAGCCCCACAGCACGGCGGCAAACACCGTGCAAACGGCGCCAGAAATCGCCGCGGCAATCAGGACCGGCCGTAGGGCGGAGACCCCGCAAGGTGGCGCCGGCCGCGTGTCGATCAGGCTGCGCTCGGGGTCGATTGAGCAGGGTCTGGAGTCGTCGTTGTCGATACCCATACTGATACCTCTTTCGGTTGCAACCTCATTGCCACTCATCCGACTCCCGACTGAACCCCCGCGACGGCGGTGTCCAACCCCGCTCGGTGCGGTCGTGCAGCTGCATGCGGTCGGCGTTGAGCGCATCCTGGAGGGTGCCGACGTGCTTGCGGATGACCGCCTGCAGGTCCAGGTTGCGGGCGATGTCGGGGTCCTCATCCCACAGGTCATACATGCCGGCGAGGCCTTCCGACTCGTGGCGGCGGAAGGCGCGCGTCATCCGCTCCACCTTGTAGGGGTGCATCCCCAGTTCCCGCAGGGCGGCCGCCCCCATGCCGAGCGAGGTGTCATAGACCTCGCGCATCGCCAGATCGGCACCGGCCCGCTTGAGCAGATACAGGTGACTCACATCATAGGCCCGCGCCAGGATACGAACCTGGGGATAAGTCCGCCGACAATACTCCACCATCTCGACCGCCCGGTCCCGATCATCAATGGCGACGATGAAGAGGCGCGCCCGCCCGAGGCCGGCCGCGTGCAACAGATCCGGGCGGGAGGCCTCGCCATAGTAGCTCTTGATCCCTAACTTACGCAGCAGGTCGATCTGGTCCGCCCGATGGTCCAGCACCACCGTATCCACCCCGGCGGCCACCAGCAGGCGGTTGATAATCTGGCCGAAGCGGCCGATCCCGGCGATGACCACTGTACCCTCTTCGTCGATGGTATCCGCCGCCGGCGGCCCGCTGCCGTTACGCAGCCGCGGGGCGATCAGGCGCTCGTAGAGGATGAAGAGCGCCGGGGTCAGGAGCATGGAGAGCGCGATCACCAGCGACAGGGTCCGCGCGATGTTGCCCTGTACCACCCCATTCTGCACACAGAAGCCCAAGAGCACGAAGCCAAACTCACCGGCCTGGGCCAGGCTCAATGCAAAGAGCCAGCGGTCACCCGCTTGCAGACGAAACAGCCGCGCCAGCACGAGCAACACCGCCGTCTTGAGCCCCATCACACCCAGGGTCAGGCCGAGCACGGTGACGAAGTCGCGCGACAGGATGCCGAAGTCGATCCCGGCCCCCACGGTGATGAAAAAGATGCCCATGAGGATACCCTTGAAGGGCTCGATATCGGATCGCAGCTCGTGGCGGAACTCGCTGTTGGCCAGGACCACCCCGGCCAGGAAGGTGCCGAGCGCCGGGGAAAGTCCCACCAGGGTCATCAAGAGCGCGGTGCCGACCACCAACAGCAGGGCGCTGGCGGTGAAGACCTCGCGCAGCCGGGATTCGGCGATATAGCGGAACAGTGGACGGGAGAGGTAGTGACCGCCCAGCACCACCACCGCCACCGCCCCCAGCACCACCAGTGCATAGCCCCAGTCGGGTAGGCCGGCCACCAGTCTGGCGGTGCCATGGACGGCCGGGCTCTGACCCATGGGCGCATTGAGCCAGGGAGCCAGACGCAGCGACTCCGGCCGCGCCAGGAACGGGATCAGGGCCAGCACGGCGATCACCGAGATGTCTTGGAACAGCAGCACGGCAAAACTCGCCCGTCCCCCTTCGGTCTTGGTCAGGCCCTTCTCGTTCAGGGTCTGGATGACGATGGCGGTGGACGACATGGCGAACACCAGGCCGATGGCCAGCCCCAGCCCCCAGTAGAGCCCCTGCCACAGGGCGAACGCGGCGATCGCAACCGCGGTCAGGCCGACCTGCAGGCCGCCGAGCCCCAGCAGGCGCCCACGCATCTCCCATAGTAGCTTGGGCTCCAGCTCCAAGCCGACCAGAAACAGCATCATCACCACGCCGAACTCGGCGATCTGCTGGATATCTTTGGTCTCCGAGCCCACCAGGCCCAGGGCGGGGCCGATCAGGATGCCGGCGATCAGATACCCCAGGACTGAACCCAGACCCAGCCGGTTGGCCACCGGGACCGCCAGGACCGCGGCGGCCAGATAGACAAAGGCATGCAACAGCATTCCGTCCATGACTCAGCCCCCCCGGATGATGGCGTTGAGGTCGTCATTGAGCTTGGTCCTGGGGGCCGCCGCCGCCAGGTCGAGCCGATCGTCGCGCAGCGCCTCGAGCACCCGTACCCAGTCCGCCACATGGCCCGCCAGGCGCCCCTCCTCCAGCGCGGTGCGCGCACCAAAGAGCGCGAACGGCGGCAGGTAGATCATGCCGCACAGCCGCGCCATCTGCTCCAGCGGATAGAGCAACTCGCGGATCGTGAGATGGTTGTAGCCGGCGGCGCAGTAGGCCGCCTCCGGGCCGCCGGCGGTCAGGGCGCTGAAAAAGATCTTGCCCTGCAGGGCGGGGGCCGCGGCGTCATAGGCAAAGCCGCGCTCCAGGACCAGGTCCTGCCATTCCTTGAGAATGGCCGGGGTGGAGTACCAGTAGAGCGGGTACATGAAGCAGATCACCTCATGGGCAAGCAGGCGCGCCTGCTCCCGATCCACGTTGAAATCGAAGGTCGGCGACTCGGCATAGAGGTCCACCAGGGTCACTCCCTCGACCCGGGCAGTCGCCTCGGCCAG
Source organism: uncultured Thiodictyon sp. (assembly GCA_903837595.1). GTDB lineage: Bacteria > Pseudomonadota > Gammaproteobacteria > Chromatiales > Chromatiaceae > Thiodictyon. Next base: position 22,674 of record CAILVI010000294.1, read on the forward strand.
GGGCCCATTGACCTCGGAACGCTCAAGCGAGGGATGGGCGAACAGCACCAGGATGCGGCGCCGACCCCCCTCCCCGCTCCCTCTGGCCGACTCTGGCGCGTTCGACATCGCGGTCCCCCCCGGACAAGTTGCTGCATAAAGGCGTACAGCTTACCCAAGGACGGCGGTCGGGCAAAGCCCTTTGGCCGACGGTCCGGGCACCAAATCCCACCGCTTCTGCTAGCCTATGCGGTATCCCGCGACCATGGCGGCGGGATGGCCGGACCGGCAGTCACCCGGGCAACCACGGCGCCGGCCGGCATCAGCACCAAAACAACGGTTCGCGCCGCCGCCCGACGGTGCGAGCGCGGGAGGACTCATGAAAACGATTCAGCGGCTACTCAAGCAGAAGGGCAGCCAGGTTTGGACCATCGGCCCGGAGGCGCGCGTCATCACGGCCCTGGGCCTGATGGCGGAAAAGCAGATCGGGGCGCTGTTGGTCATCGACTTAAGCGGCCCGATCGGGGTGATCTCCGAGCGCGACTATGCCCGCAGTGTCGCCCTGAAGGGCAAGACCTCGCGGGCGACCCCGGTACGCGCGATCATGGCTAGTCCGGTGGTCCGCGTGTCCCCCGACCAGACCGTACAGGAGGCACTGGGCCTGATGACTGACCGGCACGTCCGGCACCTGCCGGTGATGGACGGCGATCGATTGCTCGGCCTGGTCTCCATCGGCGATCTGGTGAAATCGATCATCGACGAGCAGCAGTTCATGATCGAGGAGCTGGAGGGGTATATCAATCCCTGAGTGATCAGCCGCTGGGGCCGGCCTGCAGCGGCCCGCGCCCCGGCTCCGCACGTCATCGAGACCAGCCTTGATCCCC
>CAILVI010000295.1 GCA_903837595.1 uncultured Thiodictyon sp.
GGCGCCCCTGGCGGTGGCCGCCATCAAGGAGCAACTGCGCATGTTGGGCGATTCGGCACCCCTGCAACCGGGCATCTTCGAGCGCATCCAGGAACTGCGGAACACGGTGTACAAGAGCCGCGACTATGCGGAAGGCATCCGCGCCTTCAAGGAAAAACGCAAGCCAGAATTCCTCGGGGAATAGGGTCTATCATCCTCCAACATCAATTTGAACCGTAGGTCAGGTTGTGAGAGCAACCTGACGCCCCCTTGGATTATAGTGGATCCCGAATTCCAGACAGTGGTTTAAGCTGCGGTCTGTGATAGGGAACGAAGAGCGATGAGCGAAGCGAAGAAGCGGAAGGTGCACAGTCCGGAGTTCAAGGCGAAGGTGGGGCTGGAGGCCTTGCGCGGGGTGAGGACGATCAACGAGATTGGCCAGGAATATGGCGTCCATCCGGTGCAGGTAGGGCAGTGGAAGAAGGAAATCCAGGAGCAGGCGAAGACGCTGTTTGAGGGCAAGCGCGGGCCGAAGCCGGCGGCGGAGCATCGGGAGCCGGAGCGGCTGTACAGCGAGATCGGCAAGCTGAAGATGGAATTGGACTGGCTCAAAAAAAAGTCCGGGATGAGCCTGTCATGACCCGGCGGGCCTGGATCAGCCCGGTGGGCGAGCTTGCCGTGGTGCGTCAATGTGCGTTGAGCGGGGTGTCACGGGCGACGGTCTACGCGCACCGGCGGCCCGCGGCGGTGGACGCGAGCGACCTGCTGCTGAGCCGACTGATTGACGAGGAATACACCCGCCATCCCTTCTACGGCACGCGCCGGATGGTGCTGTTTCTGAAGACGGTGGAGCACCTCGTCAATCGCAAGCGTGTGCAGCGCCTGATGCGGCAGATGTGCCTGGCCGGCATGGCGCCGGGACCGAATACCAGCCGGGCGCAGCCGGAGCACAAGGTCTATCCCTACCTGCTGCGCGGGGTGGCGGTTGTGCGGCCGAATCAGGTGTGGAGCACGGACATCACCTACATCCGGCTGGCGCGGGGCTTTGTCTACCTGGTGGCGGTCATTGACTGGTACTCGCGCCGGGTATTGAGTTGGCGTATCAGCAACAGCATGGAAGCGGTGTTCTGCGTCGACTGCCTGGAGGAGGCCTTGCGTAGCCACGGCAAACCGGAAATCTTCAACAGCGACCAGGGCGCGCAGTTCACCAGCGCGGCCTTCACCGACGTACTCAAGCGGGAAGGCATTGTCATCAGCATGGATGGCCGTGGGCGAGCATTCGACAACATCTTCGTCGAGCGGCTCTGGCGCACCGTCAAGTACGAAGACGTTTATCTGAAGGGCTACGCCACCCTGGGCGACCTGACGCTCGGCCTGGTCGGCTACTTTGCTTTTTACAACGGGGAGCGCCCACACCAGTCTCTCGGCAACCGCACCCCCTTGGTGGTGCATCAGAACGGCGAGGGCGGCGGCGCGATGATCGTGGATAAATTTGGCGGCGCGCGGGGGGAATCCCCTGTTCCGCTACGCTCCACAGGGGATTCCCCCCGCGCAGAAGCAACGTCAAAGGCAACCCCAACGGCAACCCCAACGGCAACCCCAACGGCAACCCCAACGGCACCCCCAACGGCAACCCCAACGGCAACCCCA
>CAILVI010000296.1 GCA_903837595.1 uncultured Thiodictyon sp.
CCCTCATGATCGATTATCTCGGGACCGGGGGCATGCTGGCCGCAAGCGTGCCGGCGATCGCGCTGATGTTGCTCTACGGTTCGGCGATCACCGCGACCAGCCTCGCTGGTCGGCTCCAGGGCGGGGACCACCTCAACGAGAAGGTCGTCTCACCGGATGTGGTGGCGCCGGGAGCGGCACTGTCGATGCAGGCGCTGCAGGATCATGGCTCCGTGCGAGGCACCGCGGCGCCGGGGGCGGAGAATGTGACCTGGACCGCGAATGTTGGCCAGGACACGCAACGCGAGTTGAAGTCCAGTCAGCAGGCCAGCGCGCGGGCGAGTGTGGGATTCGGCAATGCGCTGGGGAGTGCCGCCAGTGCGACCGGTTCACGCAGCGGTGAGAGCTTTGATTCACAATGAGTCAACCCGTCTGACCCGCTCCGCCGACGACGTACTCTCTGCCTCACGCAGCCTTGATCGCGCCGAGTCGATGTCCGCACGGTTTGGCACGCTCGGCTCATTCAACGGCGTCCACACCGGTGCGGCGCTTGCCGAACCCCAAAACCATGCGTACATGGAACGTATGCAACGGCAAATCGATCGTTTTGGCCTGGGCGGGGATCAGCAACGCGAAGAACAGCGCCTGCTGCGCGGCGGTGCCACCGCCGACCCGGAACAGGCGCGCGGGATAGCGGGGATGGGCCTGCTGCTCGGGCACACCGATGGTGATCGCGTCCACCGCATGACGGCCGACGAACGGACCGCCGCCAAAGAGGCTGGCATGGAAATCCTGGGCGGGGCCTTCAACTTCCAAACGCCTCAGGGGATCAATCCTGGCCGCAATGCCGATTTAGAAGGGTCGGCACCAACCTTTGGACGCGCACGGGCGGCCGTCGATGGGGCTGGGCTGCGTGACGTCCGACCGGACGCGGCAGGTCTTCAGGACCAACTCGCGGAGCACCGCGCAGGCGTTGAACATAACGGCGGCCTCGGTGCCGTCGATCAGTTCGTCGCCCAAGGTCAGCAAGGATTGGCGGGCTTCAGGACGAGCGGGCAGACGGCCCTGCGTGGCGAAAAAGGGACTAACCTCGGCGCAACCATCGCGCAACACGCCATGTTGCCTCGCCCTGCGGCGCAACTTTCCCAGAACCATGCCGGCGGACTCGCCATTCAAGTCGCAGAAGCGTTGGCCTTGACAGACGCTGGCGTGAGCGGCTTGGCGCGCGAGTCGATGGCCGGTCTGAAGGCATTTGGAACGTCGTTGGCGGACGGCAAAGGACTCGCGGAATCGATCGCCGCCGGCAAGGCGGCGGCCGGCAGCGAACCGGGTTGGTCCGGTGCGAGGGCGACGATGGTCAGCGCACGCACGGATCAGGTGTCTCATTACGGATTGACGGCGGCGCAAACGACGCTCTATCGGGAAGCGACCGGCTCGCTGCTGGCTGATTTTCCGAGTGCCGCCCAACAAACGGCCCGGCAGGCGGTCATCAACGAGGCGGGGCCCGGGCTTGGGGGGCATGTTGCTGAGTTGATCGAGCGCTCGGCGTCCTCCCGCGACGACAGCGATTTGCGCCTGATCGGGGCGTTCAACGAACAGACACAAGGTGCGCTCGGTTCCGCTCAAAAAAAAGTGACGGGGCGCAGCTAGGAGGCCGGAGCGAACACGAAGGGTTGTTGGCTGCGCCGCTGTCCTTGCGAGCACACTTTAGCGATGTCGAGCGCGAACATGGATTGCCGGCCGGGATGTTGACCGCCATCGCCTCGGTCGAGAGCCACTTCAACCCGAACGCCGTGTCCGAGGCTGGCGCGCAAGGCATGTTCCAAATCATGCCAACGACCGCCGCCGCGCTTGGCGTCGCAAACCCTTTTGATCCGCGCGAGGCGGCTGAAGGCGCGGCGAAGCACCTCGCGAGGGATTTTCAACAATTCGGTAACTGGAATCATGCCATTATGGCCTATAACGCAGGGCCTCAACGGATTGAAAATTATCTGGCAGGGCGAGGTAAACCGTTGAAGCAGGAAACGGTGGATTACCTGCCAAAAGTGACGGACGCTTTCCGGCGCGTGGATCTGGAGACTGGGCGGGATGCCGGACAGCCTCCGCGAAGGGCACAAAGAGGTTAACGCTGATCGATGCGTCGATCGCCGCACGTAGGCGATTGAGACCAGGCGGACTTGCCCAGAACCTGCTCCCCCGAAACCGGTGGGCTGACAAGAGGAAACCAAATCATGCGCAATTTCACCCGCCGCTTCGGCCGCGGCCTCCGCACCATGCCTCGCCGGATACGATGGATGCTCATGGCGCCTGTCACATTCATCGCATTGCTCATCTTCGACGCCAGAATGGCGATCTCCGCTTTCTTGGTGGTGCTCGGGTGGCTTATGGTTCGTGAACTATTTTGTGCTCCACATATCAACCACCATGGAAATGATGAACGTTTCAACAACGCCACTCTTTGGAACCATGACGACATTGGCGATGTTACTATTAATCCGGCAACCGGATTTATCATGAATGGAATAACTGATGGAGGCGGCAATATCTACGGGCACGGAGATAACGACCATTGATGACTCAAGCGTCAGGCTAGAAATCACCCTCCGCTGGAGGATTTATGTGAGGATGGGACATCACCGACCTGAGCCCGCGCGCAGGTAAGGAGCCCGTAGGGCGACTGTGGTCGCACCCCCTGCCGCGTAGCCAATTTCGTCGTCCTTCGCAGGTTTGGTGCCCCATCGGCTTTTCTTGCTCTCAAAGGACAGCGCGATCATCAAGACGCTGATGCAGGTGCCGGGGTCCCAAGCAAAAATCACCCGTTGTGGCCGTTAGAGTATGCGCTAAGAACTTAAAATTATTAGCATATTCAGAGACTCCTCCGACCTTTTCAGCGACTGCGTCAGCACCCTCTGGCCGGAACACTGACCCAGGCCCAGCGCCTGACTCGGACAGGCGAGCAGCCACGGCCAAACGTCCCCAAAAAGAGACGTAGTCGCAATCTGACCACAACGCCCACACCTACGTGGTTCGCGATCACTGGCGCAGTTCCCCCTCTACGTACGCAGCAACTTCGCCACGGTCACCTCTAGGACCCGACACGGACCCACTGTCCTCCCGTTCACCCGTACTCCGCTTGCTCGCATCGTCGCGCATGGCGATCTTTTCCATTGCCGCTCTCGGCTTGGGTCGGCAAGAGTACACGTCCTTCGCAGCACGAGACCCGATTGGAGAATCCTCGCTGTTCAACTGTATAGTCGCTCCACAGGAAGCACCCACCCTCTGCCTGACGTCGAGTTGTCAGACTGCCCCATGTGACGCGCCTTCGATTCGTTCTTGTTCCCCCTCAAAGAGACCCGGTCTTATGAGAAAACTCAAGCGAGTTTCGCTATTAACGCGATCCAACAGTCATGTGCTTCCAGTCGGTCAAAACGTCTTGCTGGGGACCGATGGCTACGAGTCCGCGTATGAACGCGGAACCGAGGCAGGGACACAATTTGTCACATCGCTCCGATTCAGGAAAGCGAGCGGGCAAATCATCGTCCCCAGCGAATTCGGACGGATTATCGAACGCTCCATGATCCGGTGGGATGCCGCCGGTGGCAGCGAGATGTCGGTACAACCCCTCGCACAGCGCACCGCAGAGTTTGAGACCGTACGCGGGGAGATGTATGGATTCTCCGCAGGACTCATAGCCGCGTTTTAACACCGTCGCGCGGGCCGGAACATCCGGTCCGCACCCCCACATTTTTTCGGCATCGGCATCGGCAGCACGCAGGACTGATCAGTCGCCGAATGACGCAATGTTGCCGGAGCGGACTGCCGCTGTGACGGCCATGCTGCCTCGAGCCTGCTTGGCGATCTATCAGCCACCACGAAGCCCAAGCCGAAGTACGGTCCCGTTGCACCAGGACCTGTCAGCGACCGTGCCTCACGCCGCCCTGTCAAGCCGCACAGGTGCCGTCAACCAGCATCAACCACCGTCCTTCTTCCCACGCTAGCCGCGGCAACTGACGAACCCATAGCATTGATATAAAAGGCGTCGGTTGCTCAAAATGCGAGGTTCTTGTCAGTCTGTCCCTGGCTGCTCCTAGAGTAAGGCATGTACCCGCAAAAGGCGCAGGTGTATGGTTTCATACGCCACACCATGGGCTTGGCCGATGATGGCGAGGGTGTCGCCGGCGAGCCAGCGCTGGTAGGTCTCGGCGAACTCCGCGCCCAGTACCGCAGAGACACGGGCAAGGTTCGCTGCCGCGTCGGGGTCGCTGCGTTTGGCTACGCTCCGTTGGCAATACACCTGTTCGTGACAGGCCGGACAGCCACGGGCGGTGCCTCGCAGTCGGTGCGTTTGCGACGGCCCAGGGGCGTGATCAGCAAGGCGCGTGACGGCCGCGCTCTACACCCTGCGGTGCTCTGAGCAGTGGCAGGCAGCGCAGGCGTCGGGGTGCATGCGGGCTGGTGGCGCCTAGGGCCGTGATGGGCGGCGCCGCATGCACCAGGCCGCACCGGCGCACGCTTCCGGACTGGCCCCGCTCGGAGCGGGGCAGGCGCGTGACTGCGAGCCGTCATTGGGTCCGAAGATGGCCAGGATGGCGACCGGTCTGCTGGCAGGGACGCCAAGGCCGCTGGGAGTGAGCCGGCGTAGCCATGGCCCACCGTCAGGTGTGGCCAAGGCGAAGCGTCGAGGGCCTTGGCCGCAGGCAGCAGTGCCGAGCGCGGTCGCGGGAGCTTGCGCCAGGGACAGGGCTGCTCTCGTCACGAGGCGACCTTTGCCCCGCAGATTCCAATGGTAGGCAAAAACCTATCGCCGCAGTCGGACATAACCATTGGAGGCTCGACGGCGCGGTCTGTATCTTCGCAACCATCGGCACAGCAAAGGATCGTTGGATCGCCCCCCACGGTACAACAGACCTCTGAATGTGCTAAACACTAACGGTACACGAGCCATCTAAAGCAAGGTGAATATCATGAGTGACCAAGAACTTACTATGCGCAGCAACCATGCCATCTGGCTCGCCATTGGAATCATGTTGGCCCCCTTGGTCCCCTACGCCCTGAGCGGCACCGGCGTCTAACCCCCGATCACACGCGAACTTAAGGTAAACATCATGAGTGACCAAGACCTCAGTACCCGCAGCAACCATGCCATGTGGCTCGCAATCGGAATCATGTTGGCCCCCCTGGTCCCCTACGCCCTGAGCGGCACCGGCGGCTGACCGCTGATCACATGCAAACGAAACGTCAAGATGGTCGCGGCCCCGCCTTGAGCGGGGCCGTGACCTCATACGTCATTCCTCGTACAACCCCTCACACTCCCCTATTCTGCATGACTGCGGCCTAAGCGCAGCACCTTCAATTTAGCCTGTTGCCTTGAGCTGTCCGCAGCGGCAGCCGATGGCCGCTGGATGATCGAAATAGCTCAGAGACTGCCCGCCGCAGACAGCGAACCCGGTAACCGGCAGGACGCTCATGTAACGGACGCGCAAAAAACCGTCGACAGTCGGCTGGTACGACGATCGGCGGCTGTGAAGAGTGCCCTCCCTGGCTGAAATTCCTTCAGTAGAGCAGCGTCCGCCGTCAATCCGGTTGAGCCCGCGTACTCCACACGTATTCCTGCTGCTGCCCCTGGGGCCTCGAGTCCATCGAACTGCCCGTTGTGCATCCTGCTCCCTGTCGCGCGGTCCTACGGTCCCTGTCACGGCGTCCTTGTCGCACCCTGACCACGCCCGGTCTCCTGTGTCCGGTCCTGTTTGCGTCCCTTCGATGGTTGGCAGGATAGAGTGGCAGACGGTTGCCGAACAGGGCGTCAGTGCCCGTAGCGACGGTTGAAAACTCCGCACACGGCGTAGGACGTTGCTGACGCACGCTCAGTCAGGACCCGCTCCGGCGCTATCCCCGCGCGATCAGTAAGACGCGTGACGGCCGCGCTCCGCCGACCCTGGCGGCGGCCCGGTCCGGCGCGAGCGCTCTCCCCCACCGGCCGCGTACCATCAGCCAGCCCTGACCGTCGGCAACGCCCCCCACTGGGTGGTTAAGGCCATCGACTGTCGCGCGGCTCGCCGCCGCCAGTGGGGGTCCCCACCAGTTGACCGGCGAAGCGCAGCGTATCGCGCCCATAGCGCCGGTTGACCGCGTCCAGCATGGCCATCCGGTCGCGGGACCGGTCATCGTCCGTCGCGCCGGCAAACAGGTCGGTTGGCGCCTGCGCCGCTGGGACCACATCCGGCAACAAGACGCCGGCCTTGCGGTAGGCATCACCGAGGCGAAAGAGCCGCCCGACGCCCTGGGTCGCGTGCCGGATCAGGGTTCCGCTGTCCTGGGTCGGCGTGGGGAACGCGACGGTCAGCGCATTGGCGTAGCTGTAGCGACCTGCAAACATCCGCGGCCCGACTTGCAAACATCGCGATTTTCGACCCGGATTAACTGCAAATAACGAGGGTCCCGGACCCGGATTATTTGCAAATGAGCCGACATTATACGTCTCTCATGTGAGATCCCGGTTTAGTCGCGGCGGGTAACCTGCCGAGATTTTTGGTAAACTCCCCTCATGCTGGACTAC
>CAILVI010000297.1 GCA_903837595.1 uncultured Thiodictyon sp.
ACGGATCGACGCGACCGGCCGGGAGTCAGAGCCCCTGGGTTTTGCCCGCTGTCTGCGTCTGACCCCCGGCGGGGAGGTGGCCGAGTTCTCCGTCGCCACGGTCGACGGGATACAGGGGCAGGGGGTGGGTTCAGCGCTGCTTTCTCATCTGATTCCGGCCGCCCAGCGCCAGGGCATCCGCCGTTTCCGGTTTGACGTACTGCCGGAGAACACCGGCATGCGCCGCTTGGCGCAATGCTTCTGCGGTGATGCCAAGTGGGTGGATGACGGGACGCTGGAGTACGATTGCGGCCTGCCCGAACCCATCCCGGCGGACCCGGCAACCTGGTCGAAGCGGCCGGCTTCACGCCCCGTCGTGACGGCTCTTCCCCGGGGCGTGACGTTGTATCTGAGTCCGGCGGGCGTAGTCGCGTCCTGTGCGGCGACCTGGGGGCTCAGCCTCGCCCGCTACCTTGCCGGAACGGCACAGCCGCCAACGAGGCTGTCGGTCATTGGTTGGCGTGGGGCGGCCCAGCGACCGGCCAGCCCTGGCGCGACGCGGCCTAAGTTGCATCATCGTGACCCTTCCGTGCGACCGAGGCTCCGCGATTTCGGGCGGTCCTCCTGAAGGGCGACCTCCATCTGCCCAGCCAGGCTCAGGGGTGATGCTCGAGGCGGCCGATCGCTGGATTTTTGCAAAATATACCATTTCGGTATATTGTAGTGCTTATGCATGTGATCGCGAAACCTGCCCTCATTGAGTTCTGGACGAAACATCCGAATGCCAAAGGCCCGTTGGAGGCCTGGTATCGCACGATGGAGAACGAGGACTTTTCGGACTTCAACGCGTTGCGGGCGACCTACCCCAGTGCCGATGATGTGGACGGGCTGACGGTGTTCAATATCGGTGGTAATAAGTATCGCTTAATTGTTGCGATTCATTACAACCGACGCAAAGTATTCGTCCGCGCAGTTCTCACGCATGCCGAGTATGACCGAGGTCAGTGGAAACGGAGGCAATGATGACGCAACTCCTGAAGGTGGTGCCGGAGCCGCAGGCGATTCTGCGTGCGTGGATGCCGTTTAAATCTGTGGTTGGCGTGACGTCTGTTCGCACCGCTGATGACTATGTGCAGGCGCGCGCGACGGTCGATGCCCTGGTGGACGAAATCCGCGCGGATGAAGATCATCCCTTGGCCGATGTACTCGACTACCTGGGCGAGCAGGTGAAGCGATATGAAGATGTGCATTTCACCATCCCAGAGGCGCAACCGCGCGAGGTGTTGCGTTTCCTGATGGAACAGCATGACTTGAAGCAGGAAGATCTTGCTGACTGCGCCCCCCAAAGTCGCATTTCCGATATCCTGAACGGCAAGCGAGCGATCAGTAAAGACATCGCCAAGAAGCTGGCGCGTCGTTTTAATGTGCATGCCGATCTGTTCCTTTAGCCAGCGAGCATCGAGCATCGAGTATCGGAGCTGGGCGCCGTTCACCCTGATTAAAGCTTGCCCCGAGAGCGCGGCATGATTAGAGTCTGACCACGTCAAACTATCCGGGAACGACAATGTCAACAACACTCAACGTGACCGAAGCGAAAGCGAAATTTTCCGCAGTCGTGGAGCGGGTCAGCCAGGGTGAAGAGAGTATTGTCACCCGCATGGGGCACCCCGTGGCGCGTCTTACACGCTACGAGTCTGCTGCCACGAGCCGCCGTCTGGGGCGCTTTGAGGGTCGCATCCACCTCGCCGCAGACTTCGACGACTGGCCCGAGGACACTGCCCGCCAACTCGGTGTGACTGATTGAGCATGCGCTACCTGCTCGATACCCACGCGTTGCTCTGGGCGCTCGGTGACCCGCGAGTGGTCTGCCGCCCTGCACGAGACGTGCTCGCCTCTGCTGCCAATATCATTTTTGTCAGCAGTGCATCCCTCTGGGAGTGCGCGATCAAAGCCTCGATCGGCAAGCTGGAACTGCCGGACCACGTCTTCGATGCGATCCCGGAGACGGGTTATGAGGTTCTGCCGATCCGCCTCTCATACCTCAATGCGTATCGCGCGCTGCCGTTGCAGCATCGCGATCCGTTCGACCGGATGTTCGTCGCTCAGGCCCGCGCCGAGTTCCTGATCCTGATCACGCGCGACCCAGAGATCGCCAAGTACGATGTCGCGCTTCTGAGATGCTGAGTCCGTCGACGGCCGCCGCGCCATGCCCGCCCGGTGATTGCGTTCGTCCGCGGGATGATCAGCGTCACCTCCACCAACAGGGATAAGGCCATCGGGACCAGCGCCTTGTCACAATTTTCCTTCGCGGATGCTGACGGCGCGGCAGGGCGCAGGCCAGTACCTCCTGACGGATGGCGACGGTGCCGCCGCGCGGTATCCG
>CAILVI010000298.1 GCA_903837595.1 uncultured Thiodictyon sp.
ACGGATCGACGCGACCGGCCGGGAGTCAGAGCCCCTGGGTTTTGCCCGCTGTCTGCGTCTGACCCCCGGCGGGGAGGTGGCCGAGTTCTCCGTCGCCACGGTCGACGGGATACAGGGGCAGGGGGTGGGTTCAGCGCTGCTATCTCATCTGATTCCGGCTGCCCAGCGCCAAGGCATACGCCGTTTCTGGTTTGAGGTGCTGGCGGAGAACACCGGCATGCGCCGGTTGGCACGACGCTTCTCAGCCGATGCCAAATGGGTAGGCGACGGGACCCTGGAATACGATTGCTGCCTGCCCGAGTCCATCCCCGCGGACCCTGCAACCTGGTCGAAGCGGCCGGCCGCGCGCCCCGTCGTGACGGCGCTTCCCCGGGGCCTGTCTTGGTACCTGACCCGGCGGGCTTGGTCGCGTCCGGTACTGCGGTCTGGAGCGTCAGCATGGACCGCTACCTTGCCTGGAACGGCACAGCGGCCAACCAGGGTGTCGGTGACCGGTTGGCGTGGGGCCGGCCAGTCGCCGGCCGGCACTGGCGCGACGCGGCCTAGGATTGGGCGCCTTGTGATGTCGGATCGTCTTCTACGCACTGAAGTGGAGGATGCAAGCATGAACCCTGCCCGTATCGTTGACCAAGACGCACCGACCTATATCCCGGTACCAGCCGAAGTGCCGCACCAACGGATCAAGGCGATTCTGTGGGTCCGGGCCACGGCCGACAGAAGGAACTGTTGGGCCATGACACCCACCGGTATGCGGTCGATGGCGTCAGTCTGCTTCGGGGGGCGTGTAACTGAGAGCCATAAACCTTGAGCTCATGACCTCTTTAGGATGTGTGGTTGTGACAGGCGGCGCTCTCGGGTGGCGAATCATTTACACTGCGCGGAATCTCGACATCCACAGGCACCTCATGGCCGAACACGATCCATCCTATAAACTCCTGTTCTCCCACCGTCTGATGGTCGCCGACCCGGTGCGCGGATTTGTGCATGAGGACTGGGTTGCGGCCTTGGACTTCGACACCCTGAAGCGGGTCCGCGAGATCGGTATCAGCCACGATTTGCGCGAGCGCGAGGACGACATCATCTGGCGCCTGCGCTGGGGTGAACGGTGGTTATACGTCTATCTGCTGCTGGAGTTTCAGTCCACGGTCGATCGCCTGATGGCCGCGCGGTTGCTCACCTATGTCGGATTGTTGTATCAGGATCTGGCTGCGGCGGGCGAGATCCCCGCCGGCGGGTATCTACCACCGGTGTTGCCGATCGTGCTCTACAACGGCCAGGCCACTTGGACGGCGAAAACCAGCCTGACTGACCTCATCGAACCGGACCTGCCGGAGCAACTGCGACGCTGGCAACCGCAGATCCGCTATCTTCTGCTTGAAGAGCGCCGCTACGACGAGGCCGACTTGAAGGGACTGCACAACGTCGCCGCCGCCCTGTTCCGGCTGGAGAACAGCCGCGCCCCGGACGATATTGAGCGGGTGGTGGCCTGTCTCGTCGACTGGCTTGCGTCCGCGGAGCAGGCGGCTTTGCGCCGCGCCTTCGTGGTATGGCTGAAACGGGTGCTGCTGCCGGCGCGGGTCCCCGGGGCCGAGATCCCTAACGTCATCGAATTACAGGAGATGCAAGCCATGTTAGCCGAACGGGTCAAGACCTGGACCGAGGAGTGGAAAAAAGAGGGGAGGCAGGAGGGCAGGCAAGAGGGTGAGTCCAAAGTGCTGCGTCGGCAACTCACACTGCGTTTTGGCCCGCTGCCGTCCTGGGCCGAGCAACGCCTGAGTCAGGCCAGTGAAGCCGAGCTGGAATGCTGGACGGACCGGGTGCTCGATGCGCAGGCGCTGGACGCGATTTTTGCCGATCAGAACTGACGCGATGAAACGGGTTATGAGGTTCTGCCGATCCGCCTCTCACACCTCAATGCGTATCGCGCGCTGCCGTTGCACCATCGCGACCCGTCCGACCGGATGTTCGTCGCTCAGGCCCGCGCTGAGGCCCTGACCCTGATCACGCGCGACCCAGAGATCGCCAAGTACGATGTCGCGCTTCTGACCTGCTGAGTCCGTGGACGGCCGCCGCTCCATGCCCGCCCGGTGATTGAATGCGTTCCCGGGATGATCGGTGTAACCTCCATTAGCAGCGATAAGTCCATCGCGATCAACGCCTTGTCACAAGGGCGCTCAGCGTCGATCCGCTGCTGGATCTGAACACCCGCAGTTTAGGAAAGGCATGGCCCAGCCGCTGGTCTGCTCCGGCATGGTGGCGTTGCGATGACGGCCTGACGCGGGAGGCGATCATGATTCCGCCGCATCGACCAACACGCATTGGGGCAAGAGTCTTTCCCTTCGCGGGTGTGGCTGGCGGGGTAGGGCGCAGGCCAGCCTCAATCCACTGCCGCACGCGCCGCGGCGGCTGGCGCGTTCTGCGCCAGGGCCTGCTCGATGCGGTAGCGCCCGTAGCTATCCGCGCGCTCGATGTAGCGCATGGCCGACCCGGCGTCCTTCCAGCCGACGTACTCCATCAGATCCTTGACGTCCCAGTCATGACCGTTGGCCCAGGTGGCGAAGCCGCGCCGCAGGGAATGGCCACTGTAGCGGTCGGGGGTGGCGATCCCCGCCGCCAGGAGGCGCCGACGCAGCAGCGGCACCAGGCTGTTGGGGTGCAGGGCCGCGCTGCCCAGGTGTCCGCCCGGGCCGATGCGGCGAAACACCGGCCCCGCGGTCAGTGCGGCCAGGTCGATCCAGTCGCG
>CAILVI010000299.1 GCA_903837595.1 uncultured Thiodictyon sp.
CGATATGGCCATTATCTGGCGCAAGCAGAATGCCAAGATGCTCCATATTGTCGATCTCGATGCCGCTCTGACCGGCGAGATGGTCAACTTTGAAAAAATCAAGGCAACAATCTCTTCAGCGCGTTTCGTGAGGTCCTCCCGAGTATCGAAGATGCCCTTTGCGAAGGTTTGGGACGAACATGACACCCCAAGCTCCTTCCCCTCACGCTGGCTAAGCGCATTGGCTCGCGCATCGAATGCCTGTCTCGCCGCGACATACTCGCCCCAGAGTTCGGCGTAGACCTCACCAGGATTCTTATTCATTTCCCATCTCATCTGAAACAATCAAGCGCCATACGGTAGTTCGCGCCGTCGGCTTGCGACCGACAAACGCATAAGCCGTCGAATCGGCGCGACAGCAGCCCTTGCCGCTATGAATCCCGCCCCGGCGAGTCCACATCCATGCGCTTAGTCGGCCTGGACGACCGCTGTCACACGGCACGCGACCAACTCCGGAATCCCAGCGATGGCCGCATCAACCGCCCGCTGTACAACCCCGGATAGATTGAGTTGCGTGAACGCCTCGCTCAGCTTTTCGCCCTTCTGCTCGTCCCACTCGCCATCGGCGTCGAGTGGTTCGTCGATCCATAGGTGGACCGTGGCAGAAGCCCATATTCCGCGGGGTTGCGCTGTTTCGTTCATCGTAGGTACTCCAAAAATCTGATCTAAAAGACGAAGTCCAACTGCTGCCCGGGCGCTGGGACCGTCGGCGGTTGACCCAAGGCAGTCTCGATGGCCCGTTGGTTCGGGTAAAACACCTTGTCCGCCAAGGACCGTGGACAACCCATATAGGTCCCGTCTTGATCATTGAAGGTGGGCCATTCTTTGTCGGCGTGCCATGTAGGCGACCCAATCCGGCGCCATTGGTAGTACGTGCGAAACCCACTCAAGCCAAAGTCACAGGGTCGGACGATCACTCGCCACTCGTTGTCCCCGATCATCGCTGGGGTGGAGCCGAACACCGCATCACTGGGCATGTCTCGTTCCTCTTCCCAGGGGTTACGGGGTAATTCCCGCACTGCAACGGCCTGCATCAGCTGGGCTTTGACATCGGCCAGAACCTTGCGTTTTCTCTTCTCGAAGGCTACCCGGAAGCCAGCCCTCAACAGCACCTCGCTCATTACATTGACCGGTAGGCATGCCAACGCATCGAGCGCCCCCTTGAGATGGCCGTCCTTTACGGACGCTGAAAAGCGCTCTATCGGTGTCGCGGGTCGTGGTGTGCCGCTCATCGCAACCTCAGTAATTGGGAAAGACCTGAACCATGGGGAGTAGCCTAGCAAGAACAGCGCAAGGCGTAAAGCGTAAAGCGATCTATTTTAATTGCTATTGACGCTATTGAGCTGGCCGCTATAATGGCAACTATAGCGGGTGGCGACGCGCGGTCGAGGCGATCGAAATCCGGGGGGTTTGCGCGTGGAACCGAGAGGAAAAGGGGACGCTAGAGTTCGGCGAACGAACGAAAATCGGCCAGAAACCAGTGGCTAAGGATGCTGTTTGGTGGTGTGGAACTGAGGCGTGGAACACTAACGATGCGTACAGTCGCTGGCGAAGGGGACGCAAGAGTGGCCATGGCGCTTCGCTAGCCGCGCAGTGCCGACTGGACTCAGGCGGCCTGTGCGCTGATACTCCACCTCATCGTTTCTCGCTGTACTGATACGACAATCTAAATCGGAGCATTGGGACGGGCAAGTGAGTCGTATGGCATCCGGAATGTCCGTTCCATCCGTACCGCCGTCGTTGATCATCGGTAGTCCCCGAACCGTAGCCGAACCAAGACCAAAGAGAGAACACCATGACGCCCGAAGAACGACTGACCCCGCTGCAACGCGCCCTCTACGAAGCTATCAGCGCCGTGAGCGAGGATCGTTGGTGCGCGGGGTGGCTGATGGGAATCGAGTACCAACTATGGGCCGAACTTCACGACGGCAGCCAAAAGCATGGAAACGACGCGTTGGACGACGCGCAGCTGGAAACGGTGCGCGCCCTGTCCGACGAGGTCGGCGGCTGGATCATCTGGGCCGATGACCAGTCCCACCCTGACTTGCCGCGCGATGAGTGGGGGCCGCGCTTCGTGCCGCTGCCGGAGTGGTTGGCAATGGTTGCTGTCGAACGCCAAGTCCCAGCCCACGAGGGAGGTGCTCCTCCGTGATCACGATAGTCGACCCGATCGGCCAAGCCTCCTCTGGCTACACCGACGAACAACTCCGTGCCATCGAGCACACCGGCGGCCACAGCCTCACCTACGCCGTGGCTGGCTCGGGCAAGACCCACATGCTGGTCGGCCGGGTCCTGTTCCTGCTGGAGCAGGGGGTACCGGCGGAACGCATCCGCGTGCTCGCCTTCAACCGCGAGGCGGCCAAGGAGTTTCAGACCCGGCTCGCGGGCGCACTGCCGACGCACCGTGCCGCGCCCAAGGTGTCCACCTTCCACAGCCTGGGGCTGTCCCTCACCGCGCTGTTCGAGAAACAGGAACTGCTGCCCCGCCGCCGCCTGGAGACGAGCGAAGCCGTGGAAAAGAAGCTCGCCCGCGAGGCCGCCCTGGCGGCGCTGAAAGAGGAGGGCAGCGACGAGTACCCGAGCCAGGACGCCTTCGAGGCGTTTCGTGCCTTCATCGGGCTGGTCAAGTCCGACCTGCTGTCCGCCGCGGACGCCTTCCGGACGTTTGGCCTGCTGCCGTCCTGCGCCTACTTCGTCCGGGCCTTCGCGCTTTTTGAAAGGGCGCGAGAGCGTGCGGGTCTGCGGTTCTTCGCCGACCTGCTGTCGGACCCCGTGGCGGTGATGCGCGCCAACCCCAAAGCGCTCGCGCTGGTCACGAACAAGCTGGACCTGGTGGTGGTCGATGAGTTCCAGGACGTGAGTCGCGTCCAGGTGGAACTACTGATCCAACTGGTGGGCACCCGGGCGCACCTGAACGCGGTGGGCGATGATTCGCAGTGCATCTACGCCTGGCGCGGTGCCAGGCCGGAGGTCATGGGGAGCGAGTTCGCCCGGCACTTTCCCGGGGCGACCCGCTACACCCTGTCCCGGACCTTCCGCTTCGGCCACCGGGTGTCGCTCGCCGCCGCCCAGTTGATCGGCCACAACCGCAACCGCATGGACACCCTGTGCGTCTCGGCGCCGTCCACGCCGGACACCGGCATCGACGTGATCCGCGCCACCTCGGCCGGCGACCAGTCCGCGCTGGTGGCGGCCATCGACGGTTGGCGGCGTGCCGGGCGGTCGCTGCGCGAGGTCGCGGTCCTCGCCCGACTCTGGGCGCAGACGCTGAGCCTGGAACTGGCCCTGCTGGAGCGCGACATCCCCTACGTCAAGGCGAAGGACGACCTGTTCCGGGTCCCCGAGATCGCCGGCCTGCTGGGCTACCTGCGCCTGGCCGCCGGCACCCTCTTCGCCGAACCGCGCGCCCGCGAGATCGTCCGGCACATGCTCGCGACCCCGACCCTGTGGCTCACCGCGGCCACGCTCGATACCCTGGCGGATGCCATCGTCCGCACCCCTGCGAAGGCCCCGGCCCTGCTCATGGAGACCGCCCGCCAGGCCAAAAAGCCCTATCACGAAACGCGGATCAGCGATCGTGCGCAGTTGTGGCATGAGGCCCTGGGTTGGGCCGATCGGCCGGCCGCCGAGGCGCTGCGGCTCTATGCCGCCACCACCGATCTGGTGAGTGCCTTCGCCACCTCGGCCACCAGTGAGGCGGCGGCCGAAAAGGAATTGGCCTATCAGACGCTCCTGGACTGGGCGGTGCGCACCCGCACCACGGTGGGTGAGTTCGTCGCCCGCATGGATGCCCTGCGGCGGTCCCGCGAACGCTACGAGGCTGGCGGCGACGCGGTGCTGCTGTCGTCGATCCACCAGGTGAAGGGGCGCGAGTTCCCCCTGGTCATCGTCACCGGGCTGGAGGATGGACTGTTCCCGTCGCGCCGATCCAGTGCGGAGGAAGAACGCCGGCTCGCCTATGTGGCGGTGACCCGCGTCCAGGAACAACTCCTGCTGGTCGTGCCGCCCGATGCGCGGTTCGATGCGGCCTGGCTGGGCATTCCCATCCGGGGTCGGGGTCAGGCCAAGACCGCCGCCAGTCCCTTCGCCTTCGAGGCCAATCTGCGCATCAGCACGGCGCTCGGGGAGGCGGTCACCCGCCGGCTGTCCGGTGCCGACCCCGGAGCGGACTTGCCGGAGGCGTCGCTCCAGGTGGCGCCGGTGCTCAACCGCTATCTGGGGGAAGTGGGTCTTGAGGAACGCTACCAACCACCGGCGCAGCCGCCGAAGGCGCCGGTCCTCCCCGGCGACTGGGGCATCAACGACCGGGTACGACACCCCTTCTTCGGCGATGGCCTGGTGGTCGGCATTCGCGACCAGGACATCCTGGACATCAACTTCGGCGGGACCCGTCGGTCCATCAAGTCGGGAGTCGTGGCCATGGAGCGGATGTGACCGTGCTGGAGCCGTGCGGGCGCTTCGATCCCGTCCTCGGCCGTCTGCCGGGCCCGGTCGCCCATGCACTCTTCCTCGGCGACGATTGGTTGGCGACCTCGAGCCTCTCCATCACCACCGCGCTGGAGGCTGCCGCGCCGAACACCCGCATCGCCTGGGCCTGCGACTGGGCGGTCTTCCGGACCTGGGCACTGGGCCGGGCGGCGGCCTGGTATCCGGACGAGCGCGACCGCATCCGCCTCCCGAGCCGGCCAGAACTACTGGTGCGGTTCGTGACCGACATGCTGGGCGGCTATGACGGGGAGCCCGCGCCCGGGCCACGGTGCTGCGCTACCTGAGCACCCTGAGCACGCCGCATCGCCTCCTGGATGCGGCCCGATCCGACCAAGGCGCCGATGGTGCGCGACACCGTCAAGGTCAAGACGCGGGGCAGCGGTGGTCAGGACCAAGCGGCGCCGTTCCGCTGGGCCGATGTTCTTGAGGCCCTGGCGGTGCTGACCCGCGAGTTCCGGGGGGCCTTTCTGGCTGTGTTGACTCCCCTCGCGCAGTTCCAACTCCAGGCAATAGCCTTCTTGCCTCAGATAGGCGGCCGTCGGGGCGAAGCCATTCTCACCTTTGTAGGTCCGCGCGACACCCTTTTTCTTGGTCTTGGCGTTATTCATCGGGGCGACATCCGCATCCAGCGGCACCAGGCCATTACCCAGTGGGGTGATCGGGGCTTCGCTGCGGCGCAGGAACTCAATGGCGGCGACAATGACCGCATCCTTGAAGTCGGCCGCGTTGGCATCCAGGCGCTGGCGCAAGATGGCGGCGGAGGGCGCCCGCTCCAGACCCAGGGCCTCCAGAAAAAAGGGATCGTTACGAAAGGCGTCGATCGCCTCGCAGTCGCTCTTGCCCAAACACAGCAGCGCGACATAGCTGGCGAGCATATCACCATACGGCATCGCATCGCTACGCAGCGCCGACACCGCGGCGGCGTCCGTGGCTAGGTTGGTGCGATCACGAATGGCCATCCCAACCAGCCCCAAGCCCGCGTGGGAAGTGAAATCCGCCGTCGATTTCGAAATGATCAGTCGTCGCATCGTGTCACCTGCCAAGTGAGTCCTAACGATGCGAAATTTTTAACTCCAGAGCGCTGCTCTTTCGAGCGATCCATGTCAATTCAGCCCATGCAGTTCACTGAGTCAGGTATATTTCAAAGCCGCAAATGTGACGGAGTAGAATTAAGCCCTGGTTGGAGAAATACCGTTTGGGAGCGTGGTGGACCCGCGGTGACATCGGGGGGACGCGATGGTAGGTATGAAGCTGTTCGTCGAGGGCGGCGGTGACTCCAAGGCGCTGCGGACCGAGTGTCGGGAGGGCTTTGCCCAATTCCTGAAGAAGGCCGGAGTCGCTCGCTATCCCAGGATCGTCGCTTGCGGCAGCCGCGAGTCCGCCTATCATGATTTCTGCACGGCGCTCGCCAACGGGCAACCGGCCTTGCTGCTCGTGGACAGTGAAGCGCCGATCGCCGCAGCGCACCAGCCAGGCGACGACATGGCTGGCTGGAAGCCGTTGGCACACCTGGCCCGGCGACCGGGCGATGGTTGGAGTCGGCCCGGTGGTGCCGACGACCGCCAGAGCCATCTGATGGTCCAGTGCATGGAAACCTGGTTCCTGGCCGACCGGCAAACACTCCGGGCAGTTTTCGGTCCCGGCTTGCGGGGCAGCGCCCTGCCGGTGGAGTCCAGGCCCGTCGAGGATATCGACAAGGGCAAGCTGTACCAGTCCATCAATGGCGCCACCGCCAAGTGCAAGACGAGGGGCAGCTACGGTAAGGGGGAGCATTCGTTCAAGCTTTTGGCCTTGATCGATCCGGTCCAATTGATGGCCGCATCCCCTTGGGCCGCGCGTTTTGTCGACGAACTGAAGGGCTGGGCTCTAAAACTGCGGCCTTGGTCATGATGCCTGCCGCCCCGCGGGACATTCGTCGTCGCCGGGCGTCGCTTCCGAGGTTTGGTATCGGGAGGCGACGATGCGGGTGCAACGAGACGGTATCGCGCCGCGTCTGCGGCGCACGCCAAGCCTGAGGCACCGCCTCGCGGACGTGCACTGGTGGTGCGAAACCTGGAGTGATGCCCAAGCCAAGTCCGGGCGGCGAGCCGGGGAAAGAGCCAGTTGCACGGATTGGGAGAGATCCAGTAGAGTCTAACCACGATGATGACCGGCCACCGACCCGTGGCCCGTCATCCAATGGACGATCAGAGGACCTGTCTTGACGATCGAGCCGCCGACTGCCCCCGTCGCGCGTGGCCCTGCCCCAGGGCGGATGACTGGCCCTCTTTACCTGACCATTTCTCTCGGAGATAACGCGTGTGCCGCTGCTGTGGCGGCTTGCGC
>CAILVI010000300.1 GCA_903837595.1 uncultured Thiodictyon sp.
CTTGGTGGCACCGGCGCGCGGCGATCAGTCAACGGCCTTGGCCGTTCCCCACCCCGCCCTCCCCCAATAGGGGAGGGAGAATTGGAGCGCGCTCCCGGCGCGACTTTCACGGTAAGCGATGGTTAGCGCTGATTCGGTCCCTGGTCAGGTCCGCCGTCCGGTCCGTCATCCGGTCCGTCGGGGCCGTCCCCGTCCGGTCCGCCGCGCTGGCCGTGCCGCGGGCCATCACGCCCAGGTTCGCGGTCCTGGTTGCCGCGGTGCTCGTCGCGTGACCCCATGGACTCGAACTGCTGCTTCTGCTCCGGGGTCAGGACGGCGGCGATGCGCTCCTTGACCGCGGTGCGGTCCAGATCCGGATTGGTCTGGCGCTCCACGAGGATGGCGCGGATCTGGGTGGTCTGTTCGGGGGTCAGGGTCAGCCGCTTGCCCATGCGCTCCAGGTGCCGATCCAGCCGCTTTTGCATCCGCGCGCTTTGTTCCGCACGCTGGGCGTCCGTCAAGACCCCCTCGATCTGCTTGCGGGTGTCGGCGTGCAGGCGCTGGGCGGCGGCGTGCTCTTTCTCGATGATGGTCTTGACCTGGGCCTGCTGCTCCGGGGTCAGGTTGAGCCGCTCGGTGAGCTGAGCGAGGTGCTTGTCGGGGCCGCCGCCGTGATCGCCATGCGGTCCGCCTTGGCCGCAAAAGGCGGCGGTGGCGCCGGTCGCGGTGGCGATACCGATGGCGATGGCGAGCAGGGTCCGGGGGGTGGTGAGTCTCATGGCGCTTAGTCTCTTATTGATGGCTGGACTGCGATGGGGGGCTGGCCGTGGCTGCGCCCCCGTGGGAGCAAAGACTACGCGGGGCAGTTGCAGCGGCGGTGCAAGGAATGCGTAAGAAGCGGGGAAGCCGGGGTTTGGCAACGGGTGCCTGGGGCAACACCTAACATGGAGAAGAGCAACCCAGGTCGCAAGTGGGCGGCGGGGGTGAAAAGGAGCGGGCGCGTCCCGCCTCCGCGGCCATTTCCAGGGTAACGGTCTTTTGTCATTCCGGTCGACAAGCCGCAGTCCTGCGCCACGGATGGGGGGCAGGCCGCCGGTCCTGTCCCGTAGGAGCGGCCCCCAGGCCGCGACCGGCTGCCGCCAGCGTTGGTGGCGGGAGTGATGACCAAGGCCCCCGACGGCTTCAAAACGTCTCCACCCAGGATGCGGCGTTTGCCAGGTTCCTAAGAGGCTCCCGGGTGGACCGCGTACGTCGCCCGTACTAACATGGCCAATCCGGACCCACACTCAGAGGTGCAGCATGGCATCCACCACGACCAGCGCCCCCCGCTCTGCCCGCTTGGGCCTGCGCGCCACCCCCGAACAGGAGCGGGTGCTGCGCCGCGCCGCCGAGGTGGCCCACAAGTCCCTGACCGATTTCATCCTGGACAGCGCCTGCCAGGCGGCGGAACAGACCCTGCTCGACCAGCGCCTGTTCCTGGTCTCTGGCGGCGAATATCAGGCACTGCTGGACCTGCTGGACTGCCCGGCCCAGGACAACCCGGGCCTGCGCGACCTGTTCTCCCGTGCCGACCCCTGGGATACCCCATGAGCCTGGGTGCCCCGGAGCCCCTGAATGCGCGCCACCGGATCGACACCTTCGACTGCGGCAAACCGGCGCTCGACACCTGGCTCGCGCGTTACGCCCGCCAGGCCCAGGCGAGCGGCTCGGCCAAGACCTTCATCGTGGCCGACACGGATCGCATCATCGGCTACTACAGCCTGACCGTCGGCCAGATCGATAGCCTCGACGCCCCGGCGCGGGTCCGTCAGGGGATGGGGCAGCATCCGATCCCGGTCGTCATCCTGACCCGGCTGGCCGTGTCGCGGCAGGACCAGGGTCGGGGCATCGGTCTTGCGCTGCTGCGCGATGCCATCCGCCGCACCCTGACCATCGCCGGGCAGGCCGGCATCCGTGCCCTGCTGACGCACCCGATAGACGACGCGGCGGTGCGCTTCTCTACCCGCTTCGGTTTCATACAGTCACCCCTGCACGAACAGCAATGGCTGCTCTTGCTCAAGGATGCGCGGCGCCTGCTCAGTGAGAAACCGGGAGACGTCAGCCAATCCAGACTTTAGTACCGTCCGCTGTGCGGACCAATGGCCTTGCTGGCCTCGATCATCGCCCCTGCCGCCGCCAGCCGGTCCAAGCTGGAGGTCGAGGCTTCAGCCGGACCAAGTCCGCAGAGAGACACTGTCCAGCGGCTAACGGCCATGGCAGCACACCAGTCGCCCCGCACGATGAAAGGCGTGCGTGGGAGCGGCTTCAGCCGCGACGAGGGCAGGGCAGCTTGCGAGATCGCGTCGCGGCTAACGGCCATGGTGCCCGTGCCACCCCGCAAGATGAAAGTGGCGGGCGCCTTGGCCGTTCCCCTCCCCGGCTCTCCCCCGATGGGAGAGGGAGAATTGGAGCGCGCTCCCAGCGCGACTTTCACGGTCAAGCCTCGTATCAACCACCGGCTGATAGGACTTAGGTGCGATTCAAGTCGCACCTACACTTGGTGCTCTGCCTATGCTTGGACATCGACTAAGGCGAACAAATCGTATTGACCTGGTCGCTGAATTGGCCGATCTCGGCGTCGCCATGCAGATAGATCACCTTGTATTTGCGGATCTCCGCCTTGCCGGCGACCAGCAGCGGGCGGCTGTCGATATAGGGCGACACGCTGCAGCGGTCCAGGCAGGTGAACTCGGTCTCCGTCTCGCGCTTGGAGAAGATCTTCACCCCGGTGCTGGGGCCTTTGCGGAACGACAGCTGGGTCTTTCCTGTGCCTAGGTCCAGCACCGTCAGGACGGGTTTCAGCGTCGTCGGATCGACCTTGCGCTCTGCGCCCTCAATGCCGAGCAGGGTGCCAATGGATGGGTTGTAACCCGGGGTGGCCTTGATGCGCTGTACTAATGGACGTACCAGCGTCAGGGCCTCCTCCCGGGCGGCCGTCTTGTCGGTGGTGGCCTGTTTGGCGAGGGCGGCGGCATGGTCGGCGCCGGCAAATTTGTCGTCGAGCTTCTGGTTAACGGCGCCAACTTTGGCCAGTTCTTCGTCGCTCAGGCCCAGAGCCGTCTTGACTGCGGGCAGCTGATCGGTGAAATGCTTAAACCAGCGCAGCAAGTCGCCATCTGTCGGGGGCAAATAAGATGTTTTTGGCATGGTTGCATTACCCATAGTTAGGTCATTCGAAAGACCCGTCGCGGCGCGACGGACCTTGCCTGCAGCGGCCGGGTCGGACCCTGCCGCTGCACCCGGCGACGCGCCGCACCAAGCCGGCTGCGCGCCGCGAGAGGATGATGACGCAGGTGGGAGGCGCGCCTGTGTGCGTAAGAGGGGCATTTGCGTGGGTAGGTGGAGCACATACGCACGCAGTTGGACCACTTACGTGCGTGGGTGGAGTACTTACGCGCGCAGGTAGAGCA
This sequence comes from uncultured Thiodictyon sp., assembly GCA_903837595.1. Classification (GTDB taxonomy): domain Bacteria; phylum Pseudomonadota; class Gammaproteobacteria; order Chromatiales; family Chromatiaceae; genus Thiodictyon. The sequence continues at coordinate 3,429 of CAILVI010000300.1, forward strand.
TTTACGCGCGCAGGCAGAGTATTCACGCGCGCGGGTGCCATGATTTCACGCCGCTGACCGGAACGATCATTACAAACAAAGAGATAAGGTATCGCGGAAAAACGATAAGTACGCGCGCAGGAGCGGTTCCTACGCGCGCAAGCGGCGCGCTTGCGCGTGCATGGGGACTGCTTGCGTGCCGGCGGCAGGCTTCTCAGTGCCGCGGGGTGTCGGGTCATTGCGCAGGGGGAGCCACTCAGCGCGCCACCGGGACGGCGTGCCGCGCAATCACCCTGGGTCCGCACCGAGCGGCCCCAGTTGCCCGACGAGATTGTGCTGCCTGGTTCCATCTCCCACCGCCTGCCACGTGGCAAGGTCTGCGATGATCAGCGTTCTGGTCACAGGGTCTGCGCTAGCACATACAGTATAGCTCGCCATTTGCATATGACTGGGATTTGGTGGCCAGGGTGAGCCTTGCTCACTGGTCGCCCTGAACGGCGACCTACACCTACGCGTGACCGGAACGACGAGCAAGGCCAACCCGCGCGAGGGCGGCCAGCGGTCCTGCGTCTTCTGCCACGACTGCCTCAGCCAAAGGCTTACAGCTCCGCCTCCAGTTCCTTCGGGCGCGGCCGGCCGAGTTTGGCGGTGTTTGGACAAAACCGCCCGTTGGCGCCGCCAAGCGGTACCGTCGTGGGCGATGAGGGCCGTGCGAGCGGTCGCTCCGATCGCCATCATCCCCGGCGACCCGCCGCGGAGGTTGTGCAACGCCTAGGGAAGCGCTGATTAATTCCGGATTTTGGTGTCGGCAGTCTCGCAACGTGCTGTTTCCGTTGCGTGGGCTTCAGCGGTTTCCGAATTAATCAGCGTTTCCCTAGCGGAACAGGTCGACACCGGGGAAACTCTCGGAGAGTGCGCCCGGCGCACATTGATCCGCACCTGCGCGCCGATTTTCAGGCGCTTAAACCGAATAGTTTCACACTGGGCGCGCGCCAGTTCAGTTCCCTGTAAGCCGAGCCGGCGCACGGCGTACAGCAGGACATAGGCAAAGGAGGAGAGTGTGCGCCTATACTGCTGATCAGAGCATGGGGCCCGCCTGCGGTCGCGACCTATCGGCAACGGTGGCCACAGGCAAATTGACGCTGACCCCAGCGATCTCCGCCAGCAGCGCATGCGGATCATTAAGGAAGGACTCGCTTTCATTCAAGACCGCATCCATGGCCAGCCTCATTCGTCCTTTCAGTGCGCACTCCCAGATCACCAGCACACGCCATCCCTCACGGGCGAGTGCCCGGCGGGCATCCGCATGACGCTCGCGGTTGGTATGCAGCTGCTGTTCCCAGAACTCGCTGCGCGTGGCGGGCAGAGAAAGGTCTGAGCTCCAGCCACATTTCCCGTCGCTGGCCCGTGCAAGCGTTCTGTTATTCAGCCGCCCAGGATACCCGGTAATGGAGGGGTGCCTATCTTTGTGGATGCTGCTGGCTCGCTCCCAGATGACGGCGAGTGCACTGTGTTACACTACTACTGCAAATCTGTGATGTGGTGCCAGCACCGGCATTAGTCTGGCCAACGATATCAAGGTTGTAGTTTCTCAGGGTCTTCTAATGTTGCTCATGAACGCAGGCACAGTGGCGCCTTGGGTTCGATCAAATGGGAGCGCGCCAGGGTGGAAAATAGAGATCAAGATATCCGCATGGCCGCATTTGCGCGATGTGCTTCCTTGATGCAAGAGTACAGCGGTGCGGTGCCTTGGGTAGCCATTCAGGAGGGTTTTGAATTTGAAGGTCGAAAGGTCTATCTCGGCAGCCGGCCGCGTGGCATCCACAAGCCGACCCAGATGTCGCGAGGCGTTCTCAGTATCAAGACGAACCAGCCAAGGATGGGCCGCAGCACCCGCTACGATGATGCGCTAAGTAGCGACGGCTATTTCTCTTATGCCTTCCAGGGGGTGGACCCGACTAGCCGCGACAACATCTGCCTAAGAGAGGCATTTGAAGATCAAGCGCCACTGATTTACTTCTACGGAATCAGTCCCGCGATCTACCAGATTCTCTTGCCGTGCTACTTGACGGGTTGGGATCCTGTGCGTTTGCACTGCACAATCGCCGTGGGTAGCCCGCATGAGATGGCCTTGCGTGAGCCAGGCCCATCGGCATACCGCATAGACCGCAGATACAGCACTATTGAGGCAAAGGTACGACTCCATCAGGCCGAGTTCCGCGAGCTCGTGCTGTCGGCGTACAGTCGGCGCTGCGCTATATCCGGACTACCGATCCCGGGTTTGCTGGAGGCGGCGCACATTATCGCGGATAGAGATGAACGCGGGCACCCGGAGGTTACCAATGGTTTGTGTCTTTCGACACTGCATCATGCCGCTTACGACAAAAACTTGCTTGGCATCGACGCCGATGGGATCGTTCACATTCCCACCGCCGTCTTGAAACAAAATGATGGTCCGACGCTTGAAAAAGCAATAAAAGCGTTCGACGGAGCCAGAATTCATCTCCCGCGCCATTCCGACGATAGACCAAATCGAGACTACCTGGCAGAAAGATTCGACTTGTTTCAGCGCAGCAATTCCTAGTGTTTGATGAGTTCGATGCGCTGAGACCGGGGCGTCTGCGCGCGGCGGCAGACCATGGGGTCGAGGCCATCGAGCGTGGCGATGACACCGAATTCGCTGAGGGCGAGCTGGCCGGCTTCGTGGGTCGAATCAAGCCGGCAGGACGCGGACGGACCGCGGGACAAATGGCGCCTGCGCCGCAACTGCCGTCGGGCCAATCAGTTTGACCTGGGTACCGGCCCTCCCCATGGGGGCCAAGATACCCTGATCCGATCCGTTGCGACCGTCAGGATGGCACCGGCCTCCAGCTCGCTGGCGTGGCACGCCAAGAGCTGCTGCATGAGCGCGATGCGAGCAGATGCGGGAACATCAGGGAGGCGAACGATGCCGCAATGCGGCTCGTCAGCGCGAAACACCAGTGCGGCAAAATCCGAATCGATGGTGACCAAGATCCGCGCCTCACGCCTGGCCCACTCCAACAGCGCCTGATCGCCCGGGTCCTGCCACAGCTCGGTGGCGTTGCGCACATCGTGGCCCTGGCCGCGAAGCCAATCGGCCAGTCGCTGGCCGGCACCACGATCGACGAGGAACCTCATGCCCCAAGGACCGCGATACGCTCGATCCGATCATGGGCGACGACCGCGTGGGCGTAGGCCAGGCAGGCCGTGATGTCGTCTGCTTCCAGACCGGGATAATCGTCGAGGATGGCGGCAGCGGTCTCACCTTGCGCCAGCAGCGAGAGGATCATTTCCACTGAGATCCTTAGGTCGCGGATGATGGGCTTACCACCGAATACGTCCGGGCGGGCGGTGATGCGCTGTAACAGGTCGTGTTGGTTCATTGGCTGATCCGCTCAGTTCTGGGTGGCTAGCGACGGGATTATGCACTCGGGAGACGGGGCGGTCATGAGCATCCTTGCTGCCATTGCTGTGGGGAACGCGAAGCGCCGGGCCACTGGGAGCGCCGCACTCCAGTGCGGCCCGGACTATCCGCAACACACAACATCGCGGTCGGTCGCGAGGGCCTTGATCGTTGCTCCGGCCACCCCGCTAGCTTCGGTGGGTCTCCGGCGGCTGAAAGATTGCCATCCCTGGCCTGCATTCCGGCTTTCCGGCCGGAATGACGGCTCGCCCCTGGCCGGAGCGATGACCAAAGCCGTCGCGAGGCTTCGCCGCACTGGGGTGCGGCGCTCCCTGTGGTCACGTCTTTGCTCGGAATGACGGGGACCTGTGCGGCAACCGTCGCTGACTGCTACTGGGTCTTTGGCCGTGCCGCGGCTATTCTATAAGTCCTTCAGGTCAGGCGACACGGTTACCGGAGTGCTTCCATTGGATCAGCAGTCAGCGTCGGGTGGCGGCAGGGGGGGCTTCGCGCTGTGGCTTGCGGGGGTGTCGCCGACGTGATGGTTAGAACTCCCTGCGTCGGTGTCTGCCGCATGGACCCGGAACTCGGCCTGTGCCTGGGGTGTTTTCGCACGCTGGATGAAATCGCCGTCTGGCCGCGGGCGGCGGATGACGTTAGGCTAGAGATCCTTGCGGCCGTTGCCCGCCGCCGCGAGGAGCACGATCCCTGGCAGGGCGATTTTCGATGTGACTGCGAGCACTGAATGAGCGACTTTGAACAATATTCCTGTATCGGCGTGTGTGAGGACGACCCCGTGTCCGGCTATTGCCAGGGCTGCGGCCGACCGCCGGCACCAGCCCCCGCGGTGACGGCCGTGCAGGCGCCACCGGCGACGGTGGTCGTCGCCGGCTCATCAGCTATTGCGGCCAATAGCAGCAAGGGCGATTCGTCGATTTAGGGCGCGCCGCCGCTCGCCAAGGCGGTCCGGGCCAGCATCACCCAGTAGCTGACACCGACCGGCAAGGCCTCGTCGTTGAAGTCATAGTGTGGGTTGTGCAGGCCGCCGCCGTCCGGGCCGTTGCCCAGCCAGACATAGCAGCCGGGCTTCTCGGCCAGCATGTAGGCGAAATCCTCGCCGCCCATCGAGGGTTGGGCGTCGCTGATCAGCCGTTCCTCGCCACACACCGCCGCGGCCACCCGGCGGCAGAGGGCGCTGGCCGTCGGATCGTTGACCGTCGGCGGAAAGCGTTGGTCATAGGTGACAGTGATTTGTGCGCACTGAGCGGCGGCGATGCCGTTGCACAGGCGCTCGATGGTGGCCTCCACGGCCGCCTGTACCGCGGGCTTGAAGGTGCGGATGGTGCCGCGCAGGACGACCTCCGCAGGGATGATGTTCCAGGCCTCGCCGGCATGAAACTGGGTGACGCTCAGCACCACCGGGTCGCACGGGTGGATGCTGCGGCTGACGACGGTCTGCAATGCCTGCACCAACTGGGCCGCGGTGACGATCGCGTCGACGCCCTGTTGCGGCATGGCGGCGTGGCAGCCGTCGCCCTGGACCCGGATCTCGAAGGCGCAGGTGCCGGCCATTACCGGCCCCGGCATCACCGCCATACAGCCCACGGGGACGCCGGGCCAGTTGTGCAGCCCATAGATGGCGTCGACCGGAAACCGCTCGAACAGGCCGTCCGCAATCATCAAGGGCGCGCCGCCGTCGGCCTCCTCGGCCGGCTGGAAAATGAAGACGACCGTGCCGTCGAACCCGGGATGAGCGGCCAGATAGCGGGCCGCGCCGAGCAGCATGGCGGTGTGGCCGTCGTGACCGCAGGCGTGCATCCGCCCGGGGTACTGCGAGCGATGTGCCGTGGTGTTGAGCTCGGTGAGCGGCAGTGCATCCAGGTCGGCGCGCAACCCGATAGCGCGCGGTGATGTGCCGGCGCGCAACACGGCGACGACACCGGTTTTCGCCAGACCGCGGTGTACCTCAAGCCCATATCCGGTCAGCTCGCGCGCCACCCGCTCGGCGGTGCGCTCCTCTTGGAAGGCCAGTTCCGGGTGGGCATGCAGATCGCGGCGCAGGGCCGTGAGTTCAGCGATGAAGGGCAGGTCGAGTACAGACATGGTAGGAATCCTTTGCGTTGATCTGGAACTCCGCGGAGAACATCTCCGCCAAGCGTGTGGGCACGGGCGATGTCACCTTCCTGGCCCGTTGCGCCATGTCGCCCGATGTCGACGGCCGCACCTTGCCGGTTGCCGGCAAGGCCGCAATTGACAATTATAGGCTGGCCTGAATGCATGGTGACGCGCAATGGCCGGCCCAACCCGCTTGTCTCGGCCTAAACCCAGCTTCGCCCGGCGCTCGGCATGATCGGTATCGCCAGTGCAGTAGTGGCCGTCCATGTGCGCTCAGCGTTCATTGCGGTGCCGGAACTCCCAGGGCGTCTGCTGTTCGCCCGGCCGTGACCAGATCCCCAACCCCGCCTTGCGCGCCGCCTGCTCGGCACGGTCGAACCGCGGGTCCTCGCAATAGTGCCGGTAGACCGCCGCCTGGCCGCTCGCCACCTGCTCCAGATTGAGCAGCGGGCGCCCCGGGCCGGTGCCGTAGACCTCCCCGACCGTGCGCCCGAAGCGGTCGGTTTCCAACCCCTCAAGCTCCACCCGGCGGGGGGTGATCGCCTCCAGGTGCCGCAGCGACCGCTTGCCCCAGGGGGTCTGCCCCCACTCGGGTGCATCGATGCAGTGCAGGCGGACTTCGAGTGTCTGGTCGTTACACCGCAGTTCCAGCGAGTCCCCATCGAGCACCCGCAGCAGGGTGCAGCTCAGGGGCTGGGCGCTTGCCGACCATTCCCTAGCCCAAGACGCCGTTGGCCATTGAGAGCCGACCCCGCAGAGGACCAGGGCGAGGACTCCGAGCCGGCGCGCGCGGGCCGGGGCTCGGTTCCGGGCGCCTAAGTCGCACATGGTTCGATCCTCCCGGGCCTGCTGCACCTTGACGGATAAGCGCGATACCATAACCCGAGGCGCCCCGCGGCGTCGCGCTCGGCCCACCGGCGGCCCGCCGCCCGAGCCCTTTGCAGTGAGGCTGATCTGATATCGGGAAACCCATTATGACGAGTGCCGTACGCTACGAAGATGACGTGGTCGTCTGGGCCGGCGAGCAGGCGCGCCTGCTCCGCGAGGGCCGGTTCGACCTGCTGGACATCGCACACCTGGCCGAGGAGATAGAGGACGTGGGAAAGAGCGAGCAGCGCGAACTGGCCAACCGCATGGCAGTGCTGCTGGCACACCTGATCAAGTGGCGGCACCAGCCTGGACGGCGGGGCGCAAGTTGGCAGATCACCATCCGTAATCAGCGCCGCGGCATCGCCCGTCGCCTGGACGAAACCCCGAGCCTGCGCCCCAAACTCGATCGGCCGGACTGGTGGGCGGGCGTCTGGGATGATGCCACCGCCCAGGCGGCGGAGGAGACCGGGCTTTCGGATTTTCCGGACACCTGTCCCTGGGACAAGCACGAAGTGCTGGATCAAGAGTGGCTACCCGAGGAGTGAACGGCGCGTCTGGCGTGGGGTGGACCGGGCCTTGACCACTGCGGCGCCATTCGTCGCGGCCTGGGGGCCGCTCCTACGCCGTAGGA
>CAILVI010000301.1 GCA_903837595.1 uncultured Thiodictyon sp.
ACGCGGCCAGCCATAACGGCCATCACGGGGGTTAGCGCCAATGCGCATCGTCGTCGCCAGCGGCAAGGGTGGTACCGGCAAGACCACCGTCGCCACCAGCCTGGCACTTGTGGCCGCGCAACTGCATGAAGTCTGCTTTCGCGAGTGCGATGTGGAGGCACCGAATGCCGCCTTGTTTCTCCACCCGGCCCTGGATACCCACCGTGAGGTCGGCATCCTGGTCCCGCAGATCGACACGCAACTCTGTACCTACTGCGGCAAATGCGCGCGGGTGTGCCAATTCCACGCCATCGCCATCGTCGGCAAGAAGGCGTTGGTATTCCCCGATATTTGTCACGGCTGCGGCAGTTGTACACTGGTCTGTCCACAAGAGGCCATCAGCGAGCGGCTCGCCGTGTTGGGCGTGATCGACAGCGGCCTGAGCCCGGAGGGCATTGCGTTTGCACAGGGTGTGATGAATGTCGGACAACCGATGTCCGTGCCGATCCTGCGCGAACTGAAAAAGTGGTGTCCCGAGTTGCCTCACACCCACCGCGGAGAGCAGGCCCGGGAGATCGACATCCGCGACGCCCCGCCTGGTGCATCCTGCCCGGTGGTGGAAACGCTGCGCGGGGCGGATTTTGTGCTGCTCGTGACCGAACCAACCCCCTTTGGCCTGCACGACCTGAAACAGGTAGCCGCCATCACGCGCGCGTTGGGTCTGCCCGCCGGGGTGGTGATCAACCGTGACGGCATCGGTGACGACGCCGTCGGCGCTTGGTGTGCCGCCCACGACCTGCCGATTCTGCTGCGCATCCCGATGCAACGGCAGATTGCCGAGGGCATCGCCCGCGGCAATACCTTGGTGAGCGCCGCGCCGGAATACCGACCCAGGTTCCACGACCTGTTGGAAGCCATCATCAAGCGGGTGGATGCATGAAACAGCTCGTCATCTTGAGCGGCAAGGGCGGTACCGGCAAGACCAGTGTCACGGCCGCCTTTGCCCATCTGGCATCCCTGGGACCCTTCGCCGGCCAGGTCGTGCTGGCCGATGCGGATGTGGACGCCGCCAACCTCGGGTTGGTCCTGAAGCCCCGGTTACTGCAAGCAGAGGAGTTCCGCGGCGGCCAGGTGGCCTTAATCGACCAGGATGTCTGCATCCGGTGTGGCGACTGTGAGTCAGTCTGCCGTTTCGCCGCGATTACCGAGTGCGCCGGCGACTATGTGGTGGACCCCATTGCCTGTGACGGCTGCGCGGCCTGCGTGTATCAGTGCCCCACCGGGAGCATCGCCATGCACGAGCAGGTCGTCGGCAACTTCTTTGTATCGGACAGCCGCTATGGCCCCCTCTACCATGCCGACCTGTTCCCGGGACAGGAAAACTCCGGCAAGCTCGTGACGCTGGTCAAACAGCGTGCCCGAGCGCGGGCACTGGACGATAACCGGCTGCTGCTCCTGGTGGATGGACCGCCCGGCATCGGTTGTCCGGTCATCTCGGCGGTCTCGGGTGCAGATCTCGCGCTGGTCGTGACCGAGCCCACGGTCGCCGGCATCCACGACCTGATCCGAACGCTGGACACCGTGCGGCATTTCGGCGTGGGGGCGCTGGTCTGCATCAATAAGGCCGATCTCTATCCAGCGGGGGCGCAGGCCATTGAGGAGCAATGCCGCGCGAGCGGTATCGCGACGGTCGGCAGCATCCCGTTCGATCTGACCATCGTCGACGCCATGGTGGCGGGCGAGGCCGTAACCGCCTTTCGCCCCGTTTGCCCCGCCGCGGTTGCCATTTCTACCGTTTGGGAGCGGATCACCGCGGCCCTCATGAACCTTGAAACACCCACCAACCAGGACATTTGAAAATGAAAATCGCCATCACTGCTGAAACCGATCAGGGTCTGGAGAGCCAAGTCGCCCAACACTTCGGTCATGCCCCATTCTTCGTACTGGTGGATGTCGACCAGGGGACCATTGCGGCCTCGCGCAGCATTGCCAATCCATTTGCCGAAAACCACGAACCGGGGCAGATACCTGACTTCATCAAGCAGCAACAGGCCGAAGTGATGTTGAGTGGCGGTATGGGCGGACGCGCGATTGAGTTTTTCGCGCAGGCCGGTATCAAGACCGCGACCGGTGCGAGTGGAACGGTTCGCCAAGCGCTGGAAAAAT
>CAILVI010000302.1 GCA_903837595.1 uncultured Thiodictyon sp.
CAGGGGCAGCGCTTCTGGGTGGAACGCACCTTCCAAGATGGTAAGAGCCACGCCGGACTGGATCACTACCAGGCGCGTGGCTGGCGGGCTTGGCATCACCACATGGCCTTGGTCATGATGGCGATGCTGTTCATGCTGGAGCCGTTTGCGCTGCGACGTTTTTCTTGGGTGCCGCAAGGTTGCGCCGGGATCAGGCGGACCCGAAGCGCAGCCGTGGTGTGGCGGACGCGGCCGACCGCGGGTCGCTGCGGCTCCCAGTTGAGAAGGGTTCTCAACAACTCTTTCCCGCGGACAACCACGCCCGCAGGCAACGCGCGGGAGGCCTGACGCGACGCGGCGGACCGTGCGGTTACCCGGTCGCGGGGATGGGCTGAACCAGCGAGCGCATCTGCCCGAGGCGTCCGTCTTTGACGTGTCCTAGGGCCATGGCCATCATGACCGCCAGCGCCAAACCGACCCGGGTCTGCATTTTTGCCAAGCCGCGGATGAAATGCCGCTCGAAGCCGAAGCTGTGGTCGATGCGGTTATTGATTCGCTCCAGGGCGCTGCGCCGATTATAACCGCGGTGCCAACTGGGGCTGCCATGCGGGGTCGGCACGAAGATGCGTCGATCATGGTCATCAAGGCTGATCCGCACGATCCGTCCATACTCCCCGGGCGTGACCCCGCCGGCCTGGTGGCAGCGTTCACGCCCCTGGCACTCCAGTCCATAGGCGGCGGCCGGGCAGCGGTATTTGAGTGCATTGCGATCGGCCTCGAAGCCTTGGAAGGCCAAGTCGCGTTGTTCGCCGGTCTGCGGGCAAATGCAATGGACGCTGCCCTTTTCGGTATGGACGATGGTGTCCACGCGCTCGGGAAAGAGCGGGCGCGTGATCGGCTTCGCTGGATCGTAATCGGGGTGTTGCTTTTCTTCCCGCCACAGTTCGCGGGTATCGATCAGGGGGCGGATGCCGTAGGTTTCCCACAGCAGGGTCTTGGTCTCGGTACTGTCCAGGCCGCGATCAGCGCTGAAGTCACGGCAGCGCTCAGCCAATTCGGGCGTCTCGGCGAAGATCTCCTTGAGCATGACGCGCAGTTGGATCTGCTCGGCATGGGAGGCCGGGGTCAGGTGCATCGCCACGGGGATTTCGTAGTGGGTGTCGGCGATCAGGTGGACACCGTAGCCGAACCAACTTTTGATCTTTTTCCAGGGTTTGCCGCTGGCGTCAACGCCGCTGGTCTCGTGCTTGCCCCAATCGGCATCGGGATCGGAGGTCGCCCCGGTGGTGCGACTCACCCGCCCGGTGCTGTGGCTGTCGATGGCCTTGCCGTCGTAGCCCAGGTGGCACCCGAACGCCGGCAGGACCTCCATCAGTTGCTCACGCAGCGTCGTGATCATCTGCGTCACCATCCCCAGCGTCTGTTCGATCACGTTGGCGAGAAAACGCGAGAAATTCCAACTCCCGGGCACCGCGGCGCGGGCGGCTTCCGGCGCCGCATAGGCGATGGTCATCCGCCCCGTGTCGGCGTCCGGTACCACGTGCGCCGGGGGTTTCTTCTGGAGCGGCAACACCGCGAAGCCGCAGGCTTCCCGCAATGCCGGGTTACGCCCGAGTTCGCGAATCAGCGCCTCGATCGAGGGGTGCTGGAACACCACCCCGGCCAGCACCGCGTTCCACATCGCCGCCACCGGATAGTCATCGCGTCCCGCGCCGCGCATGACCTCCAGGTATTGCACCAACCGGGCGTCTGGGAGATGATCGCGCACCAGATAGAAGCGATCCAGATCGCTACGCCCCTCAACCGCGCGCCAGTCAACTAAGCTCAGTTCAATGGCCGCCATGGGGTCCTCCTGCAAAGGATCGTCTCGACAACGATATGATCCCGTGGCGGCCACCCTTTTGTATACCCCAGCCGGCTTTTGATCAGGATTCCGGCCGGTTTTCGGCCAACCTCCGTCGCGCCCGGCGATCGGGCCGCGTCGGCGACATCGGCGCGACCTCCGGCCGCGACGGCTGACGCGAGAACCGGTGGACCGCGAGATGATCAGCCCCCTGGGGTGGATTTTCCCTCTCCGCCCGACGCTGCCAACGTAAGCCACTGATGGTCCGTTCTGCGTTGGGGTAAACGAAAGTGTTCCCTACTCAGGCAGCCTTACCATTCCGCGGCTTACCGACACCGCTACCGGCTCTTCTAGACAGGCTCTCAATGTTCGCAAACGACTGCGATGGACACAGGTAAGTGGACAAGGGGCCTGACTGAATATATCGTCTCTGGAGTTCGCAGCTATAGTCATAGCTGCCGCTCCGGAAAACGGTCACAAGGCAGTTGAGGCAGGATGGGAATTCTACTTCACGGGTGGCTAAATCCGGGGAAAAGTACGTCATGCCATATGCTGAGGGCCGCCGGAGCGCTTGGTGCCTACATGGGCGACAGCCCCCTAATCACTTTTATTTGGCGGGGCAGGAACGGTGATCGCTTATGGCTGCGCCAGCTTTACATAACCATTAGGGCTACGGCCCCCACAGCAACGTGGCCGCTAATGTTCTTTATGTTAAGTCGTAGGGGTCCGAGCGGTATGCGTTCATGACCGCGGCGGATTTACATAAGCAGCGAACTGGGAAGCTGAGTTGAACGGACGCTGAGGGCCATAAGGCGTCGTCCGAGGACGGTGGTACAGGGGGGCTGCGATGTCGTCGCCCTCCACCAATACCGCCCGTCGCTCGCGTCGGTCGGGCGAACAGTTCACTGCAGCGTGCTCTTGTAGATCGCCCCGTCTTTCATGATCACCACGAAAGTCTTTCCGGGGTCCAGCAGCAGATCGAGCTTCGCGAGCGAGTCGCCGTCGACCAGCAGGAGGTCGGCGAGCGCGCCTTCCTCCACCACACCCAGCCGACCCGGATAGGGGTTGCGCGGACCGGAGAGCGCGAGCAGCTGCGCGTTGTCGTGGGTCACCAGCTTGAGGGCCTGGGCGGGCGTCATCCACTGCGTCAGCTTCACGATGTCGGCGGTCTGATTCGGGTTGTTGGCGGGCGCGAACAGGAAGTCGGTCCCCAGGCGAGCTTGACGCCGTATTGGATGGCCCACTTGAAGGCGTTGTCGGCGCCCACGACCACTTGGTGCTTCTTCTCACGGGTGCCGGGCGGGGCCGTCGGTGGCGCCTCGCCGAGCGCCTGCAGGCTGAGCCACACGTCCTTCTCGGCGAGCAGCTTGACGGTGTCCTCGTCGAGGAACTGGCCGTGGTCGATGCACTTGACACCGGCCTCCACGGCACGCCGCACCGCCTTGGGGGTGTAGGCGTGGACGGCGACGTAGGTGCCCCAGTCGTCGGCCGCCTCGACCGCCGCCTTCATCTCGTCGAGTGTGTACTGCGCGACGTCGAGCGGATCGTACGCCGAGGCGGCCCCGCCGCCCGCCATGACTTTGATCTGGGTCGCACCGGCGAGCAGGTTCTCGCGCGTGGCGGTCAGCACCTCGTCGCGCCCATCGGCGATGAAGGCCCCACCGAGCAGTTCGCCACGGGAGATCTCGCCCGAAGACGGTGCGCGCGTTCCTGAGGGAGGCGAAAATCGCCGTGACCGGAGGTCTCCGAGATCATGGCCCCGCTTGGGTAGATGCGCGGGCCCGGCAGTTCGCCCCGGTCGATCGCCGGCCGCGCCGCGAGCATCGGCCCCCCGAGGTCACGCACGGTCGTGAAGCCGCGCAGCAGCATCTGCTTCGCCTCCTCGGTCGCCCGCGCCTGCAACACCTCGACCGCCATCGTCGGGTCGAGCAGCTCCGGCTGGGAGCTGGCGCTGAACAGGACGTGCACATGGTTGTCGATGAGGCTCGGCATGAGCGTGCGTCCGCCACCGGTGGATTCGGGTCACCGCGGTGCCCGGCGGGTCCGCAATGGGTGCGGTCGAGATCGACGCGATGACGTTGCCCACCACGAGGACATTCGAGGGTGCCGTGAGCCGGTCGGCGGTACCGTTGAAGATGCGCACGTTCTCGAACAGGACCGCGGCGGGCTGCACACCCTGCGCCTACGCGAGCGCAGTGGCGGCGTACAGCAAGCTGCCGAGCGCGGCGGCTAGACTTCTGGAACTCAGACTCATTTCTTTTCCGCTGCTCGTGTTCGGTGCGCGCCGAGGCCGCTAGCGGCCGCGCATGCCTTGGCAATTCCTGGACAGCCCCTGGAGTCTCCCCATAATGATATTTGGCGCACATAAACTTACTTCATCCCGAATAGGGTCACGTCTGCCTTGCCGTTCAGCCACCCCTTGGTGTCGTACCAGAAGTCAATCTTGCGGATGCTGCGTCTGCCGACGCCCTTGAGGTCGATCACGCGGCTCTCGCCGCCCTTGGGGATATTCTGGCGCACCTCAATGCGGTCCGGGGCGCCATTGTCGTAAGTGACAATCATGCGCTGCATGTTCAGGGGTGCGTCGGTGACCTTAGAATTTGATTCGGCGGAAATTATCGAATGGACCCGGCACGCGGATGGTATCGTGGTCCGCGGTATGATTGGCGTGCGTGGTCCCGATCCGGCGCCAGTCGCCGAGGCCGCCCCTTGGTGGATTCCCGAGCTGCCCAGCATGGGCGGGGACGACCGAGGTGATTGCCGTCGCTAGCGCGGTCGCCGCCCGTCTCCGTATGAATTTTTTCATCGTTGTCTCTGTTCCTCATCATTGGGCAGGATTGACGTTTATCATGAGTTCCGATTGATGCCGTTTCAGTACCCAGCGTATCATGCACGGCTAGCTTTCCGTCTCTGCTGTTTCGGCTCGAACTGCGCCAAGGAACGGTTCATTAACAAGTTACTCATGTTAGCTCAGGGGATTTATGTATAGCGGCTGCTACGCAGTTGAAAAACCGCGGTCTTCCTGCGACCATGGGCGCCGGATATTTGGATACCCGTCGCTACCATGAACGAGTTTGCCGGTTACGAGGCCGCCCACGAGGAGACGATGCGCGTGTAGTGTGTCGGTCGTTGCCGGAGGACCATCGCCGCCGCTACGCCGCGCTGGAGGCCTTGAAGATTGGCTTGGGCGGTGTGGCGTATGTCGCCCGGGTATTGGGGATGAGCCGGCGCACACGCTATACC
>CAILVI010000303.1 GCA_903837595.1 uncultured Thiodictyon sp.
CACCACGGGTGAGTTCCTGAGTTCCTGAGTTCCTGAGTTCCTGAGTTCCTGAGTTTCTGAGTGCCGAGGGCGAGGAGTGGGCCCGAGAGACCCCCGCGGCCGCCCGCTGTTGCGCATCGTCTGCTTTGCGGAGGCCCCCGCCGACGCGCGGGTCGGCAGCGGCTTGGGCGATCGGATTCTGGCCGAAGAAGGACCCGATCCGGTCGACGCCGCCCGGTTGCCTGGCCTGCGCGCCTGGACCGGGCTGGACAGCGCCCTGCCATTCACCAAATTGCAGACAACATGCGCGAGGCGTGGGTGCTGAGCGGATTCGTTCCCCTATCCGACGCGGAAACGAAGGCCCTGCGCCGTCTCAAGACTGAACTGAGTTTCGATCCAACCCGAGAGACAGAGCGCCTGCGCGCGGCCAACCTGACACCGCGCCCCACACTGGACAAGCGCGATGGGCAACGGGACGCGGACTGGGGCGGATTTAACCATAGGCGTTAGCAGTAATAAGGGCGGGCGACCCGACCCGAAGCGCCACACACGGGCGTCACACCGCGCGGCGGTGTGACGAGCGAGACCCGGCCCGGCGGCGCGGTAGGCAAAAAAAACCGCCCGCGCTGGTCCCGACATTTGGGAAAGCGACGGACGGTGATCGCGGCAGCCGGCAAAGCCTGGCTAACCGCCTGATTTGGCGCTCCCTAGGGGGTTCGAACCCCTGTTACCGACGTGAGAGGCCAGCGTCCTAGACCACTAGACGAAGGGAGCGGTACGCGTCAAGCGAAGCAGGTATTATACGGACACTGCGCCGTACCACAAGCGGCGGTTACACTATGTACGATCCAGTGGCGATCCCGACCGCCACCGGGCACTGTCCCAGCCCTCAAGGAACCCCCCGATCACGTGATGCAGGAAACCTACCCCAAGGCACCGCACAGCGCGGCGGTCCCGTTGATCGTGCCGCGCGCCGGGCACAGCATCTCGCGCGCCAACATCAGCGAGTACGCACTCAAGGTCCTCTACAAGCTGAAACAGGAGGGCTACGCGGCCCACCTGGTGGGGGGCGGGGTGCGCGACCTGCTGCTCGGCCATGAACCCAAGGACTTCGACGTGGCCACCGACGCCACCCCGGAGGAGGTCCGCCAGGTCTTTCGCAACTGCCGCCTGATCGGCCGCCGCTTTCGCCTGGCCCACGTCCACTTCGGCCAGGAGATCATCGAGGTGGCGACCTTCCGCGGGACCGGGGCGGACGACGACGACGCGGACCGCCAGGTCGAGAACGGCATGATCCTGCGCGACAACTCCTACGGGAGCATCGCGGAGGACGCCCTGCGGCGGGACTTCACGATCAATGCACTCTATTACGACATCAGCAACTTCTCGCTCGTCGACTATGCCGGCGGGCTCGAGGACCTGCGCCTGGGGCAACTGCGCCTGATCGGCGACCCCGAGCAGCGCTATCGGGAGGACCCGGTGCGGATGCTGCGGGCGGTGCGCTTTGCCTGCAAGCTCGGGTTCACGGTGGAGACCCGCACCGAGGAGCCCCTGTTCACGCTGGGGCCGCTGCTCGGTGACATCGCCTCCGCCCGGCTCTTCGATGAGCTGATCAAGATGTTCCACGGCGGCTACGGACGCGACACCTTCGAGAAGCTGCGCCATTACGGACTCTTCGGCCACCTGTTCCCGGACACCGATGCCGCGCTGGCGCTGGAGGAGCAGGCCTTTCCAGTCACCTTCGTCAGTCGCGGCCTGGAAAATACGGACCGGCGGGTGCTCGCGAACAAACCGGTCGCGCCCTTCTTCCTGTATGCGGTCCTGCTGTGGGAGCCGGTCCGGCGGCGCTACGAACGACTCCTGGCCAAAGGGGCCGAGGAGTTGGACGCGATCGAACAGGCGGGCAGTGAGGTGTGCGCGCGCCAGCAGCCCCTGGTCGCCATCCCCAAGCGTTTCTCACTGCCGATGCGCGAGATCTGGTCGCTCCAGCCGCGCCTGCTCCAGCGCGACGGCAAGCGGCCGGCGCGCCTGATCGGTCACCCGCGCTTTCGCGCCGCCTATGACTTCCTGCTCCTGCGGGCGCAATCGGGCGAGGCCGACCCGGAACTCGCCGACTGGTGGACGCGCTTCCAGGAGGCCGACGGGGCGCAGCGCTCCTGCATGACCGAGGGCGAGGCCAAGCGGCGACGGCCGCGGCGGCGGCGTAAGAGCGGCACCGGGGCAGGATCAGACTCAGGCGCCGGGACCGCTGCCGCCGAGGGACACGATGGCGGTACCTGAGCGTCGCTGCACGGTGCTGGCCTATATCGGGCTCGGCAGCAACCTTGATGACCCGCGCGCCCAGCTCTGCCGCGCCATTCACGAGCTGGCGGGGCTCCCCGGCTGCACCCTGCGTGCTCGCTCATCGCTCTATGCCACCGCCCCGCTGGGGCCGGTGGCGCAGCCGGAATTCGTCAACGCGGTGGCGGTACTCACCACCAAACTCACCCCGCTCGCACTGCTCGGCGCCTTGCAGGGGATCGAGCGCGACCATGGCCGGGTACGCGACGGGGCCCGCTGGGGGCCCCGCACCCTGGATCTGGACCTCTTGCTGTACGGTGATTGGCAGCTTCAATTGCCGGGGCTGACGCTGCCCCACCCGGAGATGGCGCGGCGCGCCTTCGTCCTGGTGCCCTTGGCAGAGATTGCACCGGCGGGACTCCTGATCCCCGGCCAGGGTGACCTCGCCGGCCTGCTGGCGGCCCGCGACGACCGGGACGGCATTCGCCCGCTGCCGGACGGCGCGCCGACTGGCGCCGCCGGGCCGAGCCCTTTATCCTCCCGCTAGCGGGACACGCGGGCCCGTTCGCGGCCATCCGCAGTCCCCCCGTTCGCCCCCCACACCGACCTTCGGAGCACCCATGCCCGCCAAGCCGATCACCGTTGCCACCCTGGCGGCAATGAAGGCCCGGGGAGAGCGCATCTCCTGTCTGACCTGCTACGACGCAAGCTTCGCCTGGCTACTGGATGACGCCGGGGTCGACGTGCTGCTGGTAGGCGACTCGCTCGGCATGGTGCTGCAAGGACATGCCAGCACGGTACCAGTCACGCTCGAGCACATGGCCTACCACACCGCCTGCGTGGCCCGCGGGCGACGTCGCGCCTTGTTGATTGCAGACTTCCCCTTCCTGGCCGGCGCGACCCCGGAGCGGGCGCTGGTGGGCGCCGCCCGCCTGATGCAGGAGGGCGGCGCCGAGGTGGTCAAGATAGAGGGCGGCGCCAGCGTGCTGGAGACGGTGCGGTGCCTGACGGCACAGGGCGTACCGGTCTGCGGCCACTTGGGGTTGATGCCCCAATCGGTCAACCTCATCGGCGGCTACCGGTTTCAGGGACGCGATGCCGACTCCGCGCAGACCATCCGGCGCGACGCACTGGCCGTCCAGGAGGCCGGGGCCAGCCTGCTGGTGCTCGAATGCGTGCCGGCGGCCCTGGCCCAGGAGATCAGCCAGGCACTCACAATCCCGGTGATCGGCATCGGGGCCGGGGCCGATTGCGACGGCCAGGTGCTGGTCATCTACGACATTCTGGGCTTGAACCCCAAGCGCCCGCCGCGGTTCAGCCGGGACTTCATGAAGGGCAGCAGCTCGATCATGGAGGCCGTGACCGGCTACGTGACGGCGGTTAGGGAAGGGAGCTTCCCCGGTCCGGCCGAAACCCCCTACTGAGGACACCCATGAACATCGTCGAAGACCTCAACGACCTGCGCACCCAAGTCCGCACCTGGCGTGCGGCAGGGGAGCGCATCGCCTTCGTGCCCACCATGGGAAACCTCCATGAGGGCCACATCACCCTGGTACGGGAGGCCCGCCAACGCGCCCGCCGGGTCATCGCGAGCATCTTCGTCAACCCGCTGCAATTCGGCCCCACCGAGGACCTGGCGGCCTATCCGCGCACCCCACAGCGCGATCAGACGCTGCTGGCCGTGGCCGGCTGCGACCTACTGTTCGCCCCCGGGGTGGCGACCATGTATCCTCAAGGGCAGGAGGCGCAGACGCGGGTCGAGGTCCCCGGGGTCTCGGACCTGCTGTGCGGGGCCAGCCGCCCGGGCCACTTCATCGGCGTGGCGACCGTGGTCTGTAAGCTACTCAACATGGTCCAGCCGGATCTCGCCCTCTTCGGCGAAAAGGACTTCCAGCAACTCCTCATCATCCGGCGCATGGTGGCCGACCTCAACCTACCGGTGGAGATCGCCGGTGTCCCCACCGTACGGGAGCCCGACGGGCTGGCCATGAGCTCGCGCAACGGCTATCTGTCGGCCGCCGAGCGGACCCAGGCACCGGCGCTCTATCGCGCCCTGACTGCGGCCGCCCAGGGGCTGGCGGCGGGGCGGCCAGCTCCTGAGGTCGAGTCAACTGCGACGGCAATGATTGCCGCGGCCGGCTTGAGGCCCGATTATGTGAGTGTCCGGCGGGCCGCGGACCTGGGCGAGCCGGCCGCAAGCGACCGCGAACTGGTGGTCTTGGCGGCGGCCTATCTCGGCCGCGCGCGGCTGATCGACAACCTGAGCGTGACGCACCCCGGGGGCCTGACCGGACCCGCGGCAACACGCCACAGCAAGAACGATGATGCAGCGCAGCAATTCCTGCGTTAGAATCGGCGCCCAACTGAAATCATACGAGTTTCCTTGCGGTTTTGCCGACCCGAGAAACCTTGAGGCCCGAGCGGCCGTTTAGAGGATCGAGCTGATGCAACTGACCTTGCTGAAGTGCAAGCTGCACCGCGCTTGCGTGACGCACGCGGAGGTGGATTACGAGGGCTCCTGCGCCATCGACGAGGAACTGCTGCGGCGCGCCGGGATCCGCGAGTACGAGCAGATCCAGATTTACAACGTCACCAACGGTGAGCGCTTCACCACCTATGCCATCCGCGCGGAGGCGGGATCGCGGGTGATCTCGGTCAACGGAGCGGCGGCGCACAAGGCAGCCCCGGGGGATCGGGTCATCATCTGTGCCTATGCGGGCATGAGCGAGGCGCAGTCACGGGTCTTCAAGCCCAGCCTGGTCTATCTGGACGAGTCCAATCGCATCATCCGCACCGGCGAGTCGATTCCCGCGCAGGCCGCCTGAGGGCGGGGTGCAAGCCAAGAAAACACCGCACCCGGGTGGTATCTGGGTGCGGTGTTCTTTTGGTTGCCCGCGGCGCGAACCCATTGACGAGCGGCAAGACCTCGACCGGCGGGGTCCTGCACCCTACCGCGTGTTGAGATTATTCACGATCGTGGTGCCCCCATTGCAGGTGTAGCAGCACGATTTGCAGCCCCAGCGCCCCAATTAGGTCCCGCACCGCGCGCCCAGGCGCCATAGCAGATCTACTCTCCCGCCACACAGTTCAGCTTGTAGATCAGCAATGTCACCGATCTCAAGCTGGGCCTATCGCGGGCTGGTCACCGGCTCCAACCCCACTTGGTCGGCACCGAGGTCCTCATCGCTGGCAAAAGAGAAACCACATTGTTCTGGAGTCAGATTCTCGGCAGCCGTCCGCGGGTACTTGCGGCAACTGGGTGGCCGCACATGGTAGACGGCGCAACTGCTCAGGCCCTCGTCGTCGAACCGCAGGAAGGGACACGGGTAAGGGAGCTTGCAGCAAGCGCCGCAACGGTTGCACTCGCCCTGCCGGGTCTCGTCGATCGGCAGGAGTGAAGTAGTGAAGCGTTTGACTTTGTTCAGCATCCGCAGGGAACTCCTAAGTGCTTGTGACCGCTAAGGGGCAAAGCAGGTCAGGTTGGGGTATACAGTATTAGAAAGGACTGTGCTTGTCACTGGGTTGAGCGCTGGCTAAACCATGTTTCATCTGCCTGTAATCGTCACCTCGGCTTCGTGCTGGGCGGTCTTCTCGTGAAAGGTCCATTGTCCATGGTATACAGCGGTCAGTGTTGCGACCATCGTGTGTCCGCCGATGTTGCCTTGGACCGTCCAGTCGCTTTTGTTGACACGGGTGGCGGTCCCGTACGAATCGAAGCCCGCGATGTGGCCGGTGATGTTGTACTCGGAGTCGCGTACCCGATACAGCGTGGCGTAGGCCTCATGACCGCGGATATAACCGGTGAGCTTGTAGTGGCCGTGGCCTATCTCTTTGATCGTCGCGAAGGATTCGTATCCGTCGACGCGGCCTATCGCGGTAAACATGGGGAGTAATTCGTAACGTGTCTGTCAGTTCTCATCATTTTTCCGTGCCTGCCGCCGTGGCCGACCTGAAGCCCTTGGACCGCGTCCAAGAGGAGGCGCGTGCGTTGTTTGAGGACCTGCAGGTTCGGTTGGCCGGGGAGGCGGGGGGGGAGCCCCGGCGGGGTCCGCTGGGCCGACTGTGGGCCAGTCGCGGCCGCACACCGCGGCCGGTACCCGGCATCTATCTGTGGGGCAGCGTGGGGCGCGGCAAGACCTACCTGATGGACTGGTTCTGCGACGCCCTGCCGGTGGCAGACAAGCGGCGGCTGCATTTTCACCACTTTATGCGTGACGTTCACGACGCCATGTCGCGGCTCCCCAGCCAACCAGACCCGCTGGAGGTGATTGGCGGTCAGTGGCGGAAGAACGTGCGCGTGCTGTGCCTGGACGAGTTCGTGGTGACCGATATCGCCGACGCCATGATCCTGCATCGGCTGCTCGGCGCGCTGTTCAGGCGCGGCATGACGCTGGTGGTGACCTCCAACACGCAGCCCGAGCAACTCTATCACAACGGCCTGCAGCGGCAATTGTTTCTGCCGGCAATCGACCTGCTGAAGGCGCACACACGCGTGTTCGAGCTGGCCGGTGCGGTCGACTATCGGCTGCGCAACTTGACTCAGGCGGGGGTGTTCTTCGTTGGTGAGGAAGGCGATGCCAGGCTTGCCGAACACTATGAACACCTGACGGGCGGGCATGGGGCCGCGGATGAATGCTTCAGCGTCAATGGCCGGACCTTCCCGGCGCGCCGGGTAGGGCCCGACGTCGCCTGGTTCGACTTCCAGAACCTGTGCGGGACGCCGCGCGCGGCCGTTGATTATATCGAGATTGCGCGGCAGTTTCACACCGTGCTGCTGTCCGGGGTCCCGGTCTTGCGCTCGCCGCACGAGGCGGCGGCCAGGCGTTTCGTCCACTTGATCGACGAGTTTTACGACCGGCGGATCAAGCTCGTGATCGCCGCTGCGGCGCCAATCGCCGACCTTTACCCTGGGGGATTCGTGGACTTCCCCTTTGCACGGGTGCATAGCCGACTGATCGAGATGCAGTCGGAGGCTTACCTGGCGGACCCTGGGGAGGAATAGCCTGTAGAGCCAACTTGAGGGCATTTTAGGCTGATGGCGCGATACGCTGAAGACAATGGCGGCCTTGGCAACGACCACCAAGAGACGACGCACCCAGCCCCTGACGACAGTGTGTTGCGCATCTCAACCGGAAGCCCCGAAGGGGCGCAACATATCAGCCCAGGGCAACGCCCTGGGTATGCGGTAAGACAGAGCCTAGCCCTGAAAGGGCGTGACATAAGGCACCGCGCCGCTATGTCACGCCCTTTCAGGTCTGCGCCGAAGATCTAACTCTATCCCAGGGCGTTGACCTTGGCTGGTATGTCCGACCCCGTTGGGGTCGACTCGCAAGACACGCTGGAACTTAGTACCAGCCAAGGGCAACGCCCTGGGAACTTAAAGGGCGTGGCATTCCCCTCTCAG
>CAILVI010000304.1 GCA_903837595.1 uncultured Thiodictyon sp.
CACCCCAGTGCGGCCCGGCCTCGCCGTAAACCGTGGTGTTGAGAGTGTTTGCGAGGTCTCGCCGCACTGGGGTGCGGCGCTCCCAGTCGACCTAAACGCCGGGGCGGCCGGAACGATGATCAAGGCCAACTTGTTAATGAACCGTTCCTAATCCTGCGTCTGCTCGAGCCCCGACGGGGCGCGACATATCAGGCTAGGGCAACGCCCTGGGTATGACGGATAATAGACCTCAGCCCCGACAGGGCGTGACATAAGGAGTCCCGCCGTTATGTTACGCCCTTTCAGGGCTAGGCCGAATAAACAACGCCAACTAAGGGCGTTGCCCCGGGCTGGTGTGCTCGACCCCGTTGGGGTCGGTCCGCAAATTAGGGTGGAACCGGGTACTAGCCCTGCGGCAAGATCGATCAGGCTTTGATCATCGTATCGGCCCCCTAGCCCCGAGGCGCGCAGCGCCTGACACATGCGTGCCACCGCTGGAGCGGTGGCACGAGAACCGGGGGGGCGAAGGTTACTCCGCCTCAGTCACCTCTCCCCCAACCCCATACCGCGCCAGCTTCACATAAAGACTCTGCCGACTCAGGCCCAGCAATTCAGCCGCCGAGGCGCGATTGCCGCCGGTGAGCTTCAACGCGGCCTCGATGCACAGCCGCTCGATCACATCGGTGGATTCACGCACCAGGTCCTTCAGCGGGGCGCTGCCGACCCGGTCGGTGAATTGGGCCACCCACACCGGCAAGCCATCGGTGGCCTGATCGCTTCCCAGACGCCGACCGATATCGCGGATGAAAAAGGCGAAGCAGGGTTGCTCGCCGTGTTCAACCGCGGCGCCCGAGATTTCGACATCCGCGCTGGTGCCGTACTGACCGCGTAGTGTGGTCTTGAAGAGTCGCAGTGTCCCGTGTTGGCGCAGCGTGTTCAGGAGTACATTCAGATCGATGCCCGACCGCCCCAACCAGCGGTCCAGGGACTGGCCCCGCAGCAGGTGTTCGTTGGCCAGCTCGACCTGATTGAGAAAGGCGCGATTGGCCGCGAGGATGCGTCCATCCCCGTCGGTGATCAGGATGGAGTCGGGCGCTCCCGCCACCGCCTTGAGCAGTTTGGCCTCGTTTTCCGGCAGCACGGCCAACGCCTGGTCGGGCGGGAGCGGACTCACCCGCACCACGAAGAGGGTGGTGTCGTCCTGGCGCAACAGGGAGGCGGAGATCACCATCTCGGTGGCCCCGGCGCGGCGCCGAGCACTCACGCTGTCCACCTTGCCGGTGGTGAATACCCCGCTGAGCAAGGACTCGATCGCCCGGGTGCTCTCGGCGTCGAACCCTTGTGGGAAGGCGTTCCCGACCACGCGGGCGGCGCTGTCGCCCAAGAGCAGGGCCGCCGCCGGGTTGGCCTCCACCACCCGGCGCAGGCCCGCGTCCACGATCAGCACCGCCTCGGAGATGCTCTGGAAGAGCAGGCGATAGCGGGTTTCCATCTGGCGAAAGCGCCAGTAATCCCGCTCCAGGGCCTGCTGCGCGTCGACCAACTGCTGTTGGAGCGAGGCCACGGCGCGCAATTCCCGCCCGATCGCGAGTACCTGGCCCTGAGTGCCGAAGCGGATGGCGCGATATTGGATCGGGATCTCCTTGCCGAGGCGCACCAACTGGTCGACCTGGCGCCACTCCCGCGGCCAGTCGGTGCTAGCCTCACGCAGGATGGCCTCGACCCGGGGGCGGCTCTCGATGGTGACGGTGTCGAGCCAGGGGCGGCCCTGCAGGTCGCCGCCCAGGTCGCGGGACAGGGCGGCGTTGCCGATGGTGCAGTCGACGATGGTGCCGGCGGCATCGAGCACCAGCGAGAGATCGGCGGCGGTGCGCAGCAGGTCCGCCGCGGTCTGGCCGTCCATGCGTTCGGCGGCTGCGCTCGGGGTGGTCACTGTGGACACGCTTGTCCTCCGCGCCCAGACCAGCAGTTCAGGCGTGTACGCAGACCTAAATCTGAGCGCAAACAGCACGCGACCGGCCGCAGCGGGTCCCGCACGAGAGGGACAGGGACAACAGCGGGGCAGCGCATAAACAGTGAGGACCCTCGGGTATCGGTTGGGCTAAAATGGCCGATCGTTCCCCCCAAGTGCGCACGCAATGTTCCGGGCGGGCTCGGGGTTATTCCAAGTCTGTCTTACCGGCTGCGAATGTCAAGTTTCCACTACGTCAACTTACATTGACACTTTCGCCCCACGAGGCTAGATTGTGCGGCGGGGCAAGGGCATCGGTCGCGCACCAGCCCCCTAAATCGATGATCAGGCGAGAGACCAGCCAAGGAACCGCAGCGTCTTAGGCGCGGCTCTGCCGCCCGCCCGATCTGCCAAGACAACCACCGATCCTCAAGGTACCGCCAGAGCATGCCCCTGTACACTCCGGAGGAGCGCAAGCGTCGCGATGCATCCCCTTGGACCCTGGTCCAGGGCATCCTTGCCCCTGTTCAATTTCTGGTATTCTTGATCAGCCTCGGGCTGGTCCTGCGCTTTCTTTACACTGGCGAAGGCGCCCAAGCCGCGACCATCTCGGTCGTCGTCAAGACCCTGGTGCTCTACACCATCATGATCACCGGCTCCATTTGGGAGAAGGTGGTCTTCGGCAAGTACCTGTTCGTTCGCGCCTTCTTTTGGGAAGACGTGTTCAGCATGCTGGTGCTGGCCCTGCACACCGCCTATCTGATATCGCTGGCCTATCTGCCGGTCTACGACCAGATGCTGCTGGCCCTGGCAGCCTATGCCACCTATGTGATCAACGCCACCCAGTTCCTGCTCAAGCTGCGGGCGGCACGCCTCGACCAGGCCCGCCTGGATGCCGCCCAGAACGTCTCAGGCCGCGTCGGCATCGGTCAGGCGGAGACGGCCCTGTGAGCGGCGCCGACGCCGCCCTGGCGCGTCCACGCGCCTACCCGGAACCGCTGCGCGAGCAAGGTCAGTGCGAGGTCTTCTGCGGCTTGAGCGCCATCGTCTGGCTGCACCGCAAGATGCACGACACCTTCTTTCTGGTGGTCGGCTCCCGCACCTGCGCCCACCTGCTCCAGTCCGCCGCCGGGGTCATGATCTTCGCCGAGCCGCGCTTTGCCACCGCCATCCTGCAGGAGCGGGACCTGGCCGGTATCGCCGATTGCCACGATGAACTGGACTCGGTGGTCAATCGACTGCTGGAGCGCCGCGCGGACATCCGCACCCTGTTCCTGGTCGGGTCCTGCCCGTCCGAGGTCATCAAACTTGACCTGGACAAGGCGGCCGAGCGGCTGAATCAGGGCCCGCTGGGTCTTGCGGGCGGCGGCCGGGTCAAGGTGCTGGCCTTCAGTGGCAGCGGCCTGGAAACCACCTTCACCCAGGGCGAGGACCAGTGCGTCGCCGCCCTGGTGCCGGAACTGCCGCGCCTGCCGAGCGGCGCGCGCAACCTGCTGGTCCTCGGTACCCTGGCGGACGTGGTCGAGGACCAGTTCAAACGGGTGTTCGATGCACTCGGGATCGGGCCGGTGCATTTCATCCCGGGTATCGACACCACGGCCTTTCCGCCGGTGGGGGAGGGGACCAGTGTCCTCTTCGCCCAACCCTTTTTTAATGAAACCGCCGGGCTGCTCGCGTCCCGTGGCGCGCGCCTGCTGAGCGCCCCCTTCCCCTTTGGGGTCGAGGGGACTCTGGCCTGGCTCGGTGCCGCCGCCCGCGCCTGGGGCGTGTCAGATGAGCAGTTCGAGCGGGTGACCGCCGCCCCCGCCGAGCGGGCGCGCGGCTCACTCGGGCGCTACCGCGAGGTGTTGGCCGGGCGGCGCATGACCTTCCTGCCCGACTCCCAGTTGGAGATCCCGCTGGCCCGTTTCCTCGCCCGCGAGTGCGGGGTCGAACTGCTCGAGGTCGGCACGCCCTATCTGGACCGGCGCGCCATGCAGCCCGAGCTGGACCTGCTCCCCGACGGGGTGCGTCTGGTGGAGGGGCAGGACGTGGAACGGCAGCTGGACCGGGTCGCCGCCGAGCGCCCGGATCTTACCGTCTGCGGTCTGGGTCTGGCCAATCCATTGGAGGCCCTGGGTCTGCGCACCAAGTGGTCGATCGAGCTGGTCTTCACCCCCATCCACGGATTTGAACAGGCGGCCGACCTGGCGGAACTCTTCGCCCGGCCCCTGCTCCGCAGCGCAGCCTTGAAGGTCTAGCCATGCAGCTCACGGTCTGGACCTACGAGGGCCCACCCCACATCGGCGCCATGCGCATTGCCGCGTCCATGCGTGCCGTGCATTGCGTGCTCCACGCCCCCCAGGGCGACACCTATGCGGATCTCCTGTTCACCATGATCGAGCGCGGTGAGCGCCGCCCGCCGGTGAGCTATACCACCTTCAAGGCGCGGGACATGGGGACCGACACCGCGGAGCTGCTCAAGACCCGCGTGCAGGAGACCTACGAGCGCTTCCGTCCGGACCTGTTGCTGGTCGGCGAGGCCTGCACCGCTGAGCTCTTGCAGGACCAGGCGGGGGGGCTCGCCGAGTCGATGGGTCTGCCGATCCCGGTGGTGCCGCTGGAGCTCTCCGCCTTCTCCCGGCAGGAGAACTGGGGGGCAAGCGAGACTTTCTATCAGATCGTGCGCCGCGTCCTGCACGCGCAGGTCCCGGCCCCCGGAGCCGCAGCGCGCGCGAGCGTCAGTGAGCGTTGCGCGGGCCGTCGGCCGCGCGCGAACCTACTCGGCCCCACGTCGCTCGGCTTTCGCTGCCGCGACGACGTGGTGGAGCTGACCCGGCTGCTGGACTCCATCGGCGTGGACGTGAATCTGGTCGCCCCCTTGGGCGCTACCCCCGCCGATATCGCCCGGATTCCCGAGGCCGACTTCAATTGCTGTCTCTATCCGGAGACCGCGGCCTCCGCCTGCAGTTGGCTGGAGCGGATGTTCAAGCAGCCGACGGTGAAGACGGTGCCGATCGGCGTCGGTGCCACCCGGGACTTCCTGAGCGAGATCGGTGCACTGACCGGGATCGACGTTAGCGCGGCCATCGAGGCGAGCACCTCACGCCTGCCCTGGTACTCCCGCTCGGTGGACTCGACCTATCTCACCGGCAAGCGGGTCTTCATCTTTGCCGACGCCACCCACGCCATTTCGGCGGCGCGGATCTGCACCGAGGAGCTGGGCTTCAAGGTCGTCGGGCTCGGCACCTATTCGCGCGAATTGGCCCGCGAGGTCCGGGCGGCCGCTGCGCGCTATGGGGTCGAGGCACTGATCACGGACGACTATCTGGAGGTCGAGGCCCAGGTCGCGGCGCTGCACCCGGAGTTGGTGCTGGGTAGCCAGATGGAGCGCCATATCGCCAAGCGCTTCGGTGTACCCTGCGCGGTCATCAGCGCGCCGCATCATGTGCAGGACTGCCCGGCCCGCTACGCGCCCCAGATGGGGTTCGAAGGGACCAACGTGATTTTCGACACCTGGGTCCATCCGTTGATGATGGGCCTGGAAGAGCATTTACTGACCATGTTCCGGGGTGATGCCGAATTCCATGACGAGGCTACCCCCTCGCACCTGCACGCCCCCGCCAAGACGCCACCGGCGACGCCGCAGACTCCGGAGACGGTGTCCCTGGCGGAGGGCGGCCCGACCGCCCAGACGGCCCCCGATGCAGGTGTGGCCTGGTCCCCGGAGGGCGAGCGCGAGTTAAAGAAAATACCATTTTTCGTCCGCGGCAAGGCACGCCGCAACACTGAATTATTTGCCGCGCAACGCGGTATCCAAACGATTACCGTGGAGACGCTCTACGATGCGAAAGCGCACTTCGGCCGCTGACCGTTCGATCCCGATCCGCGTCGTCATCGTGGCCCTGGATGGCCACCTGGCGGGCACGCTCGACCGGGCGCGACCTGGCCTGCGCCGGGATATTCCCGGGCTGGAGCTGAGTCTCCACGCCGCGGCCGAATGGGCCGGGGACCCGCAGGCGGTCGAGCGCTGCCGCGCGGACGTCGCCACCGCCGATATCGTCATCAACACCATGTTGGTGATGGAAGAGCACATCCAGCCGATCCTCCCGGCGCTGCAGGCGCGCCGGGATCACTGCGACGCCATGGTCTCCTGCATGTCCGCCGGCGAGGTGATGCGCCTGACCCGCCTGGGCGGATTCAGCATGGACGGCAAGCAGGGCGGCCCCATGGCGCTCTTGAAGCGCCTGCGCGGCGGCAGCAAGAAGGAGGGGGATGAGAACAAGGGCAATGCCGGCTCCCAGCAGATGAGCATGCTGCGCCGCATCCCCAAGCTGCTGCGTTTCATCCCCGGCACCGCCCAGGACGTGCGCGCCTATTTCCTGAGCCTCCAATACTGGTTGGCGGGCTCCGAAGAGAATATTGCCAACATGGTCCGCTTTCTGGTGGACCGCTATGCCGACGGTGAGCGCAAGGTGCTGCGCGGTTCACTCAAGGTCCCCCCGCCGGTGGAATATCCGGATGTCGGCATCTATCACCCGCGCATCCCGGGCCATATCAGCGACGACCTGGGCAAGCTCCCGGCCGCCGGCCGCGACAGCAAGGGCACGGTCGGGTTGCTCCTGATGCGCTCCTATGTGCTGGCCGGCAATGCCAACCATTATGACGGGGTGATCGCCTCGTTGGAGTCCCGCGGGTTGCGCGTGGTCCCCGCCTATGCCAGCGGGCTCGATGCCCGCCCGGCGGTGGAGCGTTTCTTCATGCATGGTGGCCGCGCCACCGTCGATGCCGTGATCTCACTCACCGGCTTTTCGCTCGTCGGCGGACCGGCGTACAACGATGCCAAGGCCGCCCAGGAACTGCTGGCCAAGCTCGACGTGCCCTATCTCTCCACCCTGGCCGTGGAGTTCCAGACTATGGAACAGTGGCAGGAGTCGGATCAGGGGTTGCTGCCGGTGGAGGCCACCATGATGGTCGCCATCCCGGAGCTGGACGGTTGCACCGGGCCCATGGTCTTCGGCGGCCGCTCCAACTCGGTCGCGGTGGATGAGGCGCGCGACATGCAGTCGCACACCGAGCGTACCGAGATGCTGGCCTCACGCGTCGCCCGTCTGGTGTCGCTGCGGCGTACCGCGCGGCGTGACCGCAAGGTCGCCATCGTGCTCTTCAACTTTCCGCCCAACGCGGGCAACACCGGCACCGCCGCCTATCTCTCGGTTTTCTCGTCCCTGTTCAATACCCTCACCGCACTCAAGGCGGCCGGGTATGGGGTCGAGGTGCCGAAGGACGTCGATGCGCTGCGTGAGTCCATCATCAATGGCAACGCCTCGCGCTATGGCGCCCACGCCAATGTGCATGCGCGGGTCCCGGTGGACGACCATGTGCGCCGCGAGCCCTATCTCAAGCAGATCGAGAAGCAGTGGGGTTCGGCCCCGGGCAAGCAGCAGGCGGACGGGCGCTCCATCTTCGTGCTCGGCGAGCGCTTCGGTAACGTCTTCGTCGGCGTGCAGCCGGCCTTCGGCTACGAAGGCGACCCCATGCGCCTGCTGTTCGAAAAGGGCTTCACCCCGACCCACGCCTTCACCGCCTTCTATCGCTATCTCAAGGAAGAATTCGGCGCGGACGCGGTGCTGCATTTCGGCACCCATGGCGCGCTGGAATTCATGCCCGGCAAGCAGTCGGGACTGTCCGCCGAGTGCTGGCCGGATCGCCTCATCGGCGACCTGCCGAACCTGTATCTGTATGCCTCCAACAACCCGTCGGAAGGCACCATCGCCAAGCGCCGCGCCGCCGCGACCCTGATCAGCTACTTGACCCCGCCGATCGCCCATGCCGGGCTCTATCGCGGGCTCATCGACCTGAAGGGCTCCATCGAGCGTTGGCGCAGTCTCCCGCCCGACGAGGTCAACGAGCGCCACGGCCTGGCCGAACTCATCCAGGCCCAAGGGGCGGAGCTCGACCTGAACCCGGCCGAACCGGCCTGGGGCGATGCCTTCGAGGAGCCCATCGCCAAGCTCAACAAGGCGGTGCTGGAGCTGGAATACACCCTGATCCCGGACGGGCTGCACATCGTCGGCCAGGCCCCGACCGCGGAGCAACGCGTCGACCTGCTGTTGGCCATCGCCGAGGCGAGTCACGACGCCCGCCCGGCGCGCGAGACCCTGACCGCCTTGGTGGGCGGCGCGAGTGTCAATCGCTCCTTGGCAGCCGGCTCGATGCCTAAGACCGAACAGAATGTCAGCTTGCTGACGGAGCTCGGTGAGACCAATCGCCTGCTGACCGAGCAACACGAGATCCCGTCCATCCTGCACGCACTGGATGGCGGCTATGTGAAGCCGGCCCCCGGCGGCGACCTGTTGCGCACCCCGGAGATCCTGCCCACTGGGCGCAATCTCCATGGCTTCGATCCCTACCGCATCCCCAGCCGCTTCGCGGTGGCTGATGGGGCGCGCCAGACCCAGCGCCTGCTGGAGCGCTATTCGATCGAGGGCAACCCCTTGCCGGAGTGTGTGGCACTGGTCCTGTGGGGCACCGATAACCTCAAGACCGAGGGCGGCCCGATCGCCCAGGCCCTCGCCCTGATGGGGACCAAGCCGCGCTTCGACAGCTTCGGACGGCTCGCCGGCGCCGAGCTGATCCCGCTCCAAGAGCTGGGCCGGCCGCGCATCGACTGCGTCATGACCCTGTCCGGCATCTTCCGCGACCTGCTGCCGCTACAAACCCGGCTGCTGGCCGATGCCTCCTATCTGGCCGCGACCGCGGAGGAGCCGCTGGAGCAGAACTTCGTGCGCAAGCACGCACTGGCCTATCAGGAGGCCAACGGCTGTGATCTTGAGACCGCTTCCTTGCGCGTCTTCAGCAACGCCGACGGGGCCTATGGGGCCAACGTCAACTATCTGGTGGACAGCAGTCGCTGGGATGAGGGCGACGAACTGGCCGAGACCTATACCCGACGCAAGTGCTTCGCCTACGGCCGCTCCGGCAAGCCGATGCAGAACGCCGATCTGTTGACCAGCGTGCTCGGCAATGTCGAACTCGCCTACCAGAACCTGGACTCGGTGGAGTTGGGCGTCACCTCCATCGACCATTATTTCGATACCCTGGGCGGCATCAGCCGCGCCGTCGGTCGGGCGCGTGGGACCGATGTGCCGGTCTATATCGGCGACCAGACCACCGGCGACGGGGTGGTGCGCACGCTCGCCGAGCAGGTCGCGCTCGAGACCCGTACCCGGATGCTCAATCCCAAGTGGTATGAGGGCATGTTGGCCCACGGCTACGAGGGGGTGCGCCAGATCGAGACCCATGTGACCAACACCATGGGGTGGTCAGCCACCACCGGACAGGTCGCCCCCTGGGTCTACCAGCGCCTCACCGAAACCTATGTGCTTGATGATGAAATGCGCGAGCGGCTCGCCGCACTCAATCCCACTGCCTCAGCCAAGGTCGCGAACCGGCTGATCGAGGCCCACGAACGTAACTATTGGACCCCTGATGCCGCGACCCTCGAGGCCCTGCGCCGTGCCGGCGAGGAGCTTGAGGACCGGTTAGAGGGCGTCTTCCAGGAGGCCGCGGCTTGAATAATTTCGGTATTCCGGTCACGCTTGGTCTGCCGCCGGACGGCGAGGGCAGCGTCCAGGTCCGTGAGGACGAGGCGATCGTCGGCCGGGCGAAGGTCTTCGCCGTGTATGGCAAGGGCGGGATCGGCAAGAGCACGACCTCGTCGAACCTGTCGGCGGCCTTTTCCAAGCTCGGCAAACGGGTCCTGCAGATCGGTTGTGACCCCAAGCACGACTCCACCTTCACGCTCACCAAGTGCCTGGTGCCCACCGTGATCGACATCCTGGAGTCGGTGCAGTTCCATGCGGAGGAACTGCGGCCTGAGGATTATTGTTACGAAGGCTATAATGGCGTGATGTGCGTGGAGGCCGGCGGTCCACCGGCCGGCACTGGCTGCGGTGGCTATGTCGTCGGCCAGACGGTCAAGCTACTGAAACAGCATCACATGTTCGAGGATACCGACGTGGTGATCTTCGACGTGCTGGGCGACGTGGTGTGCGGCGGTTTCGCCACTCCGCTTCAGCACGCGGAGCGTGCGCTGATCGTGGCCGCCAACGATTTCGATTCGATCTTTGCCATGAACCGGATCGCCGCCGCGATCATGGCCAAGGCCAAGAATTACAAGGTGCGGATCGCCGGCGTGGTGGCCAATCGCAGCGTGGAGACGGATCAGATCGACCGCTTTGCCGACGCGGTGGGCCTGAAACGTCTCGCCCACCTGCCGGATTTGGACGTGATCCGCCGCAGCCGGCTGAAGAAATGTACGCTGTTTGAGATGGAGTCGAGCCCGGAAGTCGAGTTGGCCCGGGCTCAATACATGCAGTTGGCGACCGCCCTCTGGGCCGGTACCGAACCCCTGACCGTGGCGCCGATGCGCGATCGGGATATCTTCGACTTTTTGGGATTCGACTGATGCCGACGACCACTTACAAGGAACGCCGCGGCGAAATCGAGACCTATTTCGATCGCACGGCCGCCGACGCCTGGTCCAAACTGACCTCCGACGCCCCGGTGAGCCGGGTGCGTGCCACCGTGCGGGCCGGCCGTGACCTGATGCGCGCGATCCTGCTCGGCTGGCTGCCGGCGGACTTGGCTGGCCGGCGGCTGCTGGACGCGGGCTGCGGGACCGGCGCACTGGCGGTCGAGGCCGCCCGGCGCGGCGCTACGGTGGTTGCCATCGACGTGGCCCCGACCCTGATCGCGCTGGCGCAGGAGCGCTGCCCCAAGGACCTGGGCGTGGGCAGTGTCAAGTTCCTGGCGGGCGACATGACCGACCCCGCGCTCGGGACCTTTGACCACGTGGTCGCCATGGACTCGGTGATCCACTACCGCAGCGAGGATGTCGTGAAGCTGCTCGCCCAGGTGGCGGCCCGCACCACCGGCTCGATCCTCTTCACCTATGCCCCGCGAACGGCGCTGCTGGCGGTGATGCACGCCGTGGGACAGCTGTTCCCCCGCGGGGATCGCTCGCCCGCCATCGTGCCGGTGAGCCCCAAGCGGCTGCAACAACTGATCGCGGCGGAGCCTGGCCTCGCGGACTGGCGCTGCGGGCGAACGCAGCGCGTGAGCCGCGGTTTCTATACCTCACAGGCGTTGGAGCTGGTCCACCAATGAGTTCGATTGCCGGCATCCTGACGCGCGGACTGCAGCGGCTGGGGCCGCGCTTCTTGCCGTTTGCGGACGCCGGTACCCGGGAGTTGCCGCTCGGGCGGCTGTTGCGGCTTTCGCTGTTCCAGGTCTCGGTGGGCATGGCCGTGGTGCTGCTCAACGGGACCCTGAACCGCGTGACGGTGGTGGAGCTCGGCATCCCCACCTGGCTCATCTCACTGATGGTCTCCCTGCCGCTGCTGTTCGCCCCGCTGCGCACCCTGATCGGCTTCCGCTCAGACCACCACGTCTCCGCGCTGGGCTGGCGCCGCGTCCCCTATATCTGGATGGGTACCCTGCTGCAGTTCGCCGGCTTCTCGATCATGCCCTTTGCCCTGCTGGTCCTGGGGGGCGACGCCCATTGGCAGGGGCCCATCGGTCCCGCGGGCGCCGCGCTCGCCTTTCTCCTGGTTGGTGCCGGGTTACATACCACCCAAACGGCCGGGTTGGCACTCGCCACCGATCTCGCACCCCCGCAGGCGCGCCCGCGTGCGGTGGCGCTGCTCTATGTCATGCTGCTCTTGGGGATGGTGGCCAGTTCGCTGATTTTCGGCCAGCTGCTCGCTGATTTCAGTCAGAAGCGACTGATCCAGATCCTCCAGGCGGCGGCCGTGGCCACGCTGGCGCTGAACCTGATTGCACTCTGGAAGCAGGAGGCACGCGACCCGACGCGCACCCGCGCCGGCCGGTCGAGCCCCGCCTTCCGTGACTCCTGGGCCGACTATCTGGCCGGCGGGCGAGTCGCGCGGCTACTGGTGGCCGTGGCCATGGGCACCGCCGCCTTTAGTATGCAGGACATCCTGTTGGAGCCTTATGGCGGCCAGGTGCTGCACCTGACGGTCGGGGCCACCACGGCGCTGACCGCCCTGTCGGCGGGTGGAACGCTGCTGGCATTCGCACTGGCTGCCCGGCAGCTAAGCCGCGGCGCCGACGCCTATCGCCTGTCGGGCCTGGGCGCGGTGGTTGGAGTTTTCGCCTTCGCGGCTGTCCTGTTGTCCGCCCCCATGGAGTCGACCGAGGTCTTCCGCTTGGGCACCTTTTTGATCGGTTTCGGCGCCGGGCTCTTCTCGGTCGGCACCCTGACCGCCGCCATGGGGAAGACCCACGGCGACGAGAGTGGGCTGGCACTGGGCGCCTGGGGCGCCGTGCAGGCGACCGCCGCGGGGGTTGCGATCGCCGCGGGCGGCGCCCTGCGTGATGTGTTCGCGCAACTGGCCGCCAATGACGTCCTGGGACCCGTTCTCACCGGCCCGGCGGTCGGCTATGGCGCCGTCTATGCGCTCGAGATCGTTCT
Source organism: uncultured Thiodictyon sp. (assembly GCA_903837595.1). Taxonomy (GTDB): domain Bacteria; phylum Pseudomonadota; class Gammaproteobacteria; order Chromatiales; family Chromatiaceae; genus Thiodictyon. Next base: position 12,408 of record CAILVI010000304.1, read on the forward strand.
GCTCTTCATGACGCTGGCCGCCGTCGGCCCGCTCGCCGGCACTGCCGGTGCGGGTCGCACGACCGCGTCCAACCGCTTCGGCTTGGCCGAATTTCCCGGCTAGCCAATTGCCCTCGGGAGGGGAAACATGCACGCAGCCACCAGCTACATCGACCTTGGTCAGATCGCCATCTGGGCCTTCTGGATTTTTTTTGCCGGACTGATCATTTACCTCCGGAAAGAGGACAAGCGGGAAGGATACCCGTTGGAGTCGGAACGCTCCGCACACATCACGGTCGTCGGCTGGCCCAGCCTGCCGACGCCTAAGACCTTCATCCTGCCCCATGGCCAGGGCACGAAGACCGTGCCGCGCCCGGAACGCCCCTATGACGTCAACGCCACGCCCACCGAGCCCTGGCCCGGTGCCCCCTTGGCGCCCATTGGCGATCCCATGCTGGCCCGCGTTGGTCCGGGCTCCTGCCCGACCCGCGATGACGAGCCGGACCTCACCTACGAGGGCGAGCACAAGATCGTCCCGTTGCGCGCGGCACCCGGGTTCTCGGTTGCTGAGCGTGATCGCGATCCGCGCGGCTTTGACGTGATCGGCTGTGACGGCGAGAAGGGCGGCACCGTCTCCGATATCTGGATCGACCGTTCCGAGCCGCAGATCCGCTACCTTGAAGTCGCCGTCAACGCCGGTAAGAAGGTCCTGTTGCCGATGGGCTTCGCAAAAATCCATAAGAAAGCCGGTACAGTGAAGGTCCTCGCCATCACCGGTGCCCAGTTCGCTAATGTGCCTGTCATCGCCCACGCCGACCATGTGACCTTCCGTGAAGAGGACTTGGTCGCCGCCTACTATGGTGGCGGCAAGCTCTACGCCGTCCCGTCACGCGCCGAGCCTTTCCTCTGACACCGCCGATGACCGAGTACGCGTACGAACCCGTACCGGGTCTGCCAGAGCAACTCCCCCCCGGGGAGTCCGTGCTCTGGCAAGGCGCGCCGCGCTGGCAGTCGCTGGCGCGGTACGCCTTCCACACCCGCGCCGTCGCACTCTATTTCCTCGCCTTGGTGCTCCTGAACTTCATGTGGAAGCTCACCGATGGCGAACCGCTGCGGGCCGCCGTGGCCGGGGCCGTATGGCTCACGATCCTCGCGACGATCACGATCGCCCTGCTGGTCTTGCTGGCCTGGGCGATGAGTCGGAGCACCCTCTATACGATGACGAATCGACGGCTGGTGTTGCGCTTCGGCGTGGCGTTTCCCATGGCCATCAACCTGCCGTTTGCCCGTATCACTGACGCCGGCCTGCGCCGGTATGCCGATGGCTCCGGAGACATCCCGTTGACCATGGAGGGGCCGGTGCGGGCCGGCTATATCGTGCTGTGGCCCCACGCCCAGCCGTGGAACTATTGGCCGCCCCGGCCGATGCTGCGCGCCGTGCCCGACGCCGCAGAGGTGGCCCGGATATTCGCCGGCGCGCTGCTGGCCGCGCGGACCGACCTGGCCCAATCCGTCGCCGCGCAGGGGCCGGCGGACGCCCCACCGGCCATCGTCTCCACGGATCCCGCGACCGTGATCCTGCCGATTGCCGGCACGACGCTCCACTAATCATCAACCGCTCCAGCCGATCTGATCCCCATGTCTCAACCCTCTCCTCCCGAGCACTTTCCGCGCAAGGTTTTGATTGCCTTCGGCTCGTTGATCGGTTTGTCCTTGCTGCTGGTGACCCTGGCGGTCCTCATGGGTTACAATCCCAGTCAGGTCGCGCCCTCCCCACCTGTGGTCAGTCGCGATCTGCGCTTCTCGGACGGTCCTGATGGGACCACGCTGGTTAAAGACGCCACGGATGACCGCACAGTGGCGGTGCTGCCGTCAGGGATCGAGGGTTTTGTCCGCGGGATACTTCGCGCGGTGTCCCGGGAGCGGCGCAATCGCCATCTCCCTGATCACACCCCATTTCGCCTGGCGCGGCTCGCCGATGGCCGGTTGACGCTGACCGACTTGGGGACGAAAAGGACCATTGAGCTCACTTCGTTCGGGCCAACCAACGAGTCTTCATTTGCCGCATTCCTGGCGGGCAGCGCCCCGATCGCACCACCAGCCACCGCGTCCGCCCAGGCCGGCGCCGGTCGCTGAACCCCCATTGTCCGCGCGCGGCGCGGCACCAGGAACCACGCATGCTTTCGATTGTCGTCCCAGCGCTCTACGCCCTGTTCGTTTGGTGGCTCGGGACCGGCATCATCCTTTACCTGGACAGACTACCGGAACGCACCTACCGCTGGAGCCTGATCGGCGCGGCAGGGACCCTGGCCGCGGGCATTTATGGATTGGTGCTGACCAGTACCGGTGTATCCGTCGCCCATGCCTACTGTGGCTTTACGTGCGCCGTCATGATCTGGGGGGCGCTGGAGATGAGCTACTTCATGGGGCTGGTGAGCGGACCCCGCAAGGCCCCTTGCCCCCCCGATTGTGCCGGCTGGCGCCGCTTCCTGTTGGCCATCGGCACCAGCCTCTACCATGAGCTATCGGTGCTGGCCACCGGCATTGCGTTGTCGGTGCTATGCTGGGGCGAGGCCAATCAGGTCGGGGTGTGGACCTATAATATTCTGTGGATCATGCGTTGGAGCGCCAAGCTCAATGTCTTCCTCGGGGTCCCCAACCTGCACACCGACTGGCTCCCCGACCATCTCCGGTTCCTGCAGACCTACATGGGCCAGCGGCCCATGAACCGCCTGTTTCCACTGTCGGTCACCGTCGCGACGGTGGGCGTCGTGCTGTTGATCGGCACGGCCCAGGACGCCGCTCCCCATTCGTTTACCAGTGCCGGTTATATACTGACCGCGACCCTGCTCGGCCTGGCGGTTCTGGAGCATTGGTTTCTGGTCTTGCCCCTGCCCGACGAGGCCCTGTGGTCCTGGGCCTTCAAGCGGGGTGACAGCCAAGCGGGGCCAAGCCCCCAGGTGTATTCCGATGCGGTGCGCGAACGCTGCGCCCCGCTATCGCTGATCGCCATCCGGGAGCGGTGACTCCGCCGACTTGGTGCGCGGTCAAGGAACCAATGTGTTTCCCTCTTTGAGCAACGATTTACCTCCTCAGGGACTGGGTTCTGGGGTGATTCGGTGTGATCCCTAATAGCGTGGCCGGCGGGTACTTCCGCCGCACGGGAAGATGAGCCGATCGATTCGCGCGGGCGGGTCGGACGCACGAAAGACAACGATAAGCGACCCTTTTGCAGAGGTGGAATATGCGTATTCTGATGATCCAACCGAACTATCATGCGGGCGGTGCAGAGATTGCCGGCAACTGGCCTCCCGGTTGGGCCCCCTATATCGCTGGCGCCTTGAAGCACGCGGGTTACACCGACGTCACCTTCCTGGACGCGATGTGCGAGCACATGCAGGACGACGCGTTGCGTGCATACATCCGCAAGCATGCCCCTGACGTGGTGCTGGCGACCGCCATCACGCCCATGATCTACAAGGCCCAGACCACGCTCCAGTTGGCCCGCGAGGCGATGCCGAGCGCCGTCACCATCCTGGGCGGTATCCACCCGACCTTCATGTATAGCCAGGTGCTGGGCGAGGCCCCCTGGATCGATTACATCGTGCGCGGTGAGGGCGAGGAGATCATCGTCAACCTGCTGCGCTCGGTTGAGGCCGGTACGCATAAGGCGGACCGCAGCGAGATCAAGGGCGTCGCCTTCCTGGACGATGACGGCAAGGTGGTGGCCACCGCGGCCCACCCGGTCATCCAGGACCTGGACTCGCTGACCCCCGACTGGTCCATCCTCAAGTGGGAGCAATACATCTATATCCCGCTGAACTGCCGGGTGGCGGTCCCCAACTTCGCCCGTGGTTGCCCCTTCACCTGCCGTTTCTGCTCCCAGTGGAAGTTCTGGCGCACCTACCGGCACCGCAGCCCCAAGAAGTTCGTCGACGAGGTCGAGGCCCTGGTACGGGACCACAAGGTCGGGTTCATGATCCTGGCGGACGAGGAGCCGACCATTTTCAAGCGCCAGTTCGTGGCACTGTGCCAGGAGCTGATCGACCGCAAGGTGGATATCAAGTGGGGCATCAACACCCGCGTGAC
>CAILVI010000305.1 GCA_903837595.1 uncultured Thiodictyon sp.
CGGAGGGCCGCTCCTACGCGGATCACCCTGGTAGCAGCGGCCCCCAGGCCGCGACGGGCCGGGCGTGAACCATTGGCCGCGGCGCGGGCACTGCCCAGGTGCATCCGCCACCCATCCCGCGCCGGATGCGCGGGCCTCGTCGCGGCCGGAGGGCCGCTCCTACGCGGATCACCCTGGTAGCAGCGGCCCCCAGGCCGCGACGGGCCGGGCGTGAACCATTGGCCGTGGCGCGGACACTGCCCAGGTGCATCCGCCGCCCATCCCGCGCCGGATGCGCGGGCCTCGTCGCGGCCGGGGGGCCGCTCCTACGCGGATCACCCTGGTAGGAGCGGCCCCCAGGCCGCGACGGGCCGGGCGTGCACCCTGGCCGTGGCGCGGGTTACAACCACATGGCATCCCAATGCGGGTAATCGCCGACCTGCTCCACCAGCCGGGCGCGAACCGGATTGGCGATGATGTAGCGGGCCACGCCGCGCAGGTCCTCGTCACGGCGTATCCCATGGTCGAAATAGCCGGGTTGCCACAGGCGCCGCCCGAGACGGTGGGCGGATACGGACTTGACCGCCCCGACGACCTCGGCCAGGTTGCCCGCCTTCAGGACAAAGAGCCAATGCAGGTGGGTGGGCATCACGACGAAGGCCAAGGTTTCCGAGCGGGCCAGGTCGTCGGATGACTTCAGACACTGGATCAGGGTGCGGGCGGCGAGGAAGTCCGCGAACACAGCGGCCTGGTGCAAGGTCGTGGTGGTGACGTGGTACGCGCGACCAAGTTCCGAGTAGCGGCCCAGGCGCAGGTTCCTGGCGTGGGGGTCAGTCTGGGGCATCGCGCGTGCCTCGTCGCGGCCGGGGGGCCGCTCCTACGATGTGATGGTGACGTGATAGGCGCGGCCAAGTTCCGAGCAGTCTGGGGCATCACGCGGGCCTCGTCGCGGCCGGGGGGCCGCTCCTACGGGGATCACCCTGGTAGGAGCGGCCCCCAGGCCGCGACCGGGTTACAGCGCCAACTCAAACACCTGCCGCGCACCCGCCAGACCGAACGACTGGTGTTCGCCCAGCGCGGTCAGCCCGTGCCGATCGAGTTGGGCCAGCAGCGGCGGGATCGCCTCAGCGCCGATGCCATAGGCCGCGAGCCGGGTCGGGACCCCGAGCGACTCGAAGAAGGTCCGGGTCTCGGCAATGGCCAGGTCGATGCGCGCGTCCTCGGTCCCGTCGTGCAAGCCCCAGACGCGCCGGGCGTATTGCAGCAACTTGGCGTGCTTTTCCACCCGCCGCACATCCAGCATCGCCGGCAGCACGATGGCCAGGGTCTGGGCGTGGTCGAGCCCGTGCAGCGCGGTCAGCTCGTGACCGAGCATGTGGGTCGCCCAGTCCTGGGGGACGCCGGCGCCGATCAGGCCGTTGAGTGCCAGGGTCGCCGTCCACATCAGGTTGGCGCGCACCGCGTAGTCGATGGGCTCGTTGATGGCGTCGGGCCCGTCTTCGATCAGGGTGAGCAGCAGCCCCTCGGCGAAGCGGTCCTGCACCTTGGCGTCCGCCGGGTAGGTCAGGTATTGCTCAGTGATGTGTACAAAGGCGTCGACCACCCCATTGGCCACCTGGCGCGGCGGCAGGGTATAGGTCTTGGTCGGGTCGAGCACCGAGAAGCGCGGGAAGACCAGCGGGTTCATGAAGACCAGCTTGTCGTGGGTGGCGCGGCGGGTGACGACGGCGCCGCAGTTCATCTCCGAGCCGGTGGCCGGCAGGGTGAGCACGGTACCAAAGGGGACCGCGCTGGTGATCGGTGCCTGCCGGGCGAGGATGTCCCAGGGCTCGCCGGCAAAGGGGATCGCGGCGGCGATGAACTTGGTGCCGTCGATGACCGAGCCACCGCCCACCGCGAGCAGGAAATCGATCTTTTCAGCACGGGCCAGCTCGACCGCCTGCATCAGGGTTTCATAGGTCGGGTTCGGCTCGATGCCGCCGAACTCATGCACGGTAAAGCCGGTGAGCGCCGCACGGACCTCGTCCAGGGTACCGGTCGCGACGACGCTGCCGCCGCCGTAGGTGATCAGCACCCGGGCACCGGTCGGGACCTCGTCCTTGAGGTCGGCGATGCGGCCCTGGCCGAAGAGGATGCGGGTCGGGTTTTGGAAGGTGAAGTTCAGCATGGACGAACCCCCGCTCACGCGGCGCCTGGGAGGAATGGATAATCGGTGTAGCCGTGTTCGTCACCGCCGTAGAAGGTGGCCTGGTCGGGCTCATTGAGCGGGGCATTTTCGCGCAGCCGCTCCACCAGGTCAGGGTTGGCGATGAATGGCTTGCCGAAGGCGATCAGGTCGGCACCGTCGGCGGCGCGCGTCGCCAGTGCGAGCTCCCGGGTATAGGCGTTGTTGCCGATATAGGTGCCCTTGAAGAGCGTGCGCAGGGTCGCGAGCTTGAAACTGCTGCCGGTCTCGCGGGGACCGCCGGTCACGCCTTCGACGACGTGCAGGAAGCCCAGACCACGCGCCGACAACTCCCTGACCACATAGGTAAACAGCGGTTCCGGGTTGCTGTCGGCGATGTCGTTGGCGGGCGAGAGCGGCGACAGGCGCACCCCAACCCGATCGTGGTCCCAGACCCCGAGCACCGCGTCGGTGACCTCCAGCAGCAGGCGGGCGCGGTTCTCGATGCTGCCGCCGTAGGCGTCGGTGCGCAAATTGGTCTGGTCGCGCAGGAACTGATCGAGCAGATAGCCGTTGGCCGAGTGGATCTCCACGCCGTCGAAACCGGCCGCCAGTGCGTTCTGCGCCGCACGCCGGTAGTCGGCGACGATACCGGGGAGCTCATCGAGCCGCAGTGCACGCGGCGTCACCATGTCCACCATGCCGCGGCCGGTGAACACCTGCCCCGTCGGCTTCACCGCCGAGGGTGCCACCGGCAGCGCCCCACCCTCCTGGAGCTCCGGGTGCGAGATGCGCCCGACGTGCCAGAGCTGGATGGCGATCTTGCCGCCCTGGGCATGGACCGACTCGGTGATCTCCTTCCAACCGGCGATCTGGGCGTCCGAATAGATACCCGGAGTCTGGATGTAGCCCTTGCCTTGAGGGGAGATCTGTGACGCCTCGGTGATGATGAGCCCCGCGGTGGCGCGCTGGGCATAGTAGGTAACCATCAGGGGGGTGGGCACGTCACCGGCCCCCGCGCGGCTGCGCGTCAGCGGGGCCATGACAATGCGGTTGGCAAGCGTGAGGCTGCCGAGTTGGTAGGGTTGGAAGAGGTCGCTGGTACTGGGATCGCTCATGGGTCAGTCCTCGATCGATAGGTGACGGGGTGGGCGGGGAACGTGCGACTGCCGCCCGCGAATTGCCTTGCTGATATGGGTGCCTTTCGCCCCTTTATCATCGCGCATCAGGGAAACAGCGGCACCACCGCGATGATCCGCCCGAGCGCCGCCTGTGACTCGGCGCCGACCTGACCGAGCGGCAGCACACCAGGCCCGACCGGCTCCGCCAAGACCCAGGTGCGACGGTCATACTGGATGGAGCGATCCCCCGCTTGCGGCGTCAACCCCAAGCCGAGGAAGGCGTGATTGCGCACGACGATCAATGCACTGGGCACCTGGGGATACAGCAGGTGGGCGAGTGCAGCGAAGGCGACCGACTTGGTATCGCAATCGCCCCGATTCTCGGCCAGCATCACCAGCGGGGGCAGGAAACCCGCTTCAGCCGCACGGTCACTCAGCCGGTCATAGGGGATGGTCTGGATGAAGGCCATGGCCCGGGTCAGTACCGTGTGGACCGGCAGGCCCCGCAACTGGACGGCCAGGGCCAGGGCAAGCGGCGCGAGGTTGGGCAGGGCACGGCTGGCGAGACGGGCGTAATCGGGCCAGAGCTCGCCGGAGGCATCGAGCCGATACAGGCGCTCGCGGAAATAGGCAAGCCTGAAGTCGCCCATGCGCTGTTTGATGGCCGCGAATTCGCGGTCGAGCTCCTGACCGATCCGCTGCGAGCGGCGCTCGACCTGGCCCTGGGCCTGCGCCACCAGCTGCGCCGACGCCTGGTTGGCGGCGTTCTGGGCCAGCTCCAAGCGCTGCTCGATCGCCGCCAGGTCGCCCTTGGAGCGCGCCTTGAGCTGGAAATTGCCGTCCGCGCCCCGGCTGATTTTGGCCCCCGGGTAGTCCGATTGGATGTCAGCACAGGCCCGGTCCATGGCCTCGTCGAACCGCGCACGCTCTTGGGCCGCGAGGTCGGCGGGCGGGGCGACCCGCCAGGTGATGCCGTGGCCCGGGCGTTGCTCGATCACCACCCCCGGGTAGGCCCGCCCCAGGTCGTCCACCGCGCGTTTGGTTTGACGGTCCAGTTCCGCATCGGCGGCCTGTTGCAGGTCGGCGCTGCGCCAGGCGCGAAAGTCACTGCGCGCGGCGGCGATGGCCGCCGCCTCCACCTGAAAGGTCAGGGTGTGGCGCCCGGCCTGGTCCACCCAGCCGTAGTCGAACTGCCGAAGCTGACCGGCCGGTGCGCTGCTGAAATGGGTCTGACCCAAGGGCTCGGCGAGCACCGCGCCGGCCAACAGACAGAGGGCGGCGAGCAGGAGGCGGCTGGGCAAGGTGGTGGGCATGGCGGTCAGTCCTGGCATGAGATCAGGGAATGTGCTTGCCGTCACAAGGTCTCGACCTCAAAGCCGACCAGGGTGCGGATCTCGCGGCTGAATTCGATCCCGATCAGGTGGATCGGCTGGCCGGTCGCACGATACTTGTCGGCATAGCCGCGCTCCTTGAGCTGTTGCAGCGCCCGGCCCGCGGGTGCCGACTCCACCACCTTGAACTCGAAGAGCCATATCTGGCCGTTGAATTTGAGCGTCAGGTCGATGCGGCCCAGCTGGGTGGCATCCTCGGCCGTCAGGTCCAACCCGAGGGCGGCGAAATGGCTATAGAAGACACTGGCGTAATAGCCCTCGTAGCGGGCCAGCGGGTGGCCGTCGTGCCAGTGATGCGGGATCGCCGCGAAAAGGCTGGTGAGATGGTCGCGCAGGGCATCGAAATCCCCGGCCATCAATACATCATAGAGCCGGCTCGCCAGTTCGCTGACGCGTCCCGGCTGGCCAATCAGGGTCTTGACCAGGCTGTCATTGAGCGCGCTCTCCACCTCCAGGTTGGGATAGCCCAGGGTATATTCGAGCCGGGCGCCGAGGCGCCGTGAGCCGGTGAAGGTAAGATAGCCGGTCTGCCACAGCAGCGCCTCAGTGCCCAGATGATCGACGTCGAAGGCCGACAACAGTGCCTCATCGGCGCGCAGGCGGGCGAGTGTCGGGGTAAAAAAGCCGCGCTCGGTGAGCAGGTCGACCAGAAAGGTCGGGGTGCCGGTCTCGAACCACCAGGTGCGGAATTCGCGTGCATCGAACAGCAGGAGCAGGTCGAAGGGGTTGTAGACCGCCTCGCCCATCCAGTTGTAACCGTTGTACCAACGGCGGATCTCGGCGCGATCCAGACCCGGGAGTTCGGGTGCAAAGACGGTATCGACATCGGTCTCGGTATAGCCGCACAGAGCCGAGTACCGGGCATCGATCGTGATGTCCTTCAGATTATTGAGGCCCGAGAAGATGCTGACCTTGCTGAATTTGCTGACCCCGGTCAGGAACACGAAGTGGATGTGGGCGTCGTTGTCCTTGATGACCGAATAGAGGTTGCGCAGCCCATCGCGCATGACCCGGGCGGTGTCGGGATCCGTCAGGTTGTCCAGGATCGGCTTGTCGTATTCGTCGACCAGCACCACCACCCGGTGGCCGGTGGCGGCATGGGCCTGTTGGATCAACTGCGCAAACCAAGCGGCGATGCCGGTTTCAGTACTGGTCAACCCCAGTGCCGCCTGGTTGATGCGTAGTTGTTCCCGCACCTTGCCGTCCAGTTCCAGGCCATCGCGCACCATCCCGCCGCCGAAACTCAGGCGGATGACCGGGTAGCGGGTGGTCCAATCCCAGTGCGGGTGGATCATGAGCCCCCGGAACAGTGCCTCGTGACCGGCGAAGAGTTCGCCCAAGGTGTCGAGCAGCAGGGACTTGCCGAAGCGCCGCGGGCGTGACAGAAAATAGTGGCTGCCCTCGTCGATCAGTTGGCGGATGAAGCCGGTCTTGTCGACATAGTAATGGTCGTCCGCGCGGATCTTGGCGAAGGTCTGAATGCCGATCGGCAGTCTGCGGCGCGACATGGGGGGGCTCCGGGTGAATGGCGGATAGTCAGGCGGTCATCATAGCCGTTTGCCGGTCGACGCTCCTATCGAGCATTCATCGCACCCGTAGGAGCGGCCCCCAGGCCGCGACGACTCGGGAAGTCTCCCCCCGTGGGAGCGGCTTCAGCCGCGACGAGGCCAGGGCCGCGTCGCGGTCCGGGCGGCGAGCACGCGACGACCGGGCAAGGTCGATTTGCGCATGACGATGGGGCCTGGGGCGCGACAACGCCGGGCAGGCTCCGAAATTTACCCAACCCCGGCGACGGTGCCGCGCGCCGCCCTTGGCGCCGACGCCAGCAGCGCCGGCTCTAAGCCCCAGTCAGCTCGCCGCTGAATGCCGAATAGTTGTTGGCAACGGTGAATTGAACCTCCGTTCCAAGCGCCTTGAAGTGGGCCTTGCCGCAGTCGATCTTACCCTGTTCGATGGGCCGCAGGGCGTCGCTGAATAGACTCCCCTTGGACTCCACGACAAAGAACAACCGCTGCTGGCCATGGGTCTGTGCCAGCACCGCCCAATCCGGGTTATAGCTGCCGAGCGGCGTGTCGATCTTGAACCATCCCGGCAGCTTGGCGAACACCTTCACCTCGTCGCTCTGCTCAAAGGAGCGGGCAAACCCCTCCTCCACCTCTGAATCGTAGACCACATGGTCATAGACCGACTTGGCACTCGCGATCATATTCTTGCTGAGATAACCGAACAGCTCGTTTTGCGCGAACAGCTCCTGGGCATAGCAATGCTGATCGCCGATGCGCTGATACTTGATCCCGTCCACGATGAAGAGCCGCATCTGCCGCTTGATGATGGCCGCAACCTGTTCGATATACTTCTGCGGATTATTCTTGAAGTCCGCCAGCCGACCGCTACGGATCATGATCGCTACAAGCGAACGCCTGGTCAGGTTGGTCTCGTTCTGCAGATAGCCCACCACGTCGGGCAACTGATAATCCCGCCCATCGAACACCGCCACCGACTCCGCAATCTCCTGGGCCGCTACACCGCCGCGGTCGATGCCGATGCGGGCCGTGCGCGTCACAAAGCGCGCCCGGCCAACCTTGAGATGATCGCGGATCTCAGTGGCACAGGTCTCAATCAGCTTCTCGGAATCGAACTCGACCCGGAAGGTGGTGCGGTACTTGATCTGCTCCCACAGCCGCTTGAAATCCTCGCCCAGGAATACGCCCTTATTGAGCTTGACCGGCCGGCCTTTATCCTTGTTCTGGATATTCAGGTTGCCGGCCACCTTGCGCAGGACCGCCTGGACCTGTTCGGCCTGGGCCTGGAATGGCTCGGGAAGCTCCACCGTGTTCTGCTTCAGCGCCGTCTTCAAGGCATCCTGGACATGCCCCTTGCTGTCGATGTAACCCTTGGAGCACAGGTGGTTCCAGATCGCCGCAGACGCCTCAGTGCCGAGATAGGCGGTGTGTCCCGCACCGTCGGTCACCGGGATATTCGCGAACAGGTGGGTCTCTACCAGGCCGAAGCGGATGCCGGTCTCCTGCTCGATCTCCCGCTGGAGCTGCTCGGCGAATCGGTGATAGGATTCGTTGGCCATCACCGTGAGCCGATTGACGTCGAATCCGTAGACGCGCTCGCCCGCCTGATTCACCGCGATGCGCAATCCACGCCCGATCTCCTGGCGTTTCTTCATCACTGAGGCCGTTTCATTCAGGGTGCAGATCTGGAAGACGTTCGGGTTGTCCCAGCCCTCGCGCAAGGCCGAATGTGAGAAGATGAACTTGAGCCTGCAATCAAAGCTCAGCAACCACTCCTTGTCGCGCATGATCGTATTGTAGGCGTCCTCGTCGGCGGCCGTCGTGCCCTCGCCCTTGGACTCCTTGAACAGGGTCACGGCGCGCCCGGCGACCTTTTTTTTGTCGGCGGCGAAATAGCCGTCGTGAATTCCCTCAACGGCCGTGGCCCGGTCGATCTCGCCAAACAGGCTATCATACTTTGGCTTCTTGATCTCCGTGGCATATTCCTCCTCGAACATCCGTGCGTACTTGCCCGGCTGGGCATTGCCTTGTTCATCGTAACCGCGATAGTTTGCGACCCGATCGATAAAGAACAGGCTCAACACCTTGATTCCTTTAGGGCGCAGCAGCAGCTCCTTCTCCAGATGGGCCTGCACCGTCTTGCGAATCTGCAAGCGCTTATAATGGTCCGTGTCCACCTCACCAATACTCTCGTTCAGCCGCACGATGTCAGGCTTACTGGTAAAGCTGATGTACTCCCTACCCGGGGTGCAGTCGATATCCTCGATGATATAGCCGTCGTAAACCGAACGCCCGCCGGACAGGTCCAGCAGGTCGTCGCCAGTACGCACCCATTTGGCCGTGCGCGCCACCGCTCCGCCCTTTTGCAGCAGGTCCAACTCGATGCGCGCCCGCACGCCACCGTGGCGATTGTCGAGCGCCAGCAACTTCACATAGGCCCGGTTGAAGCCGTCCTCGACCTCGATCCCGGCCACTTCGATCTGCTTGACCAGCTTGCGCTCGTAGGCGTCGACCGAGTCCAGACGAAACAGCATGTTGTGTTTCTCGACATGGGTCGCCGAGTAACGCAGGGTGCAGAGCGCATTCAGTGAGCCGATCGCCTGACGGCTCTTGGGCGTGGTATCCACACTCTGGGGCTCGTCGATGATCACGATCGGGTTGGTCGCCTGGATGAACTCGATGGGCCGGCTGCCGGTCATTCGGTCGTGGGGCCGATGGATGATGTTGGCCTTGTCCTCTTTGGACGGGTCAGTGAAGCTCTTGCGGAAGGCATCGATATTGATCACCATGACCTGGATGCTGTCGCTGGTCGCAAAGTTGCGCACATCGCTGAGCTTCTGGGAGTCATAGACGAAATAGTCGAGCCGCACATTCTCGTAGAGCCCACGAAAGTGGTCCTCGGTCATCTGGAGCGACTTGTAGACGCCCTCCTTGACGGCAATCGAGGGCACGACGATGATGAATTTGGTGAAGCCGTAGGCACGGTGCAGCTCGAAAATACTGCGCAGATACACATAGGTCTTGCCGGTGCCGGTCTCCATCTCGACCGTGAAGTTCATCCCATTGAGCGCCGCGGACGGCGGCAATCCGTTGCGTAACTGCACCGCCCGGACATTCCTCAGGATGTCTTCGTCCAGCAACCGCAAACGGTTGCCGATCCCCAGATCGCTCTCCTCGCCCTCCAATGCCAGGTCCATCTGCGGATGATCCGTCAGCGAGGCCACAGTAAAATTGGTCCGGCAGGTCTCTTGGCCCTGGAATACAGCGACGATGGCGGCGATGGCCTCGGCCTGATAGTCAAGGTCCGCCGAAAATTGAATCTTCACAAGATCTCGCTCCCATCGTCACATTCATCGCGCGGCTGCGGCAGATCGCGTGCCAGTTGCTCAAGCGCTTGCATCGCCGCCCGCTCGCCCTCGGTCTCTTTAAAGGACCGCCGACGCTGCGCGAATTTCTCGTATTCCTCCTTGGCGAAGCTATCCGCAGACGTCCTCGTCACCTTCCCCGCATCCGGCAGCACGCGACGGTCATTGAAGGCGAGAAAGGCGTCCAGCCGCTCCTCCCAATCCTGCATGAACACCTGCTTGCGGCGCCGTGCCTGATCTTCCGCGTAGTCCAGCCACATGACGACGATCCGATTCAGCTCGTCGATTTCCGGCTCATTGAGATAGTTCTTGCCGATGGTCACGTCACCCTTACGCACCTCACCGGACTTCCAACTCCTCAGACCCATGTTGGGCAACTGATGATCGGCACGGCTACGGATCAGTTCAGGGGCCGTGAGTCCGGTGGCGGCGAAATGGAGCTTATTCTGGATGGTCTGGAAGAAACGGGTGGTATCGGCTGACGATGGCTCGTAGTCCGCGGCCATCGCGAAGATCTCGCGCACGCGCAGGTACATCCGCCGCTCGCTGGCGCGGATGTCGCGGATACGCTCCAGCAGCTGGTCAAAGTAATCCGGCACGCCCGAGCCGGCGATTGGGGGATTCTTCAGGCGCTCGTCGTCCATGACGAAACCCTTGAGCAGGTACTCACGGAGCGTCTGCGTTGCCCATTGCCGGAAGTGCGTACCGCGACGACTGCGTATCCGGTAACCAACCGCAATCACCGCGTCCAGGTTGTAGTGTTTGACCCGATAAACCTTGCCATCGACTGCAGTTATCAAGTAATCCTTGACGACTCGATGCGGCTCTAATTCCCCTTCATCGAACACGTTCTTGAGATGCAGACTGATGTTTTGTTTAGATGTTTGGAACAATTCCACCATCAGCGCCTGACTGAGCCAGACGCTCTCGTCCTCGAAGCGGCACGCGACACGGGTGCCGCCGTCCTCGGTCTGATAGAACAGGATCTCCCCACGGGCTGAAGGGATCTCAGCGGCTGGTGTGTCGTCGTCGGCCTGGTCGGTCATAGCGATACCTCCGACTACAGGCTCTTCACGTCGTCGATCCCCGCGTGGCGCAGGACCTGGACCGTGTTGGTCTTGACCACATCATCCGGAAAGCCGGTATCCTTGAAGACCACGCGCATGATCTCGGGCGTAAGCTCCGCCTTCAGCGCCGCGATCCCCTCGACGACCTCCAGTGTGATGCCATCGGCGAGGCAGACGATCAGCGCCCCGCCGCCCACGACATAGACCGTCGTGCCCGCGATCTCCCGCTCGTCGACCGGGACGGCGAGGTCCAGACCGTATTTGAGCAACAGCTCATAGAGGATATCCAACTCGGTGCGGTCGGATTTGATGTTCTCGACGGCGTCGAGGAGGGCTGGCTCAAGGTTTTCGAACGCGGCATCCCAGGCCCGAACGTTGCTCGCGCTTAACTTGAAGACCTTGAAACCGGTATCATGGCTGACAGCCGCGTCCGGCTGCGATCCGGACACCAATGATGCACTTGCTTCGGCCGCGATCCTATTGGCGACGCGACGCAGACGCTCTTTCGCTATTTCAGCGATGTTTGGCGCGATTCCGATAGCGCGGCAAAACTTATACCCCGGCAACTGCTCCTTTTTTGTTGGATCGAGCTGTTCCGGCAATTGGACCACCACAAACTTTCGCGTCCCACCATCCGCTTCATTCAAGCGCAGCACCGATTCTGCTGTCGCGCATGAACCAGCAAAGAAATCGAAGACCACGCCGTCAGCAGGTGCCAGATATCGAATCAGGCGCGCCAGCACCTCGTGGTCCTTCGGATTATCGAAAATCTTGTCCCCCATTAAGCCCCTAAGATATTTTGTCGCGACCTGTGACTGTTTATAAATGACACTGGGCATGACCTGCAGGCCCGCGACGACAGAATCCTCTTCGCCCTCATCTTCTTCATCCGCCTCAGACTCGGGGCCGTAGTCCTCTTCAGGCAAGGACAGCAGATGGGCTTTGCAGAACGGTGGCTTGGTATGATCTTCGCGAAACACGATGAGCCCGAGCGCTATTTGACGCTGCATCGCTTCTGGTGTGCCAAACGTCCACCCTCGCTCTGGAACCTTACACGGCACCCCTGTGGTCGGATGAAGAACGTCGTACCTTGGCCCACCCCCGCCAGGCCACGAAATATCCCGGTCGCGCCATGGTCCGTTTTCATCGATATGCTTATAACGGCTCAGTTTTCTTGAGGGATGGGCCATCGGCAAAGACTTATACCACTCGCGCAACGCGCTTTCCATGACGGTGAAATTCAAACCATGCTCCACCCTTAGCTTTCGCCACTGTTCAATGATTTCAGCGGCACCAGGCTTCGGCTCGCGCCATGTGGTATTGGCGTCTTTTAGGCGCTGTAGGTCACGGGCGTAAACTAGGATGTACTCATGGCCAACACTGAAAAGCTTCGCGTCGTTTTTCCGTGTTTTTTCCCAGACTAATTCAGCAATAAAATTCTCTTCCCCAAAGACCTCATCGGCGAGCTTGCGCAAGTTCGCAAATTCATGCTCATCAATTGATATTAGAATAACCCCTTCACGGACCAAAAGATTTCGCGCAAGCTTTAGTCGCGGGTACATCATATTCAACCAATTGGTATGATAGCGCCCGCCAGACTCCGTATTGGCTGAAACCTTTAGCCCGGCAGCATCCACCTGACCGGTATATTGCAAATAGGTCTCAAGGTTATCCTGATATCGATCCGGATAGATGAACTCCCCTCCCGTATTATATGGCGGATCGATATAGATAACATGGACCCGCTGGTGATAGCTTTTCTGCAACAACTTCAGGGCTTCCAGATTATCGCCCTCGATAAAGACATTCTGTGTGGTATCCCAATTGACCGACTCTTCCCGACAAGGCCGCAGCGTTCCCGTCGACGGGGTCTGCGCAATCCGCCGCGCCCGGCTCTTGCCGTGCCAGTTGAAGCTGTAGCGCTCGGGGCGGTCCTCGATCTCACTGCCGAGCAATTCGCGCAGGACCTCGAAATCGACCTTACCCTCGGTCACGCACTCGGGAAACAGTGCCTTGAGTGCCGCAATGTTCTCGGCCGTGATATCGGCCGATGCGCCATCGGCCTTGGGATGAAGACGTTTCATTGTTGATTTTCGATTTATGATTTTTGATTGTTGATTTAAAGGGCAGCCGGAACGATCCAGCAACAGCGGAAGATAGTCAGAAATCAGAAATCCGCCCCGTCAACCCACCCTTTGCAGCAACAGCAAGGCCGCCGTGATGAACAGCAGCGGCGGGGCCAGGGCCGCCGCCAGCGGGCTCAGGCCATACAGCAGCGCCATATAGGAGAAGAGGCGGCTCACCACGTAATAGAGGATGCCGACCAGGATCGCGAAAAAGGCCCGCACCCCGGCGCCGCGGGTGCGCGCCGAACCGATCAGGATGGGGATGGCGACCAGCACCATGGAGAGGGTCAGCAGGGGGTAGACGAGCCGACCCCAGAAGATCACCTCGTAGTTGCTCGCGTCCTGGGCGTTGATGGTCATGAAGCTGATGTATTTCCATAACCCCCAGACCGGCAGGATGCGTGGATCCACCACCACCACCTCCAGAATCCCCGGGCTCAGCAGTGAACTCCAGTCGGCATTGGGCAGGCGCTCCACCTGCACCCCGGCCTGGCTGACCCGGCTACGCGAGATGTCCTCCAGGACCCAGTGACCGTCGTGATAACGCGCGCCCGCGGCATGGGTCGCGATCAGCGTCCCGGCGGCGTTGTCGGCCTGGTAGATGAAGATGTCGTGCAGGCTGGTACCGGAGAGGATCTCGCGGATGTTGATGTAGGCCCCCTGGTCGACCGCCCAGAAACCGGCCGTGGTCCGTTGGGCCGCCTCCCCGGAGAGCGCGGCGCGCTTGATCTCCAGCCCGTGCTGGTCGGCAACCGGGGCCGCCACCTCACCGATCAGCATGGCGCCCAGCGCGAGCAGCACCCCGCCCATCAGCCCGGACCCCGTGATCCGCGCCACCGAGATCCCGGCGGCGCGCATCGCCACCAGCTCTGAGCGGTTGGCCAGGGCGCCCAGGCCGAGCAGGGCACCGATCAGGGTGGCGATGGGAAAGACCTGATAGGCATAGCGGGGCAGACTGTACAGCGAGAACATCAGGGCATCCTGGAAGCGGTAGCCGCCCACCCCCACCTGTTCCAATTCAGTGGCCAGGAGAAAAAACCCAAGCAGGGGCAGGAGCACCCCGAGGGTCAGGAGGGTGCCCCCAATCACGGCCCCCGCCAGATAGCGGTCAAGAATTCTCAGTCCCACAGCCCGTCTCCTCGCACAATCGCCCCCACTGATGACTGCCGACCGGCCGGGACCGGTCCCGGCGGCTTCGGCTCCGGCGCGCAATCCGGTAGACTCGAACACCGCAAGCATCCTAACCCGAATGCCCCACCAAAGAACCGTCCCTGAGGTACCCCCCGATGGAGTTTAAGATCAAGTCCGGCGACCTCGCCAAGCACAAGACCCCATGCCTGGTCCTGGGCGTCTTCGAGAAGCGCAAACTCGCACCCGCCGGCGAGGTCATCGACAAGGCCAGCGGCGGACGGCTCACCGAACTGCTGAAGAAGGGCGACCTGGACGGGGAGCCCGGCCGCACACTGATGCTCTACGACCTGCCCGGGGTGGCGGCGGAGCGGGTGCTGTTGGTGGGTTGCGGCAAGCGCAAGGAGGCCACCCGCGCCACCTACCGCCAGGCGCTCGCGGCGTCGGTGGACCTGCTCCAGCGCACCCATGCAGGCGAAGCCCTGTCCACCCTGGCGGAGGCCGCCCCGGAGGGCTTGAGCCATTATCTGGCGGTGCGCGATGCCGTGACCACCGCCGCCGAGCGGGTCTACCGCTACAGCCAGACCAAGGACGACAAGCAGGCCCCCAAGACCCCGTTGCGCACCCTGACCCTGTGGGTCACCAAGAAGCAGGAGTCCGATGAGGCCGAGCAGGCGCTGCGGCACGGCGCCGCCATCGCCGAAGGTGTAACGCTCGCCAGGGAACTGGGCAACCTGCCCGGCAACCTCTGCACGCCGTCCTATCTGGCGGACCAGGCCCACGACCTGGCCGCACGCTTCGACACGCTCTCGGTGGAGGTGCTGGAAGAGGCCCAGATGGAGGAGTTGGGCATGGGCGCCCTGCTCTCGGTGTCGCGCGGCAGCCGCCAGCCGGCCAAGCTCATCGTGTTTCACTATCAGGGCGCCGGGCAGGGCGCCGCCGCGGCCCAACGACCGGTGGTGCTGGTGGGCAAGGGGCTCACCTTCGACGCCGGCGGCATCTCGCTCAAGCCCGGCGCCGACATGGACGAGATGAAATACGACATGTGCGGCGGTGCCAGCGTGTTCGGTGCCGTCCAGGCGGCCTGTGAACTCGACCTGCCGATCCACCTGATCGGCGTGGTCCCGGCCTCCGAGAACCTGCCGGATGGGGACGCCAACAAGCCCGGCGATATCGTCAAGAGTCTGTCCGGCCAGACCATCGAGATTCTCAACACCGACGCCGAGGGCCGGCTGATCCTCTGCGATGCACTCACCTACAGCGAGCGCTTCGACCCGGCCGTGGTCATCGACTTGGCCACCCTCACCGGGGCCTGCGTGGTCGCCCTAGGCAAGCACGCCTCCGGGCTTTTCACCGCCGACGATCAGCTCGCCAGCGAGCTGCAGGCGGCGGGCGTCGCCGCCTGGGACCGGGTCTGGCGTCTACCCCTGTGGGAGGACTACCAGGCCCAGCTCGACAGCAACTTCGCGGACATGGCCAACGTCGGCGGGCGCGACGGCGGCGCTATCACGGCGGCCTGTTTCCTCTCCCGTTATGCGAAAAAGTTCCCTTGGGCGCATCTCGACATCGCCGGCACCGCCTGGCTGAGCGGCAAGGAGAAAGGCGGCACCGGCCGGCCGGTGCCGCTCTTGGTGCAGGTCCTGCTGGAGCGCAGCGGAGTGCTCAGCGCGAGCACTTAAACGACCCCATCATTTCCTTTTATTTCAAACTCTACAGGTGACCCATGCTACGCGACTGGTCAGACGTTTACTCCGTCGGCATCCCCGAAATCGATGAACAACACCAGGGATTCTTTGCCGCCTCCCACCGCCTCTACGAGCAGATCCTGGACCGCGATGCCAAGCAGGGGGTGCAGGAGGCGCTCGCCTTCATGCGCCACTATGCCGACAGCCACTTCCAGGCCGAAGAGGCCTTCATGCGCAAGCATGACTATCCGGCGCTCAAGGCCCACCAGGCGCTGCATGTCGCCTTCTTCGCACGCCTGGATGCGCTGGCCGAGGACCTTGCGACCTTCGGTCCCAGCCAGGACCTGGCCGACCGGGCGCTCGACCTCACCCAGGACTGGCTGGTCGAGCACATCGCGGACGAGGATGTGCTCTACGCCCTGCACGCCCGCTCGCGGTCGTAGGAGCGGCCCCCCGGCCGCGA
>CAILVI010000306.1 GCA_903837595.1 uncultured Thiodictyon sp.
ACCGCCGCAGCGGTGTCACGGATGGGTTGGGCGGAGTTATGAGCGACGACGCGACGGCGCCGCCACGAACGATCAACCGTTCTTGGTCGCCGTCGGCTCGGCCTCCAACCACTCCAGGAAGCTCTGGGAATCGACAATGACGCCGTCTCCGGCGACCTTCAGCGCCAGGTTGGCCTCGTAGAACTTATCCTCGCCGATCAGTTTGGTGGCCTTCTCTACTGCACTGAGGGTGGGTTCGAGCGGCAGCAGCACGGCCGTCAGATTGACAGCGACCCCGCCATCGCGCAAGACCTCCACGGCCTTCTTGTTTTCGCCCTTTTTCAAATGCTCGTTGACCTTGGCAATCTGGGCCGCCTTCTCCGGCGTGTAGACGAACTCGTCGGCGACCGACAATTGGGCATCGATCGGAATGAGGGTGTCGGTGCTCGCCTTCTTCGGCTTGAAGGCGAGTTGCGCGGCGGTCTTCTTAGCCGCCTCAAGCTCGGTCTTGGCGTGGGCGAGCAGCTTCTCTGCCTCTTTTGGATGGCCCTCGAAGATGGCGAGGCGCGCCGCATAGATCGCCCGTAATGCCTGTAAGCCCTCATCCGAGAGCTTGACGCCCGCGTGTTCCGCTTGCGCTGCCTCGGCGAGCATCAGGCCGGGGGCGAACGCGGGCCGCTGGGTATCGGCCTGTGCGACCGTGCCCCATCCGAGGGTTGCGGCAACCAGGGTGGCAGCCATCGTCTTAACAAACGCTTTGTTCTTCATGTTTCAGCCTTCGGTTTTCATGAGTTTGCAGAACATTTTGGCGCATTGGATGAATCGCTGCGCTCGTTGATGAGACGCTCCGTGTCCCCGGTCACGTCCGGCCTCGCATCGCCGTCCATCGCTATCAGTATCGGACGTGACGCTTGACTCCTGGTATCCAATTGCACCCTATGTTTCATACCGACCCCAACGGGGTCGAACATATCAGACCAGGGCAACGCCCTGGGTTTACTCATGCGCCCGGCACTCGGTACAGGTCCCATCCCATGGCCTTCGCAACGTGTGCCACCATCAGTTGTCCACGCACGCTGTTGCCGCTGAAGTCGAGCGGCGGCGAGAACCCGGCAATGGCCGCGACCCCCGGCATCACGGCGAGGATGCCGCCACCCATGCCGCTCTTACCCGGTAGGCCTACCGTGGAGGCCCAGTTCCCAGAGCTGTTATAGAGCCCTGCCATCGCCATCTCGGCGAGTATATGCGGCACGTTGTGGGCCGTCAGTACGTGCTCTTTGGTTAATGGATTGACGCCGCCCGCGGCCAGCGTCGCGCCCATTGCTGCCAGGTCCGCACAGTTAATGAGTGTCGAGCATTGCCGCGCATAGACCTCGCACGCCTCCCTGGGGTCGCAGTACAGGATCTCGTCGGCATACAGAAAGGAGGCGAGGGCGCGGATGTGGTAGTTGGTCGACTGTTCCGATTGGTCGACCTCGTCCGAGCGCTCGATCCGGCGCCCGGCGAGCCGGCATTGCATGGCGAGGATCTGGGCGCAGCGGTCCTGCGCGTCGTTCGCCTCGATCACGCTGATCATCGTCAGCGCACCGGCATTGACCAAGGGTCCGAGCGGGCGATCACCGTGCAATTCCAGCGTGGTTACGGAATGGAACGATAGCCCGCCGGCGTCGGCGCCGATCCGCTTCTCGATCTCATCCGATCCGTGTTGCTCCAGGGCGAGCGCCAGCGAGCAGACCTCGGAGATCGACTCAATGGCAAACGCGTAGCGGGTGTCGCCCGCCTCGAAGACCTGGCCATCGACCGTGACTACTGCCACCCCCGCGAGCGCCGCGGGGACGGAAGCGAGATAGGGGATATAGCTCGCATTGGCCCCCCCCGGCGCTCGGCCATACCGGGCATGGGCCTGCGTCACGGCGGCGGCGATGGCCTGGTTATTAAAGTCGTTGCGCGCGGCCATCGTCAGTCGGCTTGTCCATCGTGATGGTTCTCTTTGCGTTGTAATCGTCATAAGCACGCCGCGCTCCGATTGATACAATTATCATCGGGTGCTGTGATCACAGTGACCTTGGGAGAGAAGTTAGCCAAGTGCGCCGGGACTGACAAGCGTTCGGTTACTCAGAATGGGTCAAGACCTGAAATGATAAGTGGTGTTGCAACCGGTGGAGCGGGGCAGCGACCAGGGGCCTATCGCGGAGCGCCCTTGGTCACTAGTACTCGTCGCGGCCTGGGGGCCGCTCCTGCGGCGTAGGAGCGGCCCCCAGGCCGCGACGGGCTGCGGCGACGACCGGTGGCCGGAATTGTGATCACAGCCGGGGGAATAGGCCGTACACTGGTCGGTCGCGTGCCCTTGCTGCAACCCGATCCGTATGCTAAGTTCGGCTGCAATTGCTTGACTGACTGGCCGCCTCTGGGCGGCCCGTAGCGTTGCCTGATCGAACCTGGAGTTGCCATGAGTTTTACTACCGATGGCGGCGCAGGGGGTGCCGAGTCCGCAAAGAGTCCTGCAATCGCCGGTGTGGTCCCGTCCGACCCCGCGGCTGCGCGGGCCGAGCTGCCGCTCACACTGCTCTGCGCCGGTTACCACCTGCGTCTGCTCAACGCGGTACGCGCGCGTTTCGATGGCCACGCCGAGCGCGTGGTGCTGCCGATCCTGCTGTGGCTGGCTACGCTGCTGTGCGCTCCGAATTCGGAGGTTGCGTGTGCAGCCGCGGTGGTGCTGGAGGGCCTAGGTCTGGAGACGCGGCCAACGCCGCGCAGCTATTCACTGCGCGAGATCGAGCAGGCGACCGGCCTGCCGCGTGAGACGCTGCGGCGCACCGCCGGGCAACTCCAGGGCTTTGGCTGGATCGAGCGCGACGGCAAGGACCAATTGACCGTCACCCCGCGTTTCACCGACTACCTGTGGGCCGATGGCGGTTCGGCGCGGCTGGAGGATTTCCGTTGGACCGCGGCGCGACTGCGGGAACTCTCCGACCCGGCCTGCGCTGGGATCTGCGTGTCCGCTGCGGATGCCCTGGCGGCCATGCGTGCGTGCCGTGGCGACGAATTGTTCCGGTCGAACCGCTGGGCGGCGCCGAGGGCATTGGCGCCGCCATTGGCCGCTGCCGCCGTGGTCTATCTGTGCGGCCACAACCTGCGGCACCTGTTGGCCCTGGCGCCGGCGTTCGACGGCGACCTGCTGCAAGCCGTCCTGCTCGGGGAACTCGGCCACCGCAACGTCACGGCCCTGGCACCAAGTGCCGCCAAGCGCGACGACGATCTCGCCACCGTCATGAAGCTCGAGCAGCCGGATGCGAGCCTGTGGGACGATCCCCAGCGCGCCTGCAATGTACTGTCGCTCGCGAACTGCCTGAATGTCCCTTACGAGACGACGCGGCGTAAGCTGGCGCAGCTCGGCAAACGCGGCCTGGTGCTCCGCGACGAGCGGGGACTCTATTGGGTTCAACCGAGTGCACAGGATCACTTTCGGGAGTTCAATCGGGAGCAACGCGCCGATATGCTGGCCACCGCGGCCAGGATCGAGGCGCTCGCACCCGCACCGGATCACTCCGGCGTGTCGTAATAGGTCAGGTCCAGGACCCCGGCCTCGGCCTTGCGGTGACTGAAATTCCAGTCATTGATCCAGTCGTAGAAGGGCCACAGGCGGGCGCTGTTGCGCAGGATGGCGTAGCGTTCCTTGAATGCCTCCCAATCGGCCGGGCTTGCGACGGCGCTCAGTGCGCTAAGGAAGGGCGCCGCCTGGTCCATGTCCAACTCGACGAAGAGATTGGGGAAGCCGTTGATGATCGTCGGGTAGACGCTGAGCGAATAGAGGTCCGGCACCGCCTCACCATCCTGGAAGAGCAGGGTGAATTGGGACTTGAAGACCCGGTTGACGACCAGTGAGTAGACCCGCGACTGCGCGCCCCGCTTGAGCCGCAGCAGGGTGACGCTCGGCAGGTAGCGGGTGAATGCCTTGCCCTTGATCACGGTGAGGGTGGAGATGGCGCGCTCCCAGTCGTCGAAGCCGGCGATGGGGGTCTTCAGATCCACTACGGGCTTGATATCCGGGTTGAGGAGGTCCGCAGGACCGGCGATCTGCGGGCCCAGATGTTGTGCGATCTGCTCGACCAGCCCGGCCAGGGACCGCTTGCCGTCGCCCGCGTCCCCGGTCGGTTGGGCGGCCCCGGCGAAGGGGATCAGGTCCAGCCCCAGTGAACCGATGCCCTGGGTCCAGGTGTGCCGGACGGCTGCGCGGCTGCCCGGGGGCAGGAGCAGGAGGAAGTTGTCCTCGAACTCCTGGCGCAGGAAGTTGAAGAAGAGCAGGGTCGTAAGCTTGCCCAGATCGCCCCCCCAATATTTGAAGCCGGCGACCGTGTCATAGTACATCCGCTCCAGCCCGCTGTAGCTCATCAACCAATAGGTGCGCGGGGTGCCGCCCTGGCGCCCCAGGACCACGGAGACATTGGTTTGGTGCCGCATTACCGTCAGCCAGGCGTTGCGGTTCTGGCCGCCGCCGTCCCAGATGGCGTCGATCGACCAGCCTTGGGGCCGTAACTTCGCCAGGGCCTTGCCGTAGGCATCCACATAGGCGGCGTCGCCGAAGATCGAGCGGTCCATGAAGGTGTTCCAGGTGGAGAGCCCGAGCTCCGGGTCCTGGACCGAGACATCGGCCTTGGGGTCGAGGAAGAAGACCCAGAACTGATCCTTGACCGCGTAGGTGGCGGTCTGCCCCAGACACACCGGGCCATAAATCACACCGGAGGTGACGGCCTGCGCATTCTCCAGCAGAAAGCGATAGCGCGCCTGCGCGGGGATGGCGCGAAAGACGCTGAAGGGATTGCCGATCCCCCAGGGCGCGTCGAGCGGGGCCGAAGCGTCCCAATGGGCATCAGCCCCCAGGAACAGCTCATCAAGGTGGGCAATGTCGTTGGGCTTGAGCCGCCACACGAAGAGGTTCTTTTGCACCGGTGCACTGGTTTGCTTGCTCAGCCGATACCAGAAGCGTTTGACCCCGGCGTAGGTATAGGGGTCGTCGTAGGGCAGACCCGTACCGATGACGGTCACCGGTTGACCCGGCGGGGACGAGGAGCGCACCAGCCGGAAGTGCGCGCCCGGTTCCTCATCCAGCACGATCGCTGCCAGGTAGAGATGCTCGAAGATATAGCGGGAGACCAGTTGGTGGCGTGGGTCCGGGTCGTTGAAGAAGGCCTCCCAGCGCGCCACCGCTGCCGGCTGGGCGACCCGCTCGGCCGCCTGCCGCTCCTCGTCGCTCGGACCCGGGGCGCCGGCGCCGATCCAGCGTGTCAGGGTGTCGAAGTCCTTGCGCTCGATCGCCGGCAGCCCGAAGGGCATCCCCCGGGCCGGGTTCTGCGCCAATTGCGCGCCGAGCGCGGCCGGGGTGGAGGGACAACTGTAGGCGTAGCGGTTGGCATAGACCGGGGTCAGCGCCGCGCGTGAGAACCCCGGCTGATTGAAGGCGGTACCGGCGGCCAGCAAGCGGTAGATCAGCGAACCGTCCACGTTCTCCCGGGGCCTTCCGGCGTCGGCCAGCACGGGGTAGAAGCCCATTTGGCGCCACGCCGCGAGCGTGGGGGCCGCATCCATATCGGTGCGCGGATAGGCCTCAATATGATTGGCATAGGGGTTGAGGCCGAAGCCGCCGCGCTGCACGCCCGCGAATGAGTCGAGCTTGAGGTTGCAGGGCGAGCCCAGGCAGCCGTGACACGCGATACAGCGCCGGTTGAATATTGACTGGATGTCCCGGTCGTAGCGGATCGGTGTCGTCTGATCCACCGGCGGGACCGGCACAGACGGCGGCTTGGTTGCCGCGTCGGCCAGCATCCAGATGCCGCCGATCTCGGCGGCGAGCAGGATGGCAGCAAGCCAGGCGGACAGGCGGATCGACATGATGCGCTCCGATCTGGGGCTTGGTGGGGGGTGTGCCCCGCCGGGGGGTAACCGGCCCGCTTCCGGGCCGGTCAGTGGCTCAAGTCGCCGCGGCTGCACTGCCGGCGGCTGGTGCCTGCGCCTTGCTCACGCGACGCGCGGCCAGCGCGACGAAGATCGACGCCCAGCCATTGAGCAATAGCTCGACGGCCACGAACAACCCGATGACCCAGGTCCCCGACACCGGCCATTGGGCAAAGATGACGCCACCGAGCAGCATCGAGATGATCCCGCCGAGCACCGCCCAGACCCATCCTGGTGAGCCCCGGTGTTGGATGGCCATCACGATGCGCAGCAGCCCGACGGCGACCAGGACGCCCGCGATGATCAGGGTAAAGGTGCCCGAGGCCAGCAGTGGGTCCTGGACGATCAAATACCCCGCCAGGATGTACAAGGCGGCCGCAAGCACGTGCTCCAACACGCATCGCCAGCCCCGGCAACTGAAGGCGCCGACCAGTTGGAAACCCCCGCCGACCAGCAGCAGCCAACCGAAAAACAGAACGGTGACGAGGGTCAAGCTGAAGCTGGCGCCGAGCCCGATGGTCCCGAGCACGATGGACAGGACACCAAGGCCAAGCAGCCAGCCCCAGTTTTTCTGCAGATCTCCGAACAGGGCGATCTGCGCGGCGGGCAGCGGGGCAATTTCGATATCGGACATGTCAATCGGCTCCAAGTGATGTTAGACGGCACAGGGGGGAGGGCATGTTACCGCCCATCAATCGTATCGCGCCGGCGCCCCGCGGCGGCACTGTTGCAGGTCAACCGCTAGGACACCGGTCGCGCCGCGGCGAACTTATACCTAAAGACGATCCAGAGCGCGACGACGGACAGTGGCAACACCACCAGGAAGACCGACATTTGGTCCAAGAACCCGATCGCCACGGCAATGACTGCGAGGATTCCACCGAGCAGCATGAAGGTCCAGTCGAAATGCACCCCGGCCAGGTAACTGCATACTGCCAGGACCAGGAGTGAGTAAACGGAGGCTGCCCCCCGATCGGTGATTCCAGTCGCCTCGAATAGCAGGATGATCTTGATCGCAATCAGGGCACCCAGCCAGTGGAGGACCTCGGTGCGAATCATCGGCCACACGGGTTGCGCCTGCTGCTTGGCCTTGAGCCAGGCCCGTACCACGCTGATCCCGGCATAAACCAGTACCACGCCAAACCAGTAAAACCAGAGGAACCTGCCTTTTTCCTCGACCTCCGACACCCCGGCGCCCACCAACGCCAGCGCCAGCATGGCGCCAAAGACCCAAAAATCGGCGCGCCGGGTCCGCGATTCCAGTTCGGCCAGTGATGGGAAACCGCGATTCGCGCTCCCTTGCGCCTGCGCAGTTACATTGGACATGGTTGTTCTCCGATTAGTTATTGCCGACATCATACAAGAGCACCGCGGGCGATGATCAATCGCCACTGAGCATGCCGGCCGCGGGACGACGGCTGGCATGCTGCCCGTGGCTTCGTCGTCGGTCATCGGCGCGTCTTACAGGTCCGCCAAGGTACGGGCCATCCTTTGGCAAACTGAACCGCCCCAAGCGCTCGATATCACGATCAACGACGCGACTACGGCGTGATCCGGGCGAATTTACCGGTTTGTGAATCTAACGCCCGAATGCGATTGCTGGCTAGTCGCAGCATACCCATTTTGGGTCACTCGACCATCGACTCTGGGGGGCCGCACCCCAGTGCGGCCCGGCCTCGCGCCACACGGTAGCGCTGCGATGACTAGCGAGGTTTCGCCGCACTGGGGTGCGGCGGTCCCGGGCGGACCGAAGACCAAACTAAACGCCCCGACGGTGATCAGCGGGTCGCGTTGCAGGTCGGGACGCTGATTTGCCGCATGTATTTACATAATCTTTATTATCGGCCATCATAATGTCGACGCAAAGCAGGCATGTCTGTGTACTAGACGGCTGCCACCTTCACGACCACTAGAGTAATATCGTCGGTCTGCAGGTTGTCGCCACGGAATGCCTCCAGTTCTTCGCGCAGGCAGGCGCTGATCTCCTCGGCCCTGCCGCCGGCATGCCGCCGTATGACCTCGGCAACGCGCTGCTTGCCATAGAACTCGCCGTTGCTGTTGGTCGTCTCCCAGATACCATCGGTGGCGGCCAGGAAAATCGTCCCGGGGGCGATGTTCTCCAGTATGAACTCCTCATAACCGCGATCCGCCATAATCCCCAGCGGTATGCCGCCCCCATCCACGTCAGTAAAGTGTCCGACCGCCGGATCGTAGATGAACGGCATATCATGACCGGCCGAGGCCCAGCGCATTTCTCTACGGATGGGATCGATCGCCATCAGCAGCATGGTCATAAAGCGTCCGCTGTCGCTGTCGTCGATGAGCAGGTCGTTCATGTGGTTCAACAGATCGGCCAGCGAGCCATGATCTCGCGAGCGGCTGCGCAGAATGCCGCGCGCCGTAGCCATCACCATAGCCGCGGCAATCCCGTGGCCGGTCACGTCACCTAAGGCCACCGCTAGCGCATCTTTCGGGAGGTCGAACAGCTCCAAATAGTCGTAATAATCCCCGCCGGTTTCGTCGCAGTAGGTACTATGCCCGGCCACCTCGATGCCA
Organism: uncultured Thiodictyon sp.; assembly: GCA_903837595.1. Taxonomy (GTDB): domain Bacteria; phylum Pseudomonadota; class Gammaproteobacteria; order Chromatiales; family Chromatiaceae; genus Thiodictyon. The sequence continues at coordinate 8,488 of CAILVI010000306.1, forward strand.
GGGATGACCGGGGTCTCTTGCGGCAATAGATTGCGTTGTACGTCCATGGCCATGGCAAGCGACTGGCGCATCCGCAGGCGATCACGCAGACCGGCTGTCATGGCATTGATTTCGTCAGAGAGCTGTGTCAGTTCTGGCGATTCAGTCAGCGCCACCTGGGTCTCCAGGTCACCGGCACCAATTCTGCGCACATGATCCACCAGGCAGAGTATGGGCGCCGTCATGGCCTTCGCCGCCAGCGTGCCCAGCCCGAGGCCGAGCAGCACGACCGCAATTGCAACCGCGATCGCGATCGTACGTCCGATCTCGATGTCGGCCAGGAAATCGGCCTGCGGTACAACCGTCACGACCAGCCAGTTGAGCCCGGTCGCATGGTGAAGCGGCGAGACCTTGATCAGTTGTTTGTGGCCGGCGATTGCGATTGCGTATTGAGCGGAATGATTCAGTGGGTCCAGCGATCCGAGCGTGGTCTTCAAGAACGCGCCAACGGCGGCGACCGTAGCATCTGCGGAGTTCCACGCCAGGACCGGGCGACCCACCGCATCAATGATCGGCGTACCGGTTGAGCGTGCCACGAGCCGGCCGTCGGCATACAGGATGAAGGCCAGGCCGGTTTTCCCGATCTGGAGTCGGTTCAGCATGGTGGAAATCTCTTCCAGGCTCACTTCTGCCGCCAAGACACCGAGAACGTGACCGGATGGGTTCCGGTATGGCTGGCTATAGGCGATGGCCAGGGTCTCCTGCGGCGCGCCAACCTTCGCGATCCAGGTATAAGGTTCGCTCCAGGCGGGCATCCCCGCTGCCAGGCCGGCGATGTACCAGGGGCGCTGGCGCGGTTCGTAGGGAACCGCCCCCAGCGGTTCCCCGGCGATCTCTCCGGCGGGAGAGACGGCAAACTGTTCGAGTAGGCCATGGCTGTAGGTGTCCTTGATGGCCAGCGTATACTCCCGATCGCCGACGTAGCGGGACACCGTCATGGCGTCGCCCGCGGTGCTTGCCCAGTCGATACCGGTGATGCCTGTGGCGGTGCTTGCCTCCTCCAACAAGACCCTGGCCCAGGGGCGCGGACGGGTGGGATCGAGCAGGCCGTCTCTGATCAGGTTCGCGTTGAGTTGGTTGATCCGCTGAGGTTGGCTCAACAGTGCATCGGTCTGGTCGAGGATCTCCCGGTGGATCTGCGCGAGTTCGTCATAGGCAAGTCGCTGGGTGGCGGCATGGCTATGGGTAAGAAAGATAAGGGAGATGACTACGGCGGTCAGAAGGATCGGTAAGGCCAACAGCAGCGGTACGGTGACACGCAGCGGGAGCTTTTGAAGATGCCTGGAAATCATTATTGGTTCCAACATAAAAATCAGCGTCCAGACGCTGGTCGGGAGCGCGCATTACGGGTCGGCTGCGGTCGGCGGGGTCACGGGATGGCCAAGGACTCCAGGATCAGCCCGGCTACCTCCGGGTAGTCACCGTCGAAGTGATGGTCGCCGGAGACCTTGTGGACCTTGATCCCGAGTCCGCTGAGCGCGGGACACAGGCTTTCCTCCTCGTCTTCACCGTAGACGCACAGGCCGCGGGTCCAGCCCAGTGCCTGCATCTGCGGCAACACCGGCAGGGCCTCGGCACCGCGGCCGGTGTTGAGCCAGTCGGTCAGGTGGAATTCGAACATGGCGGTCCGGCCGAGACCTAAGAAGGCGGTGCCCGCCACCCGGGCGCGCAGGTCCGCGGGCAGGCCATTGGCCAAGAAGGGCAACACCTCGGCGCCGAAGGAATAGCCGATGAGGATCACCCGCTCCTTGTGCCAGGCATCCAGATAGTGACGCACGACCTGCGCCAAGTCCTCGGCGGTCTCGGTCGGGGTGCGCGGTTTCCAGAAATAACTGAGCGAGTCCCAACCGACGGTGCTGATCCCCTTGGCGGCCAGTTCGGCGCTCACCCCGCGGTCGATGGCCGCCCAGCCGCCGTCACCGGAGAGCATGACGGCAAAGGTCTTGGGGTCCTCATGGGGGGCACGGACCTCGATCAGGGGCAGGCCCGCAATGTCCTGCGCGGCCGCGCCCTCGGCAATCTGGTCGTGGATCCGCGGATCGAGCCACTGCATGAGCGAGGCCATGGGGCTCAAGGCGGCGCCCCCGGACCCGCTTGGGACGGGGTTGGCGCGCTCGACCGATACCCGGGCGTTCCCCACCTGCTTGGCAAAGGCGGCGACTTGGTCTGCGGGACAGGCCGCATCGGTACCGCCCTCGAACAGGAACCAGGCGGCCGATACCCGCGCGGCGGGCAGGAGCCGGTCGTCCTGGACCACTGCATCGGTCAGTCCCTCGCGTCGGCACGGCGGCGCCACCACCGGCCAGCGCGGACAGAACCCCCGGGTGACCGCGGCGTGAAAGCGGTGCGTGGGCGATTGCAGCAATGCCCCATAGACCATGGCGGCACCCTCCGACTCCCCAAGCACCGTGGGCAGTGCGTTCTTGGGCAGCGTCTCGCGTTCGCCCACCCAGTGGGCCAGACGGTTCAACTCATCCCCCAGGTCCCGGCACTGGGCGCCGTCCCCTGTCGCCGGTGCCTGGCCCGACCACTCGAGCCCGGCGACCAGATGCCCCTGTTCGGCGACCTCCCGCGCGGTGGCGGTGGCGCGCGCATCCCAGCCCCGCACCCCGGGCAGGTACAGCACCAGGCCCTTGGCCGCGCCGTCGGGACGCACCAGATGGATGGTCCCGAAGGGGCTCGCGACCTGCGCCTGCGTGACCCCGGCGAGGGCCGGGCGGGCCAGTGACAAGGTGCATAGCAGGGCAATCAGCGGGCAGAGGAGGTCGCGGACGACGGACAGGCGGCTGACAGATAACATGGATTGAGTGCCCTCTCGCGGGTCTTGGTGTGATTTGATAGGGACTGCCGGCCCGGCCACTGGGAGCGCCGCACCCCAAGGCGGCGCGATCTCGCAAGCGGTCGCGGCGTTGCGTGCTGCGGATGGGCCGGGCCGCACTGGGGTGCGGCGCTCCCAGTCGGTCGGCCTGACGGCCAACCGTCCCGCCTCGGCAGCCGGAACGATGATCAAGGCCTCCATTGTCAAAGCCCGCGTCGCGGCGCAACCATTGCCCGGAGTCGCCCCGCCCGGCACCATCGCGTCCATTGCCTGTGATGCTCTGAGCGATGCGGGCTAGGCTAGGGCTTGATCAGGATCTGCCGGTACCCGCCGGCAATCAGGGCGGCGATATCCACCAGCAAGGTGGGCAGCGGCCGATACAGCGGATAGGCGATATAGCGACTCTGCCAGACCGGATGGAATTTCTCCTTGAAGCTGCGCACGCCCTTGTAGTTGTAAAGACGGCTGCCGGAGGCGTAGGCCAGCCCGGCGAGGCGCTCGTCCGCCCGGGCATAGCGGGTTTTGCCCACGCCGCTCAAGGGCGCCATGCCCAGGTTGAACCAGGTGTAGCCCTCGGTCTGGGCGCATTCGATCATCCGGGTAAAGAGAAAGTCCATGGTGCCGGTCGGGGCGTCGGGCACCTGTCGCATCAGGTCCACCCCCAGCTCGAGGCGCCCCAGATAGGAGGGGGTGAGACTCGCAAAGGCGATGATACGCGGTCCTTGCCGGACCACATACAGTCGCGAGCGGGCCAGGTAGTCCCGGTCGAAGGCGCCCAGAGAAAAACCCTTCTCGCCCCCGCCCCGCTCGCGCAGCCAGGCGGCGGAGACCCCCGCGAGAGCCGCCCAGGTGGCCTCGTCGAGCGGCGATTCCAGGCGCTCCGCACTCAGGCCGTCGCGCATCGCGCGATTGACCCCGGTGCGCAGCGTCTGGTTGCGCCGGCCGGAGAGTGTAAAGTCAGCAGTGGGCACCTGGCCCATCTCCCCCGCCTTGAACAGCGCAAACCCGGCGTCGTGGTAGAGGTGCAGGTGCTCGTGGGCGACCTCGTAGAAGACCGGGTCCAGGTCGTAGCGGTCCGCCAGGTCGCGGAACTCCACCACGGCCGGTCCAAAGGCCGCCGGGTCCCCGATCGGGTCGCCCAGTGCCACCAGGCGACCGCGGATGCGTCGGTATTGGATCAGGCAGCGCTGCTGCGCCGCGTAGAGCAGGTGCTTGTCGCCCATGAACAGCAGATGGGCGAAGGTGCCGCCGCGGTTGGCCTCCAGCCAGTCCCTCGCCTGGGCAAGGGCGGCGGCATCGGTGGGCGGGAACTGCGGTTTGGGCATCCGGAACATCCCCCAGGCGAGCCAGGCCACCAGGGCCAGCACCGCGAACGGTACAGAGCGTAGATAAAGGGCGACGTGCCGGTGCGGCTGCGACTGGAACCAGACCCCGCGCCAGGTGATGGACTCACCATGCAACCAGGGGCCGAGCAGGACATAGGCGCAGACGCTGGCCACCAGGGCCAGCAACCACAACAGATTGCGCCGACCCAGAAAGGGGTAGGAGACGCGATAGAAGGCATCGCGCCGCAACCACAAGAGCCCGGCCACCGCGAGCAGAAACAGGACCTGCTCCGGGGCTGCCCCCTTGAGCACGCTCAGGAAGGCCCCGGCCAACAGTAGCGGCATCGCCACCCGATAGGCACTGCGCACCTGCTGGTCGATCCCCCGCGATAGGGCGATCAGCAGTACCCCCACCCCCACCGATAGGAAGTGTGAAAGCTCGAGCGCCGGCAGCGGCAGCACCGTAAGCAGGCGCTCCACCCGATCCTCCAGGGCCGGCAGGGCGGCGGAGGCCAGGAGCAAAAGCCCGGTGCCAAAGATCAGTAGGCCGAGCAGGCGCACCCCGACGGAAGCAATGACATACAGCGGCAGGCGCAGCAGCCCGACCAGCGGATTGTTCTGCCACAGCTGCGCCAGCCGGGCGACGATCGGCGCCGCGGGGCGGGCCAGCAGGCCGGTGCGCAGGGTGAGCCCGATCAGCCAGGGCACCAGATAGTAGACCAGGCGGAAGATCAGGAGCCCGGCCGCCGCGGTCTCGATGGGGACGCGCAGCCGTGTCAGCATCACCAACAGGGCTGCATCGAAGACCCCGAGTCCCCCGGGGATCAGGCTCAAGACACCCAGGGTGGCCGCGAAGGTGAAGGCCGCAAGGAAGGGACCCGGGGTGAGGTGGGCGCCGCAGGCCGTCAAACAACACCAGGCGACCAGTATCGCCAGCAGCCAGTCCAGCACCGAGATCGCCACCAGCGTCAGCCCCCCCGTGAGGCCGAGGCGGGCGGTCCCGCTCAAGACCCGGTGCAGGATCGCCGGGCTTGCCGCCAGGGTCAGGAACACCGGCAGATAGGCGGCATAGCCGATCAGGATGCCGAGCACCGCCCAGCGCGGCAGCAGGCGCGGTGCCAAATTGGTCTGGTCCAGGGCGAGGGTCACGAGCACCAGCACCGCGAGCCCCACCGGCGCCGCCAACATGATCACCCCGGAATAGAGCGAGGCGACACGGGTCGCCACCCCGTCGCGCGTCAGCAGCAGGAGGCGGATGCCTGAGCCCGCGAGCCCGGACAATCCGATCAGGTTGTTGGTGGTATTGGCGACCCAGCTATAGCGGATCAGCCGGTCCGCCGCCAGCCGCACCTTGAGCCACCGGCTCACCCACCAGTCGTAGAGCACCATCTCGAAGACCGCGACCAGGGCCAGAGCCTGGAGCCCCAGGAGGTAGCCCAAGGGGATGCGGCGCACGCCCTTGAGCAACGCGTTGACGTTGAAGCCCTTGATCTCGTACCAGGCAACCAGGGCGGTGACGACGATCAGGAGCGGCGGCACGCCGCGGCGCAGCCAGGCGAGCAGCGTGGCGGCGCGGCGGTTGGTATCGCGCGGGGCAGCCGCGTGTACCCCGGAGGGCGCGAGGATCGGGGTCTTGGGGGGGCGGGTCATGGTGACCTCGGGCGACTCGCGGCGGTGTCAGCGCGGGGTGAAGGGGAATGCCGCATGCTCCCATGCCCGGCAGGGCGGCGCAATGCGACCACTTCTCGCCGACAGAATGTCGGCGCTCCCAGGCGCGAACCTCCGCGGCCCGGCACCGATTCTTGCACGATTTGCGGCGCACCGGTGCGTTCTGGGATCATCGCCGGATGCAGCCCCCCTACCCTAACCGCACGGCCATCACCGGCGTCATCCTGGCCGGCGGCGCGGCGCGCCGCCTGGGCGGGCAGGACAAGGGGCTGTGGTCCTTCGCCGGCCGGCCGCTGGTCGAGTGGGTCATCCGCGCGCTCGCCCCGCAGGTCGGCACCCTACTGATCAGTGCCAACCGCAATCTCGAGCATTATGCCGGCTACGGCCTGCCGGTGGTGACCGATCTGGACCCGGGCTTTCAGGGACCGCTCGCCGGTGTGCGCAGCGCCCTGCGCGCGGCCCGCACCGACTGGATCGTCACCCTGCCCTGCGACGGGCCCTACCCCGCGCCCGACCTGGTGGCGCGGCTCGTTCAGGCCCTGCACGATCAGAGGGGCGAACTGGCGGTGGCCACCGACGGCCGGCGGATACAGCCGGTCCATGCCCTGCTCCCGGTCGCCCTGGCCGCCGATCTGGAGGCCTTTCTGGACACCGGTGAGCGCAAGCCGACCCTGTGGTATGCCCGGCATCGGGTCGCCCTCGCCGACTTGAGCAACCGGCCGGGGTGCTTTGCCAACCTCAATACCCCGGAGGATGCGGCGGACCTGGCGCCGATCCGTCATGCGGGCCGGGACACCGGTCGCTAAGGCGCACCATCCGGGTCCAACACCAGCGGCATCCGCTGTACGTCGAAAAGTTCGCGGATTCAGGTCCTACAACACCGAGACCACGAGCCACAAGCCTGCGTTCCGAGCGGCCGTTGCGCCCCGACGCCTTTGGTAGCGCCCGACCTCAACCCGCCTGACGCCCGCCCGCTGGGGCCGCGGCAAAGGGCCAGAGGACGGGCCGCCTGGTCTGGAGTGACTGATAAACCCCCGCCCACAGGGTCAGCAACTGCGCCTGCGCGGCTGGATGCGCTGCGGTGCTGATTGAGATCAGCAGGCATTCCCAGCGCGACTGAGGGTCCAACCCCAGCGCCTGCCTGAGCCATTGCCGCGGGTCACGCTGGCGCTCCAGGTCAATCAATTGAAGAGTTGGTCCCGGGTCACCGCGGCTCGGCCGCCCCGCACGATGCAGGTCTGCAGTGCCTGGGCCTCCCCGATCAGACCGATCGCCAGCTCCACCGGCGGCGCCTGGCCGTTGCTGATGGAGCGCGTCTGCTGGCCCTGGAGCCGGAGGGATGGGTATTGGCTGGCGAGTGCGCTGAGCTCAAAGCCCTCGTGGCGGCGGCTGCGCACCGTCATGAGGGTGAGCGTGAGAGACCCGCCATCCCCCACTAACGGCGTGACGGCATACCGGGTGACTGGGCTGTGTGAATCGTCGCGACCCACCCCGGGCGGACCGCCCGGCAGCGGGTCCAGCCGATATCCAGGCACCGCCAGCACGCCAAGCGGCGCGTCATTGGCCGCGGGCGCACCACTGCGAAACAGCGTGTGCAGCAGCGCCAGCAGGGACAGTGTCGCCATGACGGCCAGGCCAATACGCAAACCAGGCGTGGGGAGCGCGCTAGACATCGCCCGACCCCGAGGCCGCGAGCTGCCGCTCCAGGGTCCGCAGATACAGCGAGGCAAAGACAGACACCGTCAGCGCGGCAAAGATCAGTGAACCATTTTCCTCATGAAAAAACACTAACCATTGCTGCTTGCGGGAAAGGCCGCTGCCGTTGATCGCCGCCAGCAAGGCAATGCGCAGGGCATTACCCGCAATCGCGAAGAGCGGCGCTGAGGCGATCACCAGCACGCGCAGCCAGCGCTGCCGCAAGGGAAAGGCGAGCACAAAGATCACCGCCACAACGCTGAGCAGACCGATGATTTCGGTCCCGCTGCATGCCCCGGAAATATAGATACTGCCACCTTCCAACAGAACCTCGCGGCCATTGACCCGGACATCGATACCACAGAGCAACAGGACCAGTTGAACGAGCAGCGCGGTGCCGTGGGCGAGTGTATCGTCAGGCAGCAGGCGCGGCAGCAACAAGGCCATCGGCAAACAGGCGAGTACGATCAGCGAATCGCGGAACCGGCCCAGCCGGCGGGGCGCCTCGCACAGCAAGGCGAGACTTAAGCCCTGCAGCAGGGCGAGCCCATAGACCACCAAGTCCGCAAGCGCCGACTGCGCACTGAGATAACCGGCGGCCAGGAGCAAGACAGAGCCGAGCAAAAAGCCGAAGCGGCTCGGCCGCGGGGTCAGGCAGGGCAGCTGATCCTCCATGCTGATGGCCGCCCCGCCCCATACCAGGCCCGAGAGCAAGGCCAGGCGCAGGCCCTGCGCATAATAGCCGGTGGCGACACTATTCAGCGCCACCAAAACCGCCGTCAGCAGCCACAGCCCCCGCGGCGACCAGGCCAGGCGCCGCATGGCTTGGTGGATCATCAACCGACGGTGGGTACCGGCGGCGGCTTCTTCAGCCAGATCATCCGCCGCAAGGCGAACGCGACCAGCAGCGCGACCAAGACGATGCGCAGACTCTCGATGCCCATCGCCACGATCCGCTCGCGACGCGCTTGCCCCTGTTTCATCTCCACGCCGACTAGCCCCGTGCCCATCACGGCGATGATCTTCTCCTTGCGTTGCTCCAGCGTCTGCTCAGTCAGCGCGCGGTCTCGATCCTGCGCGCCGGGGATTGCGGCGAGGATGGCGGTCAATTGCTCCGGCGTCGCGGCGGCCTGAACTTGGGATTTGACCGCCGACACTTGCTGCCCGAGCTGCTCCAATTGACTGGCGTCCTGGGCGTACAGCGCATACGCGGACGCCATCCCGCCCCACAACTGGATCGGCGCCACCAGTGCATACAGCAAGAAACAGACCCGACCGGCCAGCAGCAAGGGACTGAACAGCTTGCGGCTGGCGTCGGCGTCCGGATCGACATACATGGCAATCCAGGCGATACAGAAACCGGCAAGAACGATCGGACTGTTGTTGATCAGCAAGGCCGCCAGCTTCAGATACCAGTCACGACTCTCCAGGTGGAGCGGGATCAGCCCGGCCACCACGGAAAGGGTAAAGACCCCCACTAGTGCAAAGGCCGCATAACGCAGCCGGAATGAGAGCAAGCCGGTCGATCCGAGATTGCTGGCTTCGATTGGTACCATGGTCTTATCCGTTTTCAGGCAGTGTCGGCGCGGGCGGCCGTGGCGGCCGTCGGCGCAGCTTACGGCTCCAGCCGACGGCCGCCACGGTGCCGAGGATGGGCAGGGGGGGCCGGAACGGCAGCTGCAGTGGCGTAACTCCATGAATCACATTGAAAGGTAACCGCGGATATCGTCCCCCACGCACCCGCCTGCACGCTGGGCATCGTAACACCCCAAGCAAAAAACGCACTATAGACCCCTGCGTTCGGCAAGACAAACCCGGAATTCACGGCTGTCGCGCGCTTGATCAGGGCACCCGCCGTCAATAGCAGCCACTCGGCCACAGCGCAACTAACCATCGAACTCTCCAGATCAGCGCTGAAAAGCCCCTTACGAAAATTCACGGTCTTGAATTTTGAATTGAGCATTTCTTGGTGATAACATCCATCTCTGAAGTTTCCTGAAGTTTCCGGGTTCAAAAAGCGGTCCAGGGCCAGGCACTTGGGGCCAGGATTGTTCAGGGGTTTGGCCGGCGCTAGGCAAAGCCCTCGAAAATCCCCCCAGCGCCCCCCCCGCCCCGCTGGTACCCCCCCTGGAAAAGCCCGAAACTTCAGATCCATAGTTCCGCCGTGCCGCCCGCCGTGCGCAAGACCTTGACCGATCACCAGGGCAAGGAAATGGCCCGCCATCAGGAACTCGCGCGACGGCTGAGGAACCTCGTGTACTTATTGGAACCGCCGAGTGTCAATTACTATGAAGCTGGTTATGCATTCAACCAAGAATCCACGTGTACTGACGGGCATCGGCTCTGCCGCCATCGTGTCAGTGGCGATGGCCCTCTGTCCTTCTTCGGCTTCTGCCCTGGCGTTTGACTGGTCATGGACGGCTACTGGCGGCTCAGGCGGGCCAACGCCCCAAACAATCACCGGTACCATCTTCGGCCTGGTCGACGGTGTTAACACTGGGTCTGGCGTTACTGCAATAGTGACTAACCCGGGGGTGGGGCTTAGCTCGATGTTGGGCCAAGTGTTCAATTTCAGTAGCCGGCCTGATTTGAGCATCGCTGATGCTTTCACCGTTAGCGGTGGAGCTGTCACCATGGCAAATGCAGGTTTTAGTGGTGCCGCTGGAACATTCTCTCGCCACTGCTGGTAAGTACGGCCCCTGGATTGGAGATGCTTTCGGAAATCAATACTGGAACTATGATGGCGATTATGGCAGCATGAGCTTTACTCAACATGTCCCCGGCCCACTTCCAATCCTCGGCGTCGTTGCAGCGTTTGGCTGGAGTCGTAAGCTGAGAAACCGTATCAAGGCAGCGAAGGCAGTTGGTCGCTAAGCAACTCCAGGCCCCTTAGCCGGGCCAGTCGCAATAGAACTCCAGGTAGGTGCCTTGACGCTTCAGGATGAGCGCCCACTCGTCCTCGTCTTTCGGTAATTCGGCGATAACGTCCTCCCACTGCAGGGCCAATTGACCAGACTGGGGCTGCCGGGCGCCCTTTCCGACCCGGCCGCGGTCCGCATCATGGTTCCCTGGTTGAGCGGGTGACGCTGGAGCATCGGAGAAGGGTTACGAAGCGGGAGCTTCGTAACCCGCTGGGCATGTCACTCTCTGCGCGCCTGCTTGTCTTTCGGAATATTAATGACGCCGGCACCATCGACCAGCCATCCCTGTTCTGTCTTGATGGTCTTGACCGTCACCTCATAGGGCTCAGGCTCAAAATTCGGATCGATCCCCTTCAACGTCACGTAGTTGGTTGCGGCGTCGCAGCGCAGCACCTTGAAGCCTTGGTCGGGGTAGTCTTGGGCATCAAAGATGGGATCGGCGTCCAACCCGTCTTCTTCTGACGCACTCTCTTGATAGGCATTGCCGACGAGCTTCTTGTGTGCCCGTTTGAAACCGTCAGTGACTTGTGTATTTTGTTGCACCCAGATATCTGGAGTGACTTTTTTCCCGTCATCGTTCGGCAAATCGCTATAGCGCTTGTAGTCGTTGATAAAGTCACTGGCAACCTTGGCTTGCGCAGTGCAATCGGCATGGGCAGAGGCAGAGGAGTCTGAGGCCGTAAGCGCAGCGATACGCTGGGAATAGGCCTGCTTCAGGCAAACGGCGTCCTTGCAGGTGTTGCGCTTTTTCATCCAGTCACGTTGGCTGCCCTTGATCTCATAGGCCGCAGCGGCAGCACTTAACGCCTGACGATAGGCCTTCGACAACGTATCGTCGAGCGCCGATAATTCGGGGTCGGAGCACACCGCGCTTTCCACTAAGGTAGCGGCCTTGGCGCAGTCGAAGCTTGCCGCATGAGAGGCAGAGACCAAGGGGAAAACCAACAGCAAAGTAATCAACACCTTGCTGCGGCCGAGAAAGATTAGCTGATAAATCATGGTGCTGTCTGAAAGTTGGTACTGGTTATCGAATATCTCAGACGGTGGCATCGGCTTTGGAAAACAGCCCCGGGCCCGCCCCGCGAAACGCGGCCAGCAACAGCAGGGGCAATATCATCAAGGCCGCGGTAATCCAGATCACATCGCCCTGCGCATTTTCCGCCCAGCTTTCGATCTGTACCCCCAGTCCGTTGCCTAGCTGCATGGCCAGCAAATAAATCAGCGAACTGGCCAGGAAGTTCTGCGTATTCAAGTCTTCGGCAATAGCGCCATAGATCGCCACGTTGGCCCAGCCCATGGCCAGGCCAAGGGTGAAGATCGGCGCGGCACAGATGGCCAGCAGGTTGAATTTCAGCAGCGCGGTCAGTATCGCCAGAGACACCAGCAGACCAATCAGCGCCCGCTGGGTATGGCGCGCAAAGCCCCCGGCCTGGGTCGAGACCAGATAACTGCCCACCACGATGCCCAAGGAGGCGATCAGGGTCATCCCGCCGACGAACAGTGCGCTCTTGCCCAGGCGCAGTTGCAGGTAGTCGGAGAACAGATATTCAGCGCCGACGGCCAGTGACGACACCGCGATCTGACTGACCACCAGCAGATAAAACAGAGGCCCGAATCCCTGAGCGCCCGGGTCGCGCCCCGGCGCGTCCGCCGCGGCGGGCGGCGGTATACGGTTGAGTGCAGCCGCCCCGACCGCCAGGGTCAGCAGGCTCAGGATGCCGAGCAAGGCAAACACATAGCGCCAGCCATCGTCCGTCCATTGCGTCAGAGCCCCGCCCACCATCGGACCGGCCATGACGCCCAGCGCGCCACCGCACTCGCCCCAGAAGAGGACCTCAACGATCCGCGAGCGATGATAATCGCCGGCCGTCCACAACTGCCCGCCGAAGGACATAGCGGCACCCAATCCCTGTATGACCCGGCCCGCGAAAAACACCGACGCCTGATCGGCGAGGAAACAACACGCATTGCCCAGGGCGAAGATCGCCAATCCGATGAGGAAGAACATCCGTGAGGGCAGAACACGCTGCACAGGACGGTTTATCAATAGAAAGAGTGCGGCGCCGGCGACCATCGGATAGAGATAGGCGGTGATGATCCAGCTGTCGTAGGCTTGCGGTAGATCCAATGCCCGGCCAATGCGAGGAGTGGCGACCAGCGCGGCCGTTACTTCCAGCGCGGCAAATACTTCGACGAGAAAAAATGCCAGCTTATACAGCAGGTCCTGCCAGTGACTGGAGGGGGCCGAAGCGGTTGCCGTGGTCATGCGGGCGAATCCGGCTGGGGCTGATCCGCGAGACTGAATAGCGGGTCGTGGGCCGACTCCTCGACCAGTCGGTGTATGGCCAGACTGTAGTCGAGCAGTAAACCTGGCGTCCACACCATCTCTTCTGCCTGTCGCCGTACCAGGGCCGCAATCCATAACGAGCGACTGGTCATCAACCGGACTAGGGTCCATAGTGTATTACGGCCCCCCAGACTGCCTGCCAAGGCGACGTCCAGCGCCAGGGCGACCGCCACTGAGCAATTACGGTTGGTCAGGTTATAGCTGCAATCACGCTGAAAGAGCGCCCAGAACCACCGCAACTGATTGGGCTTGATTCGCTGGAACTGCAAGGTGACATTGGCGGGCATCCAACTGGCGACTTCCGCGTCATAGGAACTGAAGAAATAGCCTTCGACATCGTGTGAGCGCAGGTCGTCCAGAAAGGTGTCAGCCGGGTGAAAATCATCGCGAGGGTAAAGGCTTAGATAGATGTCGGGCGGCATGAAAAGCGCCGAATGACCGGTGGAGATGGTGCCCTTGGCATCGACGGCCGCGATATAGCGCCGGATGACCGGCGGCCCCTCGGCGGTTCCAGCATCGGCGGAATCGGTGGGCGTCCAGATGTACAGCGTCAGGTGCGACGCGGCGGGGTCATCGGCCTGACGGGCAATGTCTTTGACGATCGTGTCGAGATTGCCGCTGCGCAGCTGTTCACGAAAACGCTCGAGCCGGTGGTTCAGTAAACCGCTCCACAGTTGCGGCAAGGCCAGCAGTGAGGGCACGCTGCTCAATGGGCTACGGTCGATCCAGCGTAGCCGCAGCGCCGTCGTGATCATCGACAGCCCCCACAGTATGGCACCCAGGCTCAGCAACAGTGGAATCACCCAATGCTGATCGTCCTGCCAGCCGCCATAGGCGATCACCGCGCCCAGTGCCAAATGCTCAAGTCCACTCAGGCCGGCCATTTTCCAGCCGGGAAAGCGGATCACCCAGGCCGCCGCGCACTGGAACAGGCCATTGATCAGGAAGGCGGCGCCGAACAGGGTGGAGGCCAGAAAGTCCACCTGCATGGGAAAATCCACGATCAACAGGCCGGTGATCACCGAGACCAGGCCGGTCAAGGCATACAGGAGGAAACCGGCTCCCCAGTGTGAGAGAGCGCCGAAAGTGATCTGCAGCAAGCCTTTGATCACCAGGCCCCAGCCGAAGCCTTCCAGGGTCAGCAGCGTGATGTGGTCGGTCGTATCAATGAGGATGACACCGCCGGACAATGTCACCAGCAGGCCAAGGGCGAGCAGCCAGCGCCAGTTACGGCCCAGGTCTCCGGCGCCGATCAGCAAGAGGGCAAGTTTAAGCATCGCTACAGACCCCAATCGCCGGGATATCAGCAGCGCTACCTTAAGGACGCCGCCACCTTGGTCACCTGAGGGGACCGGTCAACCGGTCGCGTCGGCCGCTACCTTGGCCTCGTCCTCCAGACCATAACGACCCAGTTTCACATAGAGGCTCTGGCGGCTCAGGCCGAGCAGTTCGGCAGCGGCGGTCCGGTTGCCGCCGGTGAGGTCCAGCGCGGCCTCGATGTAGCGGTGCTCAACCACGGCAACCGTCTCGTCCACCAGCTTGCGCAGGGTCGTCTTGCCGATCTGCCGGGTAAGTGACTCCATCACGCCGTCGATACCCGGCCCCTGGTCACCGGCGGCGAGCCGCCGGCTCACATCGCGGATGAAGACACCGATGGTGCCGCCTTGTTTGCCGCCGCGGCCGGCGGCGGAGATCTCGGCCTGGACCTCGGTGCCGAGTGCGCCGTGCAGCACGGTGGAGAAGAGCCGCACCGCCCCCAATCGGACCACGTTGGCCAGCAGCACCGTCAGGTCCGCCCCCGGCCGGCCCAACCAGCGCCCCAGGGGCTCGCCCAATACGGCCGTCTCCGAGCCGAGCTGCACCTGCTCCAGGAAGGCGCGGTTGGCGCGCAGGATGGTGCCTTCGTGGTTGATGACCACGAAGCCGTCCGGCCCGCCCTCGATCAGGTCCTCAATGCGCACCGGATCGGCCAACTCGGCCAGCGTCTGCTGCGCCACCACCGGGGTCAACTGGACCAACAAGACCTCCTCTTGGGCGCAACTCACCAAGGAGGCGTGCACCAGCCACGGCGTCTGGGCGGGACCCAGGCGGAACAGGACACCGGGGGCCTTGCCGCGCTCGCGGATGCGCCGCAGCATCTCATCGAAGAGGTCGCGCTCCCCGGCCACCAGTGCGTCCGGGAAACGCAGGTCCACGGCGCCCTTGACGTGGGTCGCCGTCATCCCGAGGGCCTGGGCCGCCGCGGGGTTCAGGTCGACGATGCGCAGGTTGGCGGCACGCAGCAGCAGGACCGCGTCGCGCGAGGAATTGAACAACAGACGGTAGCGGGTTTCGACCTCGCGCAGCTTCCAGTAGTCCCGCTCCATGGCCTGCTGGGCCTCGACCAGACGGGACTGTAACTCGGCCACCGCGCGCAGGTTCTTGCCGACGGCGAGGAACCCGGTGTGGCCGCCGAGCAGGACCGTGGTGTATTCGACCGGGAGTTGCAGCCCGCTGGGGAAGTGCTGGGTGACGTTGCGAAAGGCGCAGACACCGGTGCCGCGGGCATACTCCAGCATGCGCCGCAGACCATCGCCGTCGGACTCGCTGACCGTGTCCGCCCATGCTGTTCCGATCCAGTCTGCCACACCCTCGGCGGCGAACAGGTTGGACAGGGTCGCATCGCGGATGATGCCCTCGGTGTCGAGGACCAGCATCACATCCGGCAGGGCCGGATTTTCGGTGCGCGCCAGCGCCGCAGCTGACGCATTGGTCAGCCGGTAATTCCGCGTCGGGGGCGGGGATAAGACAACATCCATGGTAAATAACGACAGTTGACCGAAAGAACCTTCGTAGCCGCCTATTTTGCGAACTAAATCTGTGTCCTACCCGACATTCCAGCCGGGCCCGCCGGCGCTCCCGGCCAGCGTGACCACCGGTCGGCCAGGTGGGCCGCCAGGGAGAGCATGAAACAGCGTCCGGCCAATTGCCAGGGCGCGCCCGTCAGTACCGCGCGCGCCAAGCAACGGCGAACCGCTGCCGGCCGGGTTGAGAATCAGGGCCACCGGCGGGACGTCACGCCCGCTCAGTCGCGGGAAAACTAAAGCGTGCGGCCGTCTCCAGGCCGGCAGGATCAGGTCGATGAAGCGGGCGCCGGTGAACCACTGCGCCATGCCGCACCCCGCCTGATCATCGCGTGTTCATTTCGCCGAGACGATCCCGAACAGGTGCCCGAGGTCTTTGAAGAAGATCTTCAGATGGGCACCCGGCTGGGACTTGACAAGGCGCTTGTTCATGTACGCCTCCCAGGTCAGCCGCTGGACGTCCGGGTCAGCGCACATCTTCACGAAGCGCTCGCGCCGCTTGTCGCTGCAATACCAGAAGCGCTGCATGATCCCCAGGATCCAGAAGACCCGCCCGTGCGCCTTCATGAAGCCCTTGCGGGCCAATTTGAGACTGCTCACCTTCCCGGTGGTGCAGAAGGCCTCGGCGGCCTCGGCGGCGTAACGCCCACCGGCCAGGGCATAGTAGATGCCTTCACCGGAGGCCGGCGCGACCACGCCGGCGGCATCGCCCGCCAGGACCACGTTGCGCCCGTCGTCCCAGCAATCAAGGGGGCGCAGCGGGATGGGGGCACCCTCGCGGCGCAGCGTCTCGGCATGCTCGAGCCCCGCCGCCTTGCGCAGCTCACGGGTGGCCTCGCGCAGTGAAAAACCCGCAACCTCAGTGCCGACCCCGACACTGGTGGTGTCGCCATGGGGGAAGACCCAGCCATAGAAGTCAGGCGAGATCTTGCCCTGGTAATAGACATCGCAGCGGTCGGCCTGAAAACCGTTCTCACCATCCTTGGGGGAGCGCACGATCTCGTGATAGGCGCTGACACAGGGCATCTTGTCCGCCCCCGGGACGCACTGGCGCGCCACCCGGGAACGGGCGCCGTCGGCACCGATCACACAGCGGGCACGGGCCTCGCGGACCAGCGGCTTGCCGACGCCCGTCTCGACCTCATAGCGCACGATGACCTGACCGTCGTCGGTACGGACCAGTTCGGTGAAGGCCCCGGTGCGGCGCACCGCACCGCTCTGGGCCGCGCGCGCGCAGCCACTCGTCGAAGACGTCGCGCTTGACCATGCCGACGAAGCCGTTCTCCACGGGCATATCCACCGCCCGATCGGAGGGCGAGATCATCCGGGCAGAGTGGATATGGGCACACAGCAGGTGCTCCGGGAGGTCGAACTCACGCATGGCCTGGGGAGGGATAGCCCCGCCACACGGCTTGATGCGGCCGGCCTTGTCGAGCAACATCACCGAGCGGCCGGCGCGGGCCAGATCGTTCGCGGCCGTTGCACCGGCAGGGCCGCCGCCCACCACCACCACATCGAAGTTCTCGGTCTGGTTCATTCGTCTCGTCCTGCTCAAATCGCTATCGCGATTTGAGATATTTAAAATGGAATTAATGAAATCAACGCGATTGCGCGGAGCTGGCGCGCTGCGTCGGCAATCTGCAAGCAAGTCACAGGGCGATCGTCCGCACCGCGAAGGCACTGATCATCATACCGGTCACATAGACGCTGACGCCGATCGCGCTGAGCCAGAGGGCGCGCCCGATCGGGTCGCCGAGGAACCGGACCATCATCCCGACCTGGATGGCCACCACCAGCGCGACGGCGACCGCGTGCAGCGGGCGCCCCCAGCCGATCAGCAGCCCCACCACCACGAACTGGGGCAGGGCCATGAAGAGGCAGGCGGCCCAAGCGGCACCCTGGACCCCGAGTTGCACCGGCAGCGAACGCACGCCCATCTGCTGGTCGCCCTCGATTGCCTTGAAATCGTTCAGCGTCAGGATGCCGTGGGCGCCCAGACCATAGAGTGCGGCCAACGCCAGCACGTGCCAGTTGGGCAGTGCGCCGGAGAGCATCACCGCGGCCCCGGTGATCCAGGCCAGACTCTCATAAGACATCCCGCAGGCCAAATTCCCCCACCAGCCATTGCCCTTGAGGCGCGCTGGCGGGGCACTGTAGGCCCAGGCCAACACCAGCCCGAGCATGGCCGACCAGAAGACCCAGGTACCCAGGGTGGCGGCCAGCAGCCCGGACAGGATGGTCCAGATGATGGCGATATACAGCCCCCAGCGTCCCGGGATACGCCCGGAGGGGATCGGCCGGTTAGGCTCGTTGATCGCGTCCACATGGCGGTCAAACCAGTCGTTCACCGCCTGGCTGGTGGCACACACCATGGGGCCGGCGAGGATCACCCCCAACACGAAGACCACCCAATGGTCCGGGATCGACACCCCGGAGGACACGACGCCACAGGCGAAGGCCCACATGGGGGGAAACCACGTGATGGGCTTAAGGAGTTCGAGTACGGCCGCGGGCTTGGGATAGCTGGCGGCGGCCAAGGGGGGCGCGGAGTCATTCATGGGTGCAAATTATAGCTGACAGTAGACGTTGTCAACCAGACTTGACACTTGTTCAAAAAAGCGTGCGGATTCAGGCCTGCGGGAACCGCGCCAACCGATTGCGTCCGCTGCTGCGGTGGCGTCGACGCCGACGCGACGCTTTCTTGCGCTGCGCCGGCCAGACGGAGGCCGATCAGACACCACCTGCATCCTGCCCCCAGGTGACCGCGCGGCGGGGCCGCCGACCTTCGAGCGGCCAGGTTTCCGCCCAGCAGACGGGCAGCTGGTCGAGCTGACCATTGGCTGACAATCTCGGTCAGGTTCTGTCTAACCGTCCGGTCTTATGCTCTGGCCCAAGGTCGTGATCAACCGCGGCATGAAGCATCGCTTTCACAGATGGGCGGGGTTGCGCTGAACGCCATACCGGCGGCAAGCGCGGGCTGTCCGGATCATGAGGTACCAAGATGAATACTCCAAGAACCCTGGCTGCGTTAGCTCTCACTCTTGCCTATTCCGGGATGGTCGCCGCCGGATGCGGGGAAGACAAGAAAGAATGCTCCGTCTATCAAAGGGGGAAGCTGGTCAGTCAGTCTCAGTGTAAAATATCAGCATGCGCTACCGCATCAGGCATGCAGCAGGACTGGCGATGGAACAACGGAAACAGGACCCGCATCAGCATGCAAGGCGATCAATTTTTGGTCAACGGACAGCAAGGATTTGGCGAGGCAACGAATGGCCAGTCATGCTATGGGGTCAACAAGAAT
Source organism: uncultured Thiodictyon sp. (assembly GCA_903837595.1). GTDB lineage: Bacteria > Pseudomonadota > Gammaproteobacteria > Chromatiales > Chromatiaceae > Thiodictyon. The sequence goes on from CAILVI010000306.1 coordinate 27,445, forward strand.
AGAGGCGAAGTCTATTGCTTGAATTGACGGCCACCCAATACCCGCGTGACACCGCGCCAGCGGTGCCACGCAGGTATTGGGCGCCGTGCGCCCCGAGGCCAACAGTGGCCCGCTTATTCCGAGCGTGGTTGGCCTTATCGGGGCCACCACAGAACTCGGAAACATCCATACGGTAAGCCCGTTGCGGACTCATTGAGCCTCAGGCGACCACCACGTGCGGCCGATCGGTCACAACGACCCGAAGCTCGTCCCCCCTGCCTTGGCGTGGGGCAATATTGAGGCCCGCTTGGCGGATCGCCACGGCCTCCGCGGCGGCGCAGTCCAGGGAGCGCCAACAGACGGGTTCAGGCGGGCCAGGGGCGTCCGTGAGCCAGCCCAAGGCCACCCAGTCGGCCTGGGACTCGTCAGGCTCCCAGACGCCTGGATAGCTCGGCACGCAGTACGCCAGGCGCCAGGCGTCGGGCTCCCACTCCACCAGGACCAAGACCAGGCGCCACCCCTGAGGGGCATCCGCGGTACCCAGGACGGCGTCTATCAGTTCCAATAGTTCGGCTTTCGTCAGCAGGGCAGACGTCGCCTTGGCTGCGGCGCGTTTGGCCGCAGAGGTACTCGACTTTTGAATAGTCATGTTACTTTTTTTCTATGCTGTGCGCGTCAGTGCGTTGACAGATTACTCTTTCTATGTATAGCCGCAAGCGGATTGCTGTTAATCTTTTGTTAAATTTCAGAAGTTTGCCTTCGCTCCGTGGACTGCTCCGGCGCCCAGGGTTGCAGACACGGTAAGGAGGATCCGCAGAGGACGTCGATAGGAAACATAACTTCTACAAGAAGAATTACCTACACACTATCCGGCCCTGAGTTTCACCGGGATCGGAATCAGGGTCGGCAGGTTCCCCAGGACCAGACCCCGGCGCCTGGGAGCGCCGACATCCTGTCGGCGACGGCGCGGAGCGCCGCTGGGTCCTCACGAAACCAACGCCCGCTTGCAGGACGCGCCATCAGTGTCATGATGGGGCCATCCCCCATAACGGCCTGCGAAATCTTGATGGACATCCTGATCGACATTATCCTCAAGGCCGGCCGCTCGGCGATCGAACTGTCGTTGTTCGTGCTGCTGCCGGTGATGGTCGTCATGCTGTCGCTGATGCGCCTGCTGGAGGCGCGGGGCGCGCTGGACTGGATCGTCACCCGGCTGGCGCCACTGCTGCGCCCCTTCGGACTCACCGGGCTGGGCGTCTTTGCCGCCTTGCAGATCAATCTGGTGAGCTTCGCCGCGCCGCTGGCGACGCTCACCATGATGGAACAGCGCGGCACCTCCGACCGCCACCTGGCCGCCACGCTGGCCATGGTGTTCGCCATGGCGCAGGCCAATGTCGTTTTTCCGCTGCTGACGATGGGCCTTGCCTTCGGCACGACCCTGATTTTCTCGCTGCTTGGCGGCCTGGCCGCGGCCGCAGCGACCTACTATCTGTTCGGCCGCCGGCTGTCGGCCACCGAGGCGACATTGGACGAGACCCTGCAGCACCCGGTGGCCGACAACGCCAAAGGGGTGCTCGACGTGATCAACCGCGCCGGCGCCGAGGCCTTCAAGATCGCCGTCGGGGCCATCCCGATGCTGGTGCTGTCGCTGGTCGCGGTCACCGCGCTGAAGCGCTTCGGCTTCATCGACCTGATCACGCAGGTCTTGACACCATTTCTAACGCCCGCCGGCATCGACCCGGTGCTGGTCCTGCCCAGCCTGACCAAGTATCTGGCCGGCGGCACGGCGATGCTTGGGGTCATGGACGACATGCGCCGCGCCGGCCAGATCAGCGTCGAACTGCTCAACGCCAGCGCCGGCTTTCTGATCTCGCCCTTAGACCTGGTCGGCGTGGCCGTACTGATCTCGGCCGGTCGCCGCGTGGCCGCGGTCTGGAGGCCGGCGGCCTTGGGCGCCTGTGTCGGCATCGCATTGCGCACCGTTGGGCATGTCGTGTGTGCCTGAGGGCAATGCAATAGGGAGGATTGGGAGATCGATAGCCTGCAGAGCGGCCTTAGTTATCGTTTCGGCCGGGACGCCGGAATCCAGACCAGAGCACGCGAGCGGGGTCATCACGAGCGGGGGCAGGTCTTGCAATCACGTGTGCTTGCGTCATGTCCCGGATGCTTGATTGAAAGACCTGACCCCAGCCCCTTCTTGACCCCAGCCCCTTCTAGATACTCACGGATAGTCCTCGCCCCCCTGGAACAGTGCCCCATTGCAGCGCCTGACCCTCAAATAGGTACAGTAGCACCCCTTAAAAATCCCATACTTTTCAATTGCCAGGATACCGTAATGAGAACAAGAGGGCGTATAGATGCACTCGCGGTTATGGGTGTGACGCAAGCGCCGCTGATAAAAACGGATAGCCAGAATCGCCAGCCGCTTCATTCATTGCTCTTTTCAAACGTGCACACCAGCCACGCGCCCTTGCCGCCGCCGCAGCCTTGGGCAACCACTTGCCGATGCTCACTGGAGTGCAGACGCCACCCGTTGACCGCATGCGCGTTGAGAAACTCCTCAAACTGCTGGCAACGCCCCGCGTCCCACCCGTTATCTTGTGCCCCGCAACCCGCGACCTTCGGCAAAAACGCCCTCACCATATAACGAACAGCCATCGCAACCCCCTATTCTAATTTGTCATTCTCGTGACACCGACCATGATACCAGGTAGGGAAAGGCGCCCGGCTCATATATTTCCCCATCGGCCGCGTTTAATTGAGCCTGGCCCGAATGGCGCTAAGTTAAGCACGAGACCCTATGAGAACAGTGACTTACGCGGCCGGTCGGCTGGCCGAAACGCTCCGGCACCACGCGGAACTCGCGAGAATCTGGCGGATGGTCGGCGATTCTCCAGAAACTTAGGGCTGGGTCAGGGCGCGAGTCGCTGATATCGTTAAGCCCTGCCTTAACTTAGCGCCATTCGAGCCTCGCCCGAATGGCACTGACATAAGCTGCAAGCATATCAGAAACAATCGGTTGCGATGCGGCGAAGCGAGCGAAAAACCGTCGCGGACCATGCAGGAGCCAGGAAACATCCCGGAAAATGCCGCTCTCACCCAAGTAACTGCTTATCGATCCGTCTGTAAGTCGGTGATTGTTCAGTGCCGCAGCTTAAGTCAGTGCCATTCGAGCCTGGCCCCTTTTTTCTCCTTTTCTTTTAGCTGTTTACTATTGCTCGCTGCCAGGATAAATCATTACTAGATTGCTCAATACACCCTCGTTAACAAAGATCGTAGCATGCTCGGTTCTTATCTTTACGGCATGTCCTCTTTTGTTAAATTCGAGTACTTTATTTGCCAGGTCTTGACCCAATGCGACAGTCAGAACCTTTCTTGCTAACTGCCTATTCTCCTTATTCAGTCTTGCAAATTTTTCGGATTTCTCATCAATCTCCCGCCAACTGATTCCAACCCGGTTGCTTTGAAATTCAAGATAAAAATATGGCTCATCTTTGTCTTTCCGAAAGCTGAGAATACGCCCGACACGACCATCATTATCGTCATACTTGCTAACCACAGGCAGCCCGATGGCCTTTATCAAAGCCGCCTGTCGCAACTCCGGAAGGCCATCAGGAAGCGCAAGAACCTCGACGTCGTTTCTTATGAATGAAAGGGCTGGGACGGGTAGATCAACCGACCCACCGCCCCCACCATTTCTCACGCCACACAGTTGGGCGATCTTATTTGCTACGATACCCGGGTTCTTATCTCCCCCTAATGAGTACCATATTGTATGGTTCCAGGCTTTATAGGAGTTCGGTATGTATTTCGGGTGATCTTTAATTTTAACTTTGATGGAAAAATATCTATCCCATCCAAAATTAGTGCAACGGAAGTCCAGCTGATCCCACAAATCATAACAATTAGCGCCTTCCGAAACCTCGATTGACTCAATGTCGTCAGCAAATTTTCCCATTAAAGGTTGGCACACTTGAGAAAATACGTCAAACGCTTTTACCGCAATAGGTAAGTCATCTCGATGAAGCCGCAGGTTATATAGGGGCTTAATAGGAGCAGAAGATGTCTTGCCTTCACCGCGAGAACAGGAAATAAGTATTAATATATAAACAAAGATCCAGAGAGAATGTCGAGGACAGGCCATGTTTAATTGCTCAACGCGATGCAGGGTATGAAGGGAAAAGCAAGCGAAAGGGCTGGGCTCAATTATTCTAGCCTGCCGCAACGCGGATCGAGAAAATTAGAGCCTTCCCCTCAATTCTTGTTTATCGCCTTGACAAAACGACGCCTTTCAAATCCCCTTAACGCTCACCTCCAGCACCTGACTCCAATTCCCTACCCGCTGATCCCGGACCCGATAGATGGCGCGATATTTCCACAGCACCACACTGCCGGACGGCGGCAAGGGGGTCGTGTCAATATGATTGGGCGTCATATCGATGGTGAGCAGGGAAAAATTGCCGCTACCGTGATCGGCCTCGAGCTCCAATGAATCCATGCCTTGCATGGACCAGAGGACGCGCGGTTGGCCGCCTTGAAAGTCGACATTGAGGACGGGCTGCATGGTCGCAGGGTCCACGGCGACAGTTCTTGCCGGGATGATGTTGAGGGCCTTGCCGATGGCTTCCGTGTAGTTCTTGTGGATGCGGATGCGGGTGATCAGCCTGGACAGATAACCGACCACATCGAGAAAGGGCTCGCCCGGGGGTGGCGTGAGGATGGGGAACGAGGGGACAACTGCCTTACCCGTCGGCGAGCCGTCGCGCACGGCATTCTTAAACGCAACGGTGGCCTCACCGCCGGCCTTGAAAGCGGATTGCAGGTCGACTGCATGCTTGAACCAGGCCGTTGCCCTGCCCAATTCGGACAGATCGTCCGCGCCGAAACCCAGCGCGTCAGCATAGGCCGATAATGTGGTGTCGAGATGCTGGAACAGGGCTAGCTTGCCCGCATCCGTACGCGGGATGACCGTTGAATTTGGCACGATGCGCTCCTTTTCCGTTAACGAAAAATTTACATAAGTCGCATACGGGATAAAGTTTAACGCTGATTTTCCACCAAACGCAAGAGCTCTTTTCATCGCTGCCGGGACGGATTGCTGTCGGGCTGAGGTACCATCATCGCCTGTCGGTGCGGCTTGCGGGGGGCTGGGACCCGGCACCAGGCCCCGCCGCGCAAGCCATGGATTTGGGTATCGATGCCAACGGCCATTGCAGGAAGACCAGCTACCCCGGCCGATGAAAATCCCCCGTGGGAGCGGCTTCAACCGCGACGAGCCCACGGCCGCTTGCGAGGTCGGGTCGCGGCTGAAGCCGCTCCCACCGGGGCACGGCCTGACTTTCATGCCAAAGTTCGGGAACTTGCTCCCGAGCTCTGGTAGCCGGTTCCGCCGGTGTGGGTGACGGTATCCACTAATTAGGGGTGGCTACGATGGCGATCAATCAGGCATCCCACGGGGTGTGAACAGGTTCCGTTGATGTTTGGCGAACGTCCCCTGGGCTGGGAAAGTCACCTACGAACTCAGTCCGGGTTCCCATGCGTTGGAAAAAGGTTCACAAGCAACGGGAAGAGGTGACGAATCGAGGTAGCCGTTCACCTGCTGGACGTGCGGCATAAAAACGATTTTAAGACAATCGCTTAGGTTGCCGCGAGGCGCAGCGTGCAAAATCGTTGGGAACCGGTGCAAAGTGATTCGGGAAACTGTCCCACGCCTTGGGAATGACCGCGAACAGTCGGCGTCGAAACACCGAAGATAGGCCCTGATAGACCGTCGGTCGGGAGTCGTGTCGGCGGCGATGCTTTGACGAACCCAGCGGCGGTCGGCGGTGCGGTTCGTGCCTCACCGCACCCTACAGCATGGGATGAGCATATTGGCCTTGATCATCGTTGCGGCGAGCAGGCGGGTGCCTGCGCTACGGACCGGTCAACGGCCATGGTAGGAAGACCATCCAGCGTGCGTGGGAGCGGCTTCAGCCGCGACGAGGCCACGGCCACTTGTAAGGTCGCGTCGCGGCTAAAGCCGCTCCCACCGGATCCCGGCCACTGGCGCTCCCGGCGCGGAGCGCCGGACACATGCGTGACACCGCTGGAGCGGTGTCAAGAAAGCGGTGGGGCTGGTGCGGCTGGGATGAGGGTCAAGGCCGCGCGGGCGGGACGCCCTCGCTCCTTTCGATCCCCTCCCCCGGCACCCGCCCAAAGGTCGCCGCATACTCCGCGGCATAGGGCCTGGTGGCCTCATAGACGTGATAGGGCACGATCTTGGCCTCCAGCTGGGGGAACTTGTCGTGCACATAGGTGTAATTGCGCAGGAGCTTCATCTCGATGATGGCGCGGGCGAATTCCAGGCCGCGGGGACCGCGGTGGCGTTGCAGGAAGGCGACCAATTGGCGCACCGGCTTGGGCGGCTTGGCGGGGCGCTGGGCGAGCATCTGGATGAAGCGCGGCATGCCGCGGGTACGGTCGCCGGCCGAGGAGACTGGTCGTGACTCAAGATCCGGGCGCAGCAGGTCCAGCAGTTGCGCGCCGCGCTCGGTGCGCGCCAGGACCCATTGCCAGCCCAAGGGTGCACCCAGGTAGCCGATGGTCAGATCAGACAGCGCATTGGGATAGTCGAAACAGGACAGACACGCCGACGGGAAGATGCCCTGGAGTTTGTCCATCGGGAAGTCGATGTAGTTGACCCGCTCGCGGTGCCCATCCTCGTGGTGGAGCCACAGGCTGAAGTCCTGCATGAATTCGTAATGGATCACGGTCCCCGGGGAGCTGGAGATGGTGTTGAGGAAGAACTGCTGGTCCGGGTAGGTGACGTTGTCACTGCACGGGATGCCGATGATATCGAGCCGCTCGAGCCCGAGTTGGGCCTCCGCCTGGCGCAGGACCTGGACCTGGCAGCCGGTGCCGACCACCGCCAGGCGGCGGATGCCGGACTCGCGCACCTGGTCCAGCAGCCCCAGGTTGGGCGAGAGACAGGGTTTGTTGCCCTTACAGGCGCGCACCTCATCCACGGTGCGGGCCAGCACCGGCAGGGGCTCGAAGATGGTGCCCGGGTTGGTGCCGGTGAGGATCACCGCCTCCACCTCGCCGCGCTCCAGCAAGCGGGCGGCGAGTGTGGTGATCATGCCGGTCCACTGGGCGCCGGCTACCGGACGGCGCATGCGCATGATCGCCTGCTCCCGATAGATGCCGAAGCGCATCTCGTCGCCTGGGTTGCGGCGGCGCCCGTGCAGGCGTTGTTCGATCTCCTCCATGCGGTTGCGCACGAACAGACAGGTGTCGGCCATCTGCGGGCGCAGCCAGCTGTCGCAGAGTCCGCAGTCGCTGCACAGGCGCGGCCGGCCGCTCAGGCGCCGGTCGTGGCTCATCAGGCTGACATCGTGGAGACCTTTCGACGGGCCTTGTTCCATTCCGGAGTCCTCTTTAGGGTTCGCTTTGGTTCGCTTTGGTTCGCTTTGGGGTATCTTTGGGCGCCCGGGCGGACGGCCGCCCGGGGCTGTGTGGTTCAGAACGAGGGGATTATCGCGATGTTGAAGCGGCTGGTGCAGGTCTTTGGGGTTCTTCTGGTGCTGGCGATCGGGGCGGCGGCCATCGTGCCCCTGCTGATGGTCCCCGCGGGGTCGGTCCAACCGCAGGGCACCGCCCGGGCCGCGGCGACCCCGGACAGCCGGTTCCTGACCATCCCCTTCCCGGGAACCCGGGGCCTCGAGGTCCATTATCTCGAACGACCGGCGACAGCGCCGGCTGGCGACCACGCCTTCCTGCTGCTGCACGGTTTCACCTTCAACAGCTTCACCTGGGGGGCGGTGCTGGACCCCTTCGCCAGGCTCGGGCGGACGGTCGCCTATGACCAGCCCCCTTATGGACTCAGCGCCAAGCCGCTGCCGAGCGACTGGAGCGGCGCCAACCCCTATGCCAAGGAGTCGGCCATCGCCCAGGTCGGGGCCGTCATGCAGGGGCTGGGGCTCGGGCACGCCATCCTGGTCGGCAACTCCTCGGGCGGCACCCTGGCCCTGGAGGCGGCGTTGGCCTATCCGGAGCGGGTGACCGGCCTGATCCTGGTCGCCCCCTGGGTCTATGCCCAACGCCCGATCATCCCGGCCGCAGTGGCGCAACTGCCCCAGTTGCAGCGGCTCAGCCTCTTCATCGCCCGAAAGCTGGGGGACCCGACCCTGCTCGAATATTCGTATCAGGACCCGTCGCGCCTCACGGCGGCCCGCCGGGCCCTGGCCATCATCCATACCCGCGTGGCGAACTGGGACCTGGGCTGGGGGGCACTGCTCGACCGCTCGCTCTCAAGCACCGTGGACATCAGCGACCGACTCAGCCAAGTCCGGGTGCCGGTGCTGCTGATCACCTCCGATCAGGACAAGCTGGTGAAGCCGGAGGATACGCGGCGCGTTGCCGCCGCCCTGCCCCACGCGACCCTCAAAGTACTGCCGGGCTGCGGCCATGCCCCCCAGGAGGAATGCCCCCAGGCGTTCATGGCCGCGGTGACGGACTGGCTGCAATCCCCTGCGGCGCAGGTGACTCCCGGCGCGCACCCTTGAGGAGTTCAGCCCACCGGGGCCAGGAAGGACACCAGGGCCTGAGCCAGGACGGCGAGCACGGTCAGCCCCACCACGGAGCAGATCGTGCAGGTGATCAGGAAGGACTTGAGATCGAGCGGGGCGTTGTCGTGCGCAACATCGGCGGCGAGTACATCTACCTGCGGGGGCTGAGACATCGATTGACTCCGGTGGTTGATCGTGGGCCAGCCATGGCCCTGGACTAAGACGTTGGAGGTTGCGCGGCGGCAGGTCGACGAGGTGTCGTCCACCTGTCTCGCGAGATTTACAGTATAGTGTGTCACGCTACCTTGACACACCCCCTTTCGACAGGTTTTCGGGTCCCATCGCGACGCGCGTCCGGTTACCATGGGCGCCCTTTCAACCCGCGTACCTGACACAGCAGATCGAGACCCTTATATGCCCGTCCCATTTCCGTTCTCCGCCATCGTCGGTCAGGAAGAGATGAAGCTCGCGCTCCTGATCGGGGCCGTCGACTCCCGCATCGGCGGGGTCCTGGTCTTCGGCGACCGCGGCACCGGCAAGTCCACTGCCATCCGCGCCTTGGCGGCGCTGCTGCCCAAGATGAAGGTCGTTGCGGACTGCCGCTACGGCTGTGATCCGGATGCCGAGGTGGGCGTGTTGTGCGCCGAGTGCCGCGGCAGCCGCAGCGAGACCACCCCGTTCAAGACCAAGCAGGTGCCGGTGCCGGTGGTGGACCTGCCCCTGGGTGCTACCGAGGACCGGGTGATCGGCGCCCTGGACCTGGAGATGGCCCTGACCCGCGGCGAGAAGGCCTTCGAGCCCGGCCTGCTGGCCCGCGCCCACCGCGGCTTCCTCTATATCGACGAGGTCAACCTGCTGGAAGACCACTTGGTGGACGCCCTGCTGGACGTGGCCGCCTCCGGTGAGAATCTGGTGGAGCGCGAGGGCCTCTCGGTCCGCCACCCGGCGCGCTTCGTCCTGATCGGCTCCGGCAACCCGGAGGAAGGCGAACTGCGGCCCCAGTTGCTGGACCGCTTCGGCCTCTCCGTGGAGGTGCGCACCCCGCAGGACCTGCAGACCCGCGTCCAGGTGGTGCGGCTGCGCGACGAGTACGAGCGCGACCCTGCTGCCTTCACCGAGAAGTGGAAGCGCAAGGACGCCAAGGTGCGCAAACGCATCACCGACGCCCAGGCCCTGCTGCCTGAGATCGAGGTGAACGACCAGGCACTGGAACAGGCCGCGCGCCTGTGCATGGCGCTCGGCACCGATGGCCTGCGGGGTGAACTGACCCTGATCCGCGCCTGCCGCGCCCTGGCCGCCCTGGAAGGCGACAAATCGGTCGAGGTCAAGCACCTGCGCCGGCTCGCCCCCCCTGCGCTACGCCACCGGCTGCGGCGCGACCCGCTGGACGAGTCGGGCTCCACCGCCCGGGTCGACCGCGTGGTGCAGGAACTTTTCCCCGCATAATGGCCGGCATGAGCGCACCCCCGGCCAATCCACTGGCGAAGAACCCCATGGGCGGCGACGCCCCCAAACCGCCGCCGGCGCCGCCGCGCTATCACCCGTGGGACGACGTGGCACTGGTCGCCACCCTGTTCGCGGTGGACCCGTCCGGGGTGGGGGGCGTCTGTCTGCGCGCCCTGCCCGGCCCGGTGCGCGACCAATGGCTCGCCGACACCCGCGAACTGCTCCCGCCCGACATGCACCGGCGCAAGATCCCGCTGCATGTCACCGACGGGCGCCTGCTGGGTGGACTGGACCTGACCGCCACGCTGCGCGCCGGGCGCCCGGTGGCCGAGCACGGGCTGCTGGCCGAGGCCCACGGCGGCGTGGTGGAACTGGCCATGGCCGAGCGGGTGCGGGGTTCGCCCGTGTCCTATCTGTGCGCCGCACTGGATACCAATGAGGTGGTGCTGGAGCGCGATGGGATCGCGCTGCGCTCCCCGGCCCGCCTGGGTGTCATCGCGCTCGACGAGGGCAGCAACGAGGATGAGCAGGTGGCGGATGCACTGCTCGACCGCCTCGCCTTCCTGGTGGACCTGAGCCCGATCGGCGTCCGCGACATGGGCGAACTGCCCTATAGCGCGGCTGATATCAGCGCCGCCCGCGACCGGCTACCCGCGGTCACCATCAGCGAGGCGCAGGTCGGCGCCATCTGCGAGACCGCGCTGGCGCTCGGCATCTATTCGCTGCGCGCTGCACTGCACGCGGTGCACGCCGCGCGCATCGCCGCCGCCCTGGACGGTGACCCGGAGGTCACGGACGGCCAGGTCAACCTCGCCGCCCGGCTGGTGATGGCCCCGCGGGCGACCCAGATGCCCTATGTCCCACCGGAGCAGGAGCAGGAGCCCCCGCCGCCGGAACCGCCCCCGCCGGACCAGGACCAGGGCGAGTCCGATCAGAACCAGGAAGAGCGCAAGGACCCCCTGGCCGACCAGGTGCTGGAGGCGGCCAAGGCGGCCATCCCCCAGGACCTGCTGGACCGCCTGCGGCTCGGCCAATTGCGCCGCGCCAAGGTGCGCAGCACCGGCAAGTCCGGGCAGGTCCAACAGGCCAACATGCGCGGGCGCCCCGCTGGCGTGCGCCGCGGCGACTTGCGCCCCGGGGACCGGCTGAACCTGATCGAGACCCTGCGCGCCGCCGCCCCCTGGCAGCGGGTACGCCGGGCCGAGCGCGAGCGCGGCCCGGCGGAGACACCGGTCAAGCGCAAGGGCGGCAAGGCGGTGGCGGTGGTCATGCCACGGGTGGAGGTGCGCAAGGACGACTTCCGCATCCAGAAGTACAAGCACCGCTCCGAGACCACCGCGATCTTCGTCGTCGACGCCTCGGGCTCATCGGCCCTGCACCGACTGGGCGAGGCCAAGGGCGCGGTTGAACTCCTGTTGGCGGACTGCTATGTGCGCCGCGACCGGGTCGCCCTGGTCGCCTTCCGTGGGAAAGAGGCCGAGCTCCTACTCCCGCCGACCCGCTCACTGGTGCGCACCAAGCGCTGCCTGGCGGACCTGCCCGGCGGCGGCGGCACCCCGCTCGCCTCCGGAATCGAGACCGGGCTCGCGCTGGCCGACGCGGTCAAGCGCCGGGGCGGCACCCCGCTCCTGGTCATCCTCACGGACGGGCGAGCCAACGTGGCCCGCAACGGCCAGGGCGGGCGCCCCCAGGCGACCGAGGAGGCACTGACCGTCTCCCGGCTGGTGCGTGCCTCGGGCGTGGCGGCGATGGTGGTCGACACCTCCAACCACCCGCACCCGCAGGCGAAGGCACTGGCAGAGGCGATGGACGCCACCTACATGCCCCTGCCCCACGCCGATGCCGGCCGGCTCAATGCGGCGGTGAAGGCCAAGGCGGGGTTATGACCTTCTCGTGACACCGCGACGCGGTGTCACGCCGGTGTCAGGCGCTCTGCGCCGCGGGTCTGGAGACAATGTCACGGACGGGGCCTATGCCCCGTCCGGCCTGGAGTCATGAATCGCGATGCAACGACGACCTGACTGGAACGTAGAGGGGCGCGACTGGCCAAATCGCGAGGCCAGCCACTTTATTGAGATCGGCGACATCCGTTGGCATTTCCAACGGATGGGATCGGGACCGATCCTGTTGCTGGTCCATGGCACCGGTGCCGCCACCCACTCCTGGCGCGACCTGATGCCGCTCCTGGCCCGCGACTTCACCGTCATCGCCCCCGACCTGCCGGGCCATGGCTTCACCCAGGCCCCCGGCGGTACGGGACTTTCATTGCCGGGCATGGCCGCCAGTATCGCGGCCCTGCTCGACACCCTGGGGGAGAAGCCGGACCTGGTCTTGGGCCACTCCGCCGGGGCCGCCATCCTGATCCGGATGTGCCTGGACGGGCGCATCGCCCCGCGGGCAGTCATCAGCCTCAACGGCGCACTGCTGCCGCTGCGCGGCGCGGCCGGGAAGTGGTTTGCCCCTGCCGCCCGGCTGTTCGCGACCCATCCGCTGCTGACCCGCTTCTTCGCCTGGCGCAGCCGCGACCCGAGCGTGGTCAAACGCCTGGTCGCCGCCACCGGCTCGAAGCTGGACCGCCGGGGCATCGACCTCTACCGCCGCCTGGTCACCACCCCCGGCCACACGGCCGCCGCGATCGAGATGATGGCCAACTGGGACCTGCGGCCACTCGGGCAGGACCTGCCGCACCTCACCACGCCACTATTTCTGCTGGTCGCCGAAAATGACGGCACCGTCCGCCCGGCCGAGGCACGGCGGGTGCGCAAGATGGTTCCATACGCCGAGATCGAGACCATCCCGGGACTTGGGCATCTGGCCCACGAGGAGGCGCCTGGGATCGTCGCCGACCTGATCCGCAGGATCGCTGAGCGGGTTGGGCTCGTCGCGGGG
>CAILVI010000307.1 GCA_903837595.1 uncultured Thiodictyon sp.
AAACCAAACGGGGCCGGATCAGTTCTTGGTGTCGCCAGGGGGTCAGTTCCTGGTGTCGCTTGACAGCTGCGGCCAGCCGTTTCGGCCGCGTCCCCAGAACCCGACCCAGACCTACTGTTCGCAGCCAGCCTGCCAGCGGGCGCGCAAGCGTGACTGGCAGCGCGCCAAGCGTGCCAGTGACCCGGACTACCGCGCCAACGATCAGGCCGCCCAGCGGACCTGGGCGCAGGCGCATCCGCGTGTTTTCGCGCCTGGCGGGAGGGTCACCCCGACTACGTGGCACGCAACCGCCGGGCGCAGGGGGCGTGCAACGCCCGGCGCCGGGCGGCAGGGGTGATTGCAAATGAGGACGCGTGGACGCGTGAAAGCGTTTTGGTGCCAGGCACTTACCGCGTCGAGCCGTGGCCTGTGGCGGATTGCAAATGTGGATGCGTCAATGCTGGAAACGTGTTTTTACTCAGCGCTGTAGACGCACCCCAGACGCGCTGACGGGTGATTGCAAAGAGAGGACTCCATGGTCAGATGACCTGATCTCCAGGAATTTACGCCGAGCCTATTTCAGCACCAGGCGCAAATTTGTCCGGGAGAAAACCGTTTCGGTGGCGGTCAGCTCGGCGCAGAGTTTCTCGATGGCCTGATCGGTGACGGCGTTGGCCGAATGGTGCAGGCGCACCGTCAAGGTCCCCGCCTAGGGGTCCGGCAGCAGATCGGCGTCGGTGGTGTAGAGGGCGCAGAGCAGTCGGCGCGCCTCGTCGGGTCGGGTGAGGTGCTCGCGCAGGCAGTTGGCCATGGCCGTTTCGGCACGGTAGGCAATCATCTTGATGGTACCGACGAGCTGCTTGCTGTGGGTGCTGAGCTGGCGAAAGCGAGCATCCTCGGGCAGTTCGTCGATGCCGAGGTGGTGTGGGGTCTCCTTGCGCTTGGCCTTGAGCGCTGCGAGTTCGCCCTGCCGGCCTTCGATCTCTTCTTGCAGCGCCGCTTTGCGCCGGATGAACGGCTCGACATGCTTGGGTTCGATTGGCGCTTCCAGGGTCATGGCAGCGAAGTGGGCGAGTCGCCGGTTGAGTTTACTGGTGGCGGCGCGGACCTGCCCGTCGAGGCGGCGGTAGTCGGGGTTGACCACCTGTAGGGGCTCGGAAATCGCCTCGGTGCGAGAATCGGCCAAACGGTCCAGATCGTAGTGTTCACGGGCATACTTGGAGAAGTTTTCCTGCGACCAGCGGGCGAACATGGCGCTGGCCATGGGGGCCGCAGCGCAGCTATAGTCGGTGGACAGGATAGCGGTTTGATGCCCCTGCTGGCTGCGCTTGCGCACCTCGCGGGCCCACCGCCCGTTGCTCAGGCAGGTGCCCCGTTCGGCCAGGTCCATGGTGACGACCTCCCCGCTGGCGAGGCGCACCGCGGTGGGGACGCACTCTTCCGAGCCCCAGTCCTCACCGGGGTATTTGTGGTAGGTCAGGCAGGCGATGTGCTGGTTTTTCATCCGCAGGAAGAACGCCGGCGAATAGCCTTCACGGTCGAATACCAGGGTGAAGCGGTGGCGCAGCGGATCGGCATCGCGCGGCGCGGGCACCGCGTGGGCCGGGACGCACCGCTCCAGCTGCGGCACGATCTCCTGCTCGATGACCTGGATCAGTCCCGGATCGACCGCTTGGTTGACGACGAAGAAGGGCTGGCCGTCCATGGCGTTGACCCAGTAGTCGGTGGTGGTGCGCAGACACAGGCGCTCGCGGGCCACGTAGTGGCGCGGCAATTGGGTCTGGTGGCCGTGGTAGACGCACACCTGCCCGTCGATATAGAGCACGCCGGCCTGTTCGGGGACGGCGGCCATCCAGCGCTCACACAGGGCCGCGCTCCACTGTGCGGCCAGTCCCTCCTGGGCCAGCAGTTGGAGCTTGGCGCGCAGGGTACGCACCTCCGGGATGCGATTCAGCCCCAGCAGGTTGCCCCACTCGCCGGGGGCACAGTAGCGCAGCGACTCCATTGAGCGCCGCCGTGCCAGGGCCATGAAGGCGAGCAGGAGCAGCAGACTGTCGAGCCCGTAGTAGCCCTTGGGCAAGGCCAGGAAGCGCTCCACGCCGTCCAGCAGGCCGACCGCCAGCAAGGCTAGCAGCGCACACAGCACCCCGCCATCGGGGGACATCCAGCGCCGGGGCAAAGTCGGGGGCGACGGCAGCGAGCTGGCCCACACTCGCGGCCAACCGGCCCGCCACATCCGTCGCGCCCATCCCCATCGGGGCGGCCCGATCCACGGCGCTGCGTTCGCCCTTGGTCGTCAGCGCAACGCCAGGGTTTTTTTTGCTGGCTGGTGCAACCGCCCCGCGCGCACCGCCTTCGACAAGGTGTCGGGCCTCACGCCCAAGCGCTCGGCCACCTGCGCGGTTTCCAAGCCGTCATCAAGCAACTGCTGGGCCGCGGCCAGCACCGGCGCCGTGAGCACCGCCGGGCCACGGGTGCGCCGCGGCGTGTAGAACCCGCGCGGCCCCTCCAAGCGATAGCGCTTCACCGCTCGCTTGAGGCTGATCGTGGTCACCCCGAAGGCGCGCACGATGTCGGCTTGCCGGGCATTGCCGTTGACGCAGAACTGCGCAGTGATCATCCGAAACGAGTCCGCATCCGCCGCGTCGTGGACGAACACCGGCATACTGCCGTTGAAGTAGGTGACCCGGCCGTCCTGCTTGCGGAACGCCAACAGGGGCGTGATGTGCAGGGCGGAACCGGGCTAGCTAAAATTCGCTGTTTGAACCTACGGTTGCCCTCGACTCTGGACAATGCTCGGCGGCCTGGGTATAAAGCGCTTCGGTCCCCCGCCGCCCGAGAGCGAGTGCGTGAATCTGCGCGAAGTCGTCCTGCAACCCGTCGCCGTGCCCGAGGAAGCGCGCTTCCAGGCGCTGATGGATGCCCATCATTACCTGGGCGCGCTGCCGAAGATCGGGCACACCCGGTGGTATGTCGCCACCTGGCAGGACCAGTGGCTGGCGCGGCTGAGCTTCTCGGCGGCGGCTTGGAAGTGCGCCGCGCGTGATGCCTGGATCGGATGGGATTTTCGCCATCAATATGATCGGCTGCACTTGATCGCCAACAACAGTCGCTTTCTGATCCTGCCCGCGCACCACGACCCGAACCTCGCCTCGCGCGTCCTGGCCTTGTGCGAGCGTCGGCTGGCGGCGGACTGGCAGGAGCGCTTCGGCTATCCGCTGCTGTTGCTGGAGACCTTCGTCGATCCACGCCACTTCCACGGCACCATCTATCGCGCGGCCAACTGGTGCTATGTCGGCGACACCCGGGGCTTTCGCCGTACCCGGGCCGGTTACAGCGGGGCACCCGGCGCCGCCAAGCGCGTTTTTGTCCGATCCTTGCACGCCCAAGCCCAAGCCCGGCTGTCGCGTCCCGTCCTTGACCCCCAGTACCATCACGGAGCGCCCAAGATCATGTTGAGCGCTGAGCAGATGGTCTCGCTGCCGGACTTTTTCGCCGACATCCCCGACCCGCGTCGCGGCCAGGGGCGGCGCCACCCGCTACCCACCGTGCTGGCCATCGCGGCCGGCGCCATCCTGTGCGGGAGGCGCGGCTACAAGGCCATCAGCCAGTGGGCGCAGGACCTGGGCCAGCCGGCGCGGGCGCGCTTTCGCTGCTGCTGGCGCGCGCGTCGCTACTGGGTCCCCAGCCGCACCGTCATTCGCGAAGTGCTCACCCGTGTTGACCCGGACGCCGTGGATCGCGCCTTGCAGCGCTGGAATGCCCAGCATGCCGACGACGAAGCGCTGGCCATCGACGGTAAGACCATGTGCAATGCGATCGACGCCGAGGGCCGTCAGACCCATATTCTGGGCGTCGTCGGCCACCAGAGCCAGACCTGCTACACCCAAAAAAAGTCGGTGCTCTGCCCGTCGACGGCGGCGACGAGCTGAAGCAAACCAATGAGATCGGGATGGTCATCCCGGTCCTTGAGGCACTGGACAGCACCGGCAAGACGATCACCACCGACGCACTGCTGACCCAGCGCACGCTCGCCACCTACCTCCTCGACCACGAGGCCCACGACGTTTTCACCGTCAAAGACAACCGGCCGACCCTGCACGCGGATATCCGCCTGATCTTCGAGGATCGCGGCCAGCCCGACTTCCGCGAGCCCCCCACCTTGGCCCATGGCCGCATCGAGCAGCGCGCGATCTGGACCACCAACCACCTCAACGACTACCTCAACTTTCCGGGTGTCGGCCAGGCGTTTGGCATCGCGCGCCACACCGTGACCAAGAAGACCGGCAAGACCTCCACCGAGACCGTCTACGGGGTGACCAGTCACACCCAAGCAACGGCTCCGCCCGCCGACGTACTGGCCTTCAACCGAGGCCATTGGAGCGTCGAAAATGGCTGCCACTACACCCTGGACTGGAACTGGGACGAAGACCGATGCACCATCCGCACCGGCCATGGCCCGGCGAACATCACCGCCCCACGGCGCTTCGCCATCGGCGCCATCAAGGCGAAATCCCACGACACCGTCGCCGCGACCATCCAACGCCTGGCGCGCAACGTCCGCCTCGTGTTTGACTACCTACGCATGACCGAGAACTCCCGCCGCCGCCCGCGGCCGTTCCCAGCACTAGCGGGCTAGAACGGATCTCCCGTGGC
>CAILVI010000308.1 GCA_903837595.1 uncultured Thiodictyon sp.
CGTGTGCTTCCCCGCGCAACAACTCGCGCGACGTGCGGCTCTATCAGTTCAGCGTCATCGACCAGCCATGGGCCCACAACCCCGCGATGCGCCAACTCATCGTGCGGGCCACCAACGCCGAGGGCAAAGTCGCGCAAATCGCCGTCCTCACCGACGATCTGGAGCGCCCCGCCAAGGAAATCGTCTGGCTCATCTTCAACCGCTGGATCCAGGAGAACGACTTCAAATACATCGACAAACACATGGGCATGAAGCAAATCGCCAGCTATAAAAGCATCAACTACAGCGAGCTGAGCGACAATCTCGTGGATCGCCAAGTCCCTAGCCCGAGTTTCTTATTATGAGGCTGCAGCCCTTGATTTTGCAGGGATCCGTATCAAAAGGCACTACAAAGTCGGTGGGGGCTTCAATTTCATTTTCGAGTTCATTTCATGACGAATTTTCTGGCGGGGCAGGCTCGTTTCCAATCGATGCCGAGGCGTTGGTAAACCAGTGCCTGCTCGGCATCCGGGCGGCCCGGCTTGCGCACCTTGATGACCCGCCCATCCGTGAGCGGCAGGTATGTGGTCGCCAGGTTGTGGGTACGCAGCAGGCGTCGGATGGTTTGCCAGTCGCGCACGTCTCCGCTTTGCGTGAGCCGGTGGCCAATCCAGCACAGGAGGTGATAGGCCAGGACACTGATGAAAATGTGCCCATCGACCCGCCCTTCCAACTGATGAAAGTTGGGCCGCAGTCCGAGCGAGCCTTTCAGCGCACTGAAGCCCTCTTCCGCACGCAGCAGCGTCATGTAGAGTTTCCACAATTCGGGGCCATCGAGGTTGTGATCGGTTTTGAGCACGTAGTCGCCGCAAAGTTCCAGCGCGGCTTCGAGCCGGCCGTCATCGCGCTCAACCCGTAGTGCGCCACCCTCTTGGGTGACTTTATAGAAGCGGCCGACTTTGGGATGCTTCTTGAGCAATGCGCCGATGGCCCGCTCGATGAGGGCCTCGCGCTTGAGTTTGCCCTTGGCAATCCTCGCCTGCAAGCGGCCAGAGTCGGTTAAAAAGCGTTGCTCCGCAGTGGAGATCATCGCGGCTTCTTTGAGTCGGCGCTGGGCGCTTCGGCACAGCACCAACACGCTGTCGGCGTCCTCGGGGTCGGTGATTTTCCGGACTTCCACCTGTTGGTTTTCCGCCCGGTTTGGCAGCAGTTCAAAGCCGCTGGCGGCAAATTCGTCGGCATACTTCTTGCGACTGCCGCGGGTGATGTTGATCAAATACGAATAGCCCAACTCGCGGAGCAAGGCCAGGTTTTGCGCTGAAGCGAAACCGGCGTCGAGGATCACAACGGGCTTGAGGCCGGCCTCGGGGAGCGCGAGGCGAGCGAGGATGAGTTTCAAGGTTTTGGTGTCGGCGATGTTGCCCTCGAAGACTTCGTGGGCGAGGGGAAAGCCGTTTTCATCAAAGGCCATACCGACGGCCAACTGTCGGCAGTCATTGCGCTTCTGCTTGTTTTTCCCGTGTTTCGCCTTTGGATTCTTGGCGCAAATGCCCTCGAAGTGGGTGTTAGTCACGTCGTAGAGAATCACGCTGCGGCTGAGGCTGAAGAGGTCCCGCGTCTTTTCGCGCAGGCAGATTTCGATGGGTTTGCGGTGCTTGAGCAATTCGTCGCTGACCCGGTAAAGGCGGTCTTTGGTGGTTTTGCTCAGGCGCACGTCGAGGAGTTCCGGCAGGGCGGTGCGCTGAGCCCAGTCGATGAGCGCCCATTCGCTGAGTGGCTCGATGAGGCGGTTAGCCACCATCACCTGGGCGGTGGCGATGGCGGTTGGATTCATGCCGAGCTCATTGAGCATCGGGGTGAAATCCAGCGCATCCCAGGCTTTCATGGCCACGAGCTGCGGCCCGAGGTCAACGCTTTCCCCGGTCTCCATTTCGTCAAGCAGGACGCCGTCGATGACCGTCCCGCTAATCGCTTTGGTGGCCACTTTGGAGCGTTTGACAAGTTGGGCGACCTGCACGACCCAAGCGGCAGTCTCCGTCGTGAGAGCCCCATCTAACAAGCCTGCCTGGCCGCTGATCTGGTCC
>CAILVI010000309.1 GCA_903837595.1 uncultured Thiodictyon sp.
CTTTCACGGTAACGGCCATGGCGCCCGCGCCACCCCGAACGATGAAAGTGGCGGGCGCGTGGGCCGTTCCCCTCCCCGGCCCTCCCCCAATAGGAGAGGGAGAAGTGGAGCGCGCTCCCGGCGCGACTTTCACGGTAACGGCATACGTGGGAGCGGCTTTAGCCGCGACGAGGCCACCGCAACTTGCGAGGGCGCGTCGCGGCTAAAGCCGCTCCCGCCGGATTCCGGCGCGGATCTAGAGCGTCAAGAGAGGCCATGAAAACCACACGTCGGCGGCGTTTCAGTTCTGCGTTCTTGGGGCCGGCGGTCTGGCTCCTGCTATTGCCTTGCCTGCTCGCCCCACCGCTCGATGCCCACGCGCAGGCGGCGGGGCCAGCCGGAACCGCGCCCCCGGCACCGATCCCGCTCGCGCAGATCGCACCCTCCGCCACCGCGGTCGCCCAGCTCTTGCGTGGTTACGCGGCGTACCTGATCCCCAGCGGCGAGATCGAACACATCCGCGCGACCCTGACCGATGTCAGCGCCAAACTGGAGAGCGACCGGGCGCAGACCCTGGCCCTGCTGCGGGAGCAACCCTCGCTGGAGACGCTCCAAGCGCAGGAGCAAAGTTGGTCGGCCCGTCAACTCGCCCTGACGGCCTGGCTGGAGACCCTCACCGCGCGCGCCACCAGGCTCCAAGGCGCGGCGACCCGTCTCGCCGAGCTGCACGGAGCCTGGACCCTGACCCGGCAAACCGCACAGGCCACGGCGAGCCCTGCTGCCTTGCTCCAGCAAGTCGACGACACACTCGCGAGCCTCGCGGCGGCGCAACCACTGTATCGCGCCCAGCGCGACGAGACGCTCGACCTTCAGACCGCGGTGGCCCGCGCGGTCGCCCGGTGCGAAGACATCAGGACGCGCGTGCTGGAAGCCCAGGAGGGCAGCGTGGGGGAGGTCTTCGCCCGCACCGGCCGGCCCCTGTGGAGCCCGGTGCTCTGGAGCCAGGGGCTGGCCGTACTGCCTGAGCGCGCGCACCAGATCGGCGCGACACTGAGTACACAGTGGGGCCTGTATCTGCACGACCGGACAAAACGCCTGCCGCTGCACTTGGCGACCTTCTTCGCCATCCTGATCATGCTGCGCGCGGCGCGGGGACGCCTGCGGCAATGGACCGCCGAGGGCGCGGACATCGCACGCATCGCCGTCGTCTTCGACCGCCCCATCGCTGCCGCACTGATGGTCGCACTGATGTTTGCGACCAGCGTGGCGTCACCCGCACCGCCCGAGGTCAAGAATCTGCTGGGGGCGCTCGCACTGGTGCCGATGATCCTGGTCGCCCGCCCCTTACTGGACGCGGCAATCCACCCGGGGCTCTACACCCTGGGGCTGCTGTTCGCGCTGGATCGGGTGCGCCACACCTTCGGTGGCGTCCCGCCCGTGGTCGATCAGGCCATCCTGTTCGCGGAGTCGCTGGCCGCGGGGGGCGTGGCACTGTGGCTGGTCCAGCACCTGAGGTCGCGTCGGCGCGAGGCGCCGCCGGCGGACCTGCACTGGGTCTGGCGGTTCCTGGCAGGGGCGGCCCTGGCCGCCTTGACGGTCGGACTCTTGGCCGCTCTGGTGGGCAGTCTGCAACTCGCCCGGCTTACCACGCCGACGGCCCTGGTCGGGGCCGCGTTAGCACTCTTTTTCTATACGGTCGTCGAGGTGGTGAGCGCGGTCATCGCCTTCGCCCTGCGGGTATGGCCGCTGCAACTGCTGAATATGGTCCGCAACCACCGCAAGTGGTTGGAACTGCGCGCCCACCGGTTGCTCATCTGGGTTGCGGTCCTGAGCTGGTGGTATCGCTATCTGGACTATCTGGGGCTGTGGGACCCGCTCACCGGGGCCATCGGGGACCTGCTCGCGGCCCGCCTCACGCTGGGCACCTTCAGCACCAGCGCCGGTGACCTACTGGCGTTCGTCCTCACCCTGTGGTTCGGCTATCTCTTCTCGGCGACACTGCGTTTCATACTCGCCGAAGAGGTCTATCCCCGCAGCCGCATGCCCGCCGGGGCCTCCTACGCCACCTCGAGCCTGCTTCAATACGGCATTGCGATCCTCGCCCTCTTCATCGCCGTTGGATTCCTGGGTATCACACTCACCCAGGTGACGGTGTTCGCCGGGGCACTGGGGGTCGGCATCGGACTGGGCCTCCAAAACGTCGTACAGAACTTCGTCTCCGGGCTCATCCTGCTGTTCGAGCAACCGATCCATGTAGGCGATGCGGTTCAGATGGGCGAGTTGCAGGGGCGGGTGCGCCGCATCGGCATCCGGGCCAGCGTCGTGCGCACCGTGCAGGGGGCCGAGGTGATCATTCCCAATTCACAACTGACCGCCACTCAGGTCACCAACTGGACCCTGAGCGATCAGCAACGGCGACTCGATCTGCCGGTCGGCGTCAGCTATGGCAGTGAGCCCGGCCGGGTGATCGAGCTATTGGAAGAGGTCGCGCGTACCAGCCCTGGCGTCTTGTGCGATCCGCCGCCCCGCTGCTATTTCATGGGTTACGGCGATAGCGCGATCAATTTTGAGCTGCGGGTCTGGACCGAATACGATCAGACACTCGATGTACGCAGCACGCTCGCCACGGAGGTCTATCAGGCTATCTACGGGGCTGGGCTCTGCTTCCCCTTCCCGCAGCGTGAGATTCGATTGCTGTCCGATGAATCAAAATAGCTGGAGCATAGGATAGCGCTCATTCTGCACTGGGACGCGTGTCATACTGCCCCTGACGCTCGCCCTACTGCTGGCTGCGCGCGTTGATGCCGCCGTCCAGACCGAGGCCGTCCAATATCATGACGGCGATCAGGTGCTGACCGGCTATCTGACCGATGACGACGCGCAGACGGGTAAACGCCCCGGGGTGCTGGTGGCCCATGAATGGTGGGGCCTCAACGACTGCGCCAAACAGCGGGCGCGGATGCTCGCCGAACTCGGCTATGTCGCCTTCGCGGCGGACCTGTATGGCGACCTCAAGGTCACCACCCATGCCGCGGACGCCCAAGGCTGGATGACCCAGATCACCGCCAACCAGGCGGCCTGGCGGCCTGGCGGCCTGGCGGCAAAGTCATCGATGTTACCTGTGACCAGAATCAGACCATTGACGACGGCGATGGCTGCGGGCGCCCCTGGAGACTCCGCCTCCTCCGCCCGGGACTCGCCCCGTGGGAACCCACTGGCGCCGCGCCGGGTTGGCCCCCCACCCGGCGGGCGTCTTGCAGTATCCTAATGGTCGCGGCGACGCGCTGGCCGGCGCTTTCCGTTTTTTTGCCGGGTTCATAGCCATGACAGACTCCTTGCGCCTGTAAACCCGGAATCAGTATGCGCCTGTCGGTCGCTGAGTGTGTGTTCTTGGCTGAAGAGTCTTGCTAATCAGGAGAAATCATGTCTGGCTCAAGAGTGCCATCATTGTCGATACTGGTCTCGTTGGTGCTGCTCGCCGGTTGCGCTACCCGCCCGATCAATCCGCCGATCACCCAGACCGACCCGAGCACCGGCTACCGTTGGGAGACGCGCCAGGCGCGGGACAGGAACAAGGAGAATCTGGTCATCCTCGCCTTCTCGGGCGGAGGCACCCGCGCCGCCGCCTTCTCTTACGGCGTCCTGGAGTTCCTGCGGCGTACCGAGGTGGTCGGACCGCAGGGCAACAAGGTCCGCCTGCTCGATGCGGTGGACGTCATTACCGGCGTGTCGGGCGGGAGCTTCACGGCGCTCGCCTATGGCCTCTATGGCGACAAGCTGTTCGACGACTACGAGCAACGCTTCCTCAAGCGTGATGTACAGGGTGAGATCATCGCGCGCGCATTCAGTCCGTCCAATTGGGGCAAGCTGGGGTCGACCGCTTGGGGTCGTTCCGAATTGGCGGCCGAGCTCTACGACGAAATCCTGTTCCACGGTGCCACCTTCGGCGATCTCGACCGTGGCAAGGGCCCGCTGATCCTCGCGTCTGCAACCGACATCTCGACCGGCGCCCGTTTTGTCTTCAACCAGCGCGTCTTCGACACCGTCTGCTCGGACCTCAATGCAGTCCGGCTCTCCCGGGCCGCGGCCGCCTCGTCGGCGGTGCCCGTCGTGCTCTCGCCGGTCACGCTCAACAACTATGGCGGCACCTGCAAGACGATCTTGCCCGGTTGGGTGAAGCCCTTCCTCGACGCGGACAACCCGCCGCGGCCCGCCGCGCGGGCGATCCGCTCGCTCAAGGCCGAGCAAAGCCTGCGCGACAGCGTCAATCGGCCCTACCTCCATCTGGTTGACGGCGGCGTATCGGACAATGTCGGCATGCGCGCCGTGCTCGATGGGCTGGAAGTCCTCGAGGCGTTGCACGATGCCGGTCAACCATCGCCGTTCGACCGTGCGCGCCGGATTATCGTGATCAGTGTCAATTCACTCTCCTCGCCCCCGACCGACTGGGACAAGTCCGAGAGCCCGCCCGGCACCGCGGACGTGCTGCTCAAGGCCGCCGGCGCGCCGATCGACGCCTTCTCCTATGAGGCCGTCGAGTTGCTCAGAGACACGGCGGCGAGGTGGCAGACGTTACGTCGGATCCGCAACTCGGCCGCCTTCGCGGCCAACAAGGACCCGGCGGTCGCCGCCGCGTTGCGTGTTCCCGAGGCCGAGATCTACGCCATCGACGTGTCGTTCCCGATGCTGAAGGACAAGGCGGAATTCGCCTATCTGAACCAGCAGCCGACGTCGTTCGTGCTGCCCGCGGAGGCCGTCGATCGCCTGCGCGCGGCGGCGGGAACCATCCTCATGGACTCGCCCGAATTCAAGCGATTGCTCAAGGACGTCGGCGCCAGAGTCGTGCCGGCGCCATCGGCAAAGGGAGGTCCGACCACCGCGCACTCGAGCGGGCGGTGATCATGGCTGACGATTGATACCGGTGCACCGCGCTGCCGCTGAGCCGCGGCGTTGAGCGCCCGCCTTTGCGATGGCCAATGGCATGACGATCGGCGGGGCCCTTGCCATTTCGCGACAGACAGGGTAAACGGCAGGGACTGACCACTTGCCATCCGGAGCGATCCCACGGTGCGCCTAACCCCTGTCCGTGGCCGCCCATTGGCCGGTCTCGCCCTCTTGGATGAGGGTTGTGCGTATGGCGCCATTGCTCGTCGTCCCGGCGTTGCTGACGGAGATGGGCCTCGATCCAGGTCAGTTGATCGCGGAGGCCCGGCTCGACCCAGTCCTCTTTGCTGACCCGGAAAGCACTGTCGCCTTTGCCGACGGGGGGCGGTTCCTTGCACTGTGCGCGAGCCGGACCGGTTGCCCCCATCTGGGCCTCCTGATCGGGGAGCGGCAAGACCTGGCGGTGCTGGGTGCCCTGGGGCGCTTGGCGCGCCATGCCCCCGATCTCGGCACCGCCCTGCGCAACATCATTCTGTTTCTGCATATCCATGACCGCGGAGCCGTACCCGCACTGTGGGTCAGCGGTGACCGGGCGCTGTTGGGCTATACGATCTACCAGGCGGAGGTGCCCGGCACTGAGCAAATCTACGACGCCGCCTTGGCGATCATCTACAGGATTTTGCAGGGCCTGACCGATCCAGGGTGGCAGCCAAGCGAGGTGTGCCTGTGCCGCCCTCGGCCCGTCGAGTGCGAGCCCTACCGACGCCTCTACCGCACGGGATTGAGGTTCGGCGCCGAGCATAACGCGGTGGCCTTCGCCGCGGCCTGGCTCGACCGCCCACTGCGCGACGCCGACGCCGCGCGTTACCAGCAGACCATGCAGGAGATTCTCGCCCTTTCGGAACAGGGCGGTGGCGATCTTGTCGCCCCATTGCGGCGCGTGCTGCGTCGACAGCTGGTCGGCGGCGCTGGTCAAACGGAGACATCCCTGGCGGAGGTGTCGAAGCTGTTTTCGATCCATCCACGCACCCTGAACCGCCGCCTGCGGGACCAAGGCACCAGTTTCAAGGCGTTGATCGATGCAATGCGCTACGACATGGCTCGCCAGCTCCTGCGCGATACCCGCCTGCCGGTAGCGGAGATCGTGACGGCCCTCGACTACTCGGAACCCAGCGCCTTCAACCGCGCCTTCCGGCGCTGGTCCGGGACCACGCCGCTGGCTTGGCGCGCCGCCAATGCCCCCGTCTGATCGCCTTCAGGACCTGGACGCTCAGCGATCGGCAGCGGCGCCTGGAACTCCCGGCGGGCCTGAACGACGGCGCGGCACCGGCCGAGATAATCGCGCTTGAGCTTCCCCTTCCCCAGGCGCGAGATGCGCCTGCTGGGTGCTGGCCCCGGCGTCGAGCCCTAGGATAATCGAGGCGATTCTGTCGTGAAGTGTCCACCAAGATCTTGGAGCGAAAGGTACTATCGGCGCGATGCCAAGGGCACCTCGACCGCCATCCATCACCAGTCGGAGACCAACCCATGACGACCAGACGCAACCTCCTCGCCACCGCGGCACTAATGGCTGCCGCTGCCCCTCTGACCTCCGGCCTCGCCCTGGCGGTGGTCGAGATCAGTCATCCGGTCGTCGAGGGCCGAGACTTGGTTTACAACTACAAGTTGATCGAGTGCCCCATGCCCAAGTCCGGCGGGGCGACCGCGCTCTTCATCGACTGGGTCGGCGTGGGGGGCGGGGTCGGTCCAGGCTTCCATGGCGTCGGAGCCGGGGCGCGCGGGGTCGGCAGGCGTTAACCCAGCGGCGCCGGCACCCACAGCAGCCGTCCGCCATGCGGTGCCCAACTGAGGCGAACGTCCATCAATCCCGCATGGGGGCAGACCGATGAAATCAGTCAAACGCGTCGTCGCGGCACTGTGCTGCGGGGCCTTGGCGGCATTATCGCTCGCCGCGGGCGCGGCCCAGACCGAGCGGCTGGGCGCCGTCGAGGCGATCAAGATCGCCACTGACGCCTATATCTACGGCTATCCCCTGGTGACCTTCGACATGGCCCGTCGGCAGCAGACCAATGTGGCCGAACCGGATGCCGAGCACGCCCCCATGGGGCAGATGATCCGGATGCGCAGCTACCCGGCGGTGGACAACCACTGCTGCGCCGCACCCAACACCGATTGAGCGCCTACGGCAAGCCTTACACGCCGCCGCCGGGCAACCTGGACCCAGGGTTCGACATGAAGACCGCGGTGCGCAAACAGGTCAATGCGCTGGACATTGACGACTACTTCAAACGCCTTGCCGAACTGATGAAGACCAATCCACCGACGGCACAGGACGCGCCCATGGTGGAGCGCATGGCCAGGATTGGCCTCATTCCGGGCCAGGCATTCGACCCGGAAAAGCTCGGGTTCCTGGACCGGGAGGCGATCCGGATGGTCCCCAAGCTCGCCCTGCTGGAGATGGGACTCCACCTGAAGGAGCAGAAGACGACCAACGGCTGGCTCTACTTCACCGAGGGTGTCTGCAACTTCGGCACCGACTATCTGACCCGGGGCATGGCCAACCTGCTCGGCCCCGGATGGAACCGCCCGCGGGACGCCGTCTATCCGCTGTCGCAGAAGGACGCGAGCGGCGACGAATACGACGGCGAGAAGCACAAATACGTGGTCCGGTTCGAGAAGGGCAGGCTGCCGCCGGCCGACGCGTTCTGGTCGCTCACGATGTACGACGGCGACTTCTTCTTCGTGCCGAACGCGATCAACCGCTACGACCTGGCGCAGCGCGACACGCTCGTCGTCAATGCGGACGGATCGGTCGAGCTGTACCTGCAGGCCCAGTCGCCTGGCAAGGACATGGAGGCCAATTGGCTGCCGGCGCCCAAGGGCAAGTTCCAACTCGTGATGCGCATCTATGCGCCGAAGCAGTCGGTACCGTCGATTCTCGACGGCACCTGGACGCCGCCGCCGGTCAAGAGGGTACCGTAGATGTTTCGTTCCTTGAACACACGCGCGCCGCGCCTGCGACCCTGGGCACTGGCACTTGCCGGCGCCGCGCTGCTTGCCGCTGGCCCGGGCTGTGGACTGGTGAAGGAGGGCAAGGCCTGGCTCTACGGCGTGCAGGCCTATGTCTTTGGCTTCCCGCTGGTCGTGATGGACCTCACCAAAGAGGCCGCCACCGGGGTGCCCCGCGCGGGCGAACTCACCGCACCGGTGAACCAGTTCTCGGTCATATTATGGCACCGACTATGAGACGCGGGCCGGCATCGCGCTGATCGGCCTGGACGGCGTCCAGCCGGTGGACATCTCGTACCCGACCGCGTTCGACGACGGCGACGGCAAGCTGCTGGACGCCGCCAACCGCTACCTGCTGCACTTTGAGCAGGGGCAGAGGCCGCCGACGCACGTCGGCTGGTCGGTGTCCATGTATGACCCGCAGGGCTACTACGTGCCCAACGCGATCGACCGTTACAACCTCGCGTCCTGGATGCCGCTGAAGCTCAACGCCGACGGGTCGCTCGACATCTACATCCAGTCCGCCTCGCCGGGCGCCGACCAGGAAGCCAACTGGCTGCCGGCGCCGGCGAGCGGGGCGTTCAACCTGACCGTGCGCGACTTCTGGCCGCAAGAAGCGATGCTCGACGGCAGCTACAAGTTGCCGCCGGTGAAGAAGGTTCACTGAAGCCAGCGCGTCCTGGGCGCCCAGGTTCAAACCGATGCACCAAGGTGCTGACGCAACCGTCAACAGTAGAGGAGATGCCAATGAAACTCCTCGGAAAGACAGCTCGCCGCCTTGCCGTGCTGGCCGCCGCATCAGCTGCCGCTTTCATCGGCGGATGCGCCACCGCCGAGCAGAACATGGCCGCGCAGCAGAAGCAGCACCTCATCCCCGGCAAGCAGATCCAAGCGACCGGGCCCAACTACCAGTTCTGCGAGCTGGGGCTGTTCTACGGCACCTCCATGGAGAACGCGGTGGCGGATTTCTATAACCCGACCGGCATCGACCACTGCACGCCGGAGCAGTTCGCCCAGCTCGAGAAGGCCAAGGCGCAGATCATCAAGGACAACGGCGCCAGAGACGCGTGGCTCAACCCCACCCGTTACTGGACGTGGGACGAATTCTGGGTCTACGAGGTCGGCGACGTGCGCCAGTTCGGACCGGTCAAGATGGCCTACATGGGTGTCGTGCCGGTAGAAGTGATGAAGAAGGCGGTCGGTGCGGGCCACTACCACCCCGGCCCGATCAGTCGCAACAACAAGTACCTGTTCAAGAAGGGGACCCGTGTCTATCTGCTCGACCTGCCGGACGGCAAGGTGCTGGTCATGCAGTCCTGGACCAACTTCACCAACAAGGGCGAGACAGCGGCCAACCTTAAGGACCTGGCCAGCCAGTTCAAGCAAGTGCCGCCGGGGTGGAAGTTCCGCTCAGTGGTGCTCGAGCAGGATCTAGTCCTCACGCCCGAGAAGGATGGCACCGCCCACATCACGCAGGACAACTTCGGCAATACCTGCGACCACGCGGGTGCCCCTACAGCAACTTCAAGCCATAGAGCGGGATACTAAGGTGGAGATAAGGCAAAGTAGTACTCCAGCCCCCAGGGGGTTAATCGCGAACAATCACTCGTTGGCGATGCGATTTTCCTTTTGATTGCGCGACTAACCCCTCAAACGCCATTGACATCCTCATCGCCCTAAAGGACGGCGATTCGTACAATCGGTCCCGTAGCTGTTAGGGTCCCGATTAACTGCACTTACTACGAGTTTCGTTGGATCGCGTGATGGTGTAGAGTGAGGAAGGGCTGAGAGGAAGCCCCCAGGCAAAGAAATAGCCCAAGACCACCCAAACAACATCGCTCGTCGAGGTCAGTCGCGAACAGCCGTGAGCATGACGCACCGCCCCTTGTCAGACCGCACGACAGATCCGCCGATGATCCTCAGCCACCCGCAGGATTAAATGATGAACCGATCGATCGTATTGACCATATTAGCCGCTGGGATCGCTGTTGCTGCGGCACCCGCGAGCGCCGTCGTTTATTGCAAGAGCGTGGGCGTACCCAAGGGCTGCGTGGCGCGGCCGGTCGCCACGGCACCGGCGGCAAAAGCAGTTGTCGCACCGAAACCAACAAATAGAAATGGCGGAGTGAACCGCGTTGGTCCGCGGCGCTGAATGGTTGTAGCGACCCGCACTCGGGGGCTGCAAAAGCCGAGCGGCCAGTCGATACCGGCTAGGGGGCTCCCTGGCCGAGCAACAGGCGTTGCCGCTGAATCGCCCGGCGCGCATGATCGATGGCGATGGAAAAGGCGGCCGAGTCATTGCCCTCGGCGGCGCGGCCATGGACGCACCATGCCACAATCTCGTTGAGCTCGTCATCCAATGGCTTCAGGTCGGCTATGGCCTGCGTTGACAATGCCTTATCCGCGATCGCGATCAGCCGATCGATCTGTCGCAGGGCAGCTGCCGAGCGATTACTCCTGAGCCTGCCTAGGAACACGGTGATCGCTGAACCGATCAAACTCAGGGCCATGCCGCCGACATAGAAATATTGTTGGAACTCTTCGAAAAAGCTTTGCTCGCCGCTGCTGAGATAGCTGGCGACACCCGGATGCACGGGTAATAGCGGATTGCCCTCGTCGGGGTCGGGTGCCTCAATCTGGCTGGCGAGTGGCGTCTTTGCCATCAGCTGTGCCTTCGTCTTGAGGAGCGAACGCGCGATGGCACCGGCCACGGCGTTGAGCATGGTATCAGGGGCGACGAAGCGGTAGGTGATAGCGAGCGTCGTCACTGTGTCGTCTGGAACGGGTGGGCGCGCGCGTAAGGCACCGGCCGGGACGTCGATCGATTCCAGACCGGGAAAGCGCTTGTTGATGGCGTCCGCCTCATCAATGCCGAGCAGCGTCGGCGCGGCCTTGGTCGCGAGCTTAATGGCATTGACCACGTCCACGACGTCCCCTGGGGCCATCGGGCCGACGGCGAGGACCGCTGCCACATGCTTTTCGCGCACCGCGGTGCCAATGTCGGTGATCGGAAGGAATACGCGCTTGACTGATTTCTCGGGGATGTCGTAATAGCTCAGTATCCTATCCAGTGTCTTGTCATTGTAGGAACTCACTGGGCCTTGAGGAATGGCGACGGCTTTGCCGGTGAGGGCCTGGACTTTATCGATTGAAGAGTTCGACGGCACGATGAAGGCGATGACATCGCGGCGCAGAATGGCGATCGTTTCGCCATTGGACGGTATTTCTGCGTCACTGCGGATGATACCCAGATCGGTCGTGTGATCCTCGATCGCCTTGGCACTACCCGCCAGGCTATCGACCGGCACCAAATCGATATGAACACGCGGATGGGCGGCCTCGGTGACCGTGGCAAAGGCGCTGATGAAGCGATAGGCCGGACTACCCTGCGGGCCGATGGTCACCCGCAGGTGTGCGTGCGGACTCCAAAAATAGACGCCGGCGATAATGCCCGCCGCGACGATCAGCAGTGCGGCAGCAATGAGAATTGTAGCACGCATCAAGAGCCTCCTCTGTTTTCGCCGTCATTGGCCAAGTTTATTGACGAACTGATCGACCTTTGCGACGAGCGCCACAAGGCGGTAAGCTAAATGTCAGAAATATCAGAGACAGACCACATTTGATTGATTAAAAACGCACTGGAGAGCCCGAAAAACTTAAGTCAGTGCCACTCAACCGCGACCCCATATACCCCTTTGGCCACCGATCGGTGATTGGCCGCGGGCACGGCCAACGCCTCCGTCAAAATATTCGCGTCGAGCACCCCATCGGCCCAGGTCTCTAACTGCGCCTCGCTCGCGGCGGCAAGTCGCTGCTCAGCCCAGTCCGGCAAGGCCCCGAAGCGGCGAGCCAGCACCCGCGCTGCGCCTTCAAGGCGGCCCTTTTCGCGACCTTCTCCAAGATCTGCCGATTCTACTGCTCGACGCATGATAGTACGCAATGGCAGACTAACAGAGTGA
This sequence comes from uncultured Thiodictyon sp., assembly GCA_903837595.1. Lineage (GTDB taxonomy): Bacteria > Pseudomonadota > Gammaproteobacteria > Chromatiales > Chromatiaceae > Thiodictyon. The sequence goes on from CAILVI010000309.1 coordinate 11,832, forward strand.
ACACCATCGCGGAGGCCCTATGCAACCGACCACACCCACCCCGATCCCCGGCGCGGCACGCGTCCGCTCAGCTGCCAGGCCCCGGCGGCAGCGCCTGACTGCGCGTGCCCCGCTGACCCTGACGCTCGCTCTGCTGCTGGCTGGGCGCGTCGACGCCGCCATCCAGACCGAGGCCGTCCAATACCATGACGGCGATCAGGTGCTCACCGGCTATCTGACCTATGACGACGCGCTGACGGGCGAACGCCCCGGGGTGCTGGTGGCCCATGAGTGGTGGGGCCTCAACGACTACGCCAAGCGGCGCGCGCACATGCTCGCCGAACTCGGCTATGTCGCCTTTGCCGCCGACCTGTATGGCGACCACAAAGTCACCACCCATGCCGCGGACGCCCAGGGCTGGATGACCCAGATCACCGCCAACCAGGCAGCCTGGCAGCAGCGTGCCCAGGCCGGACTCGACGCCTTGAAGGCGAGCGACAAGGTGGACGGCAAGCGGCTGGCCGCCATTGGCTACTGCTTCGGCGGGGCCACCGTCATGCAACTGGCCTATGCCGGGGCCGACCTGGCCGGCGTGGTCAACTTCCACGGCGCCCTGCCCCCGGCCGGCGAGGGCCAGCCGCACATCAAGCCGAGCATCCTGATCGCCCATGGCGAAAAGGATTCCATGGTCCCCCCGGCGCGGGTCAGCGCCTTCCTGCAGGGCCTGGATGCGGCGGGGGCGGACTGGCAGATGGTGACCTATGCCGGGGCCGAACATGCCTTCACCAACCCAGAGGCCGGCAGCTATGGCGTCCCCGGAGTCAAGTACGACGCCAAGGCCGACGCCCGCTCCTGGGCACTGATGAAGGACTTCCTGCACGAGGTCTTCAGCCGCTGAGCCCTCCGATCAACCCGCCTTAATCGCCCGGACCTCTGCGGCACGCTCATCGACCGGGATCTCCGGCAGCTCCCCCGGGCTCTTGACCGGCAGGCCGCGCAGGTGATCCATGATCGCCTGCCATTCCTTGATCTCGCGGCCGGCGTCTTTCCCGGCACCGAGCGCCACACTGCCCCGATCCAGCGTACCCGGCGGCGGCAGCAGATACGGGGTTTCGCGGTCACGCGGCGCCTCGAGTGCATCGACCCGGGACTTGAGCGGCTCACCGTCCTTGTCCTTGGGGACCAGCGCCAGCTTTCCCTTGCTGTACTTGGGAATGGCCATGATGATCAGGCCGAGATACAAGGGGCAGGTGAGGTTATACAGGCGCGTGTCGTTGCCGCTGATGTCGATCGGGCGGTAGCCGTGGTCGAGGTCGCCCAGCTCAATGGCGGTCACGACATCGAAGGTCGGACGGGACGGGTCATAGTGGAAGCGCAGGCCCGAGGCGCGGGGGAAGTACTCGCCGGGGTGGGCGGGGGTGTCGACGAGCAGAAACTCCAGCAGGTGCTTCAGTTCCAGCCCGGTGAACCAGCCGGTCACGAGCGCGCTGCCGGCCGTGCGATCCACGACACCGGCGCCCAACGGCGCGACGGCGAAGACATCGTAGACCGTTTGCACGCCCGACTTCCGGCGGATCAGACCGGCGCGTATCATCCCATTGGCGGTGAAGCCGATGTCAGCCTGGGTGGCGCGTCTGTAGGCGTCGGTACAGAGGTTGGCGAGCGGGGTGCCAGCAGCAATGTCGGTGAAGGTGTTGGGCAGGTCCCGCGGAACCACCGCGAGCGGCTGATCGATACGGTAACCGCGGGCCGCGAACACGGCCGCGGTCACCAACGGCTTCTGCTGTTCGATCGCATCGGCGATGGCCCGGTCGCCGGCAATACGGTCGTCGATCGAGTGGAGGCGGTAAGACTCAACCATCAGTTGGTCCCCATCCAGGGTGATCACCAGTTCGCCGAGGGCTCTGCCCTCCTTCCCGGCCTGGACCACCGGGGTACGGCCGTTGACGATGAGCACCTCGCGCAGCTCGGTGTGGCTGTGGCCGCCGATCACGACGTCGATACCCGGCACGGCACGGGCCAGGCGCAGGTCGTCGCCATCGGTATGGCGTCCGTCCGGCCCCTTCTCCAGACCGCCGTGACTGAGCGCAATGACCACATCCACGTGTTCCGTCTCACGCAGGACCTTCACCATCTCCTTGGCCGTCTCGATGGCGTCGGCAAACGCTACTGCACCGCCGCTGGTGTAAAAGGTGGCCTCTTTACCGAGCACCCCGAACAGCCCAAAGCGCAGACCGCCGCGTTCGATCACCAGGTAACGGCGGATCACCCCCTCCTGGGCCAGGCGCTGGAGGCCGGCCAGGGTGGCGTCACCCCCGGAGAAGGTGCTATTGGAGGCAAGCACCGCCGGGGCCCGCCACGCCGATGGCCTGGCCCAGGCCGTCCGCCCCGAGATCGAACTCGTGGTTACCAAAGGTGGTGGCGTCATAGCCCATGCGGGACATGAGTTGCAGTTCGCCGCCGGTCTCGCGGCTGGCGGCACCGAACGCGGTCCCCATACTGAAGTCGCCCGCGTCCAGCACCAACACCGGACCCGCCGCGGAACCCGCCTCCTTGCGCGCGGCGATCAACGCACCCAGACGTGCATACCCACCCTGGGTCGTATCGTCGTTGAGCGTGAAAGGCGTGTAGTCTGCGGCCGGACCCATGCTGATGAAGGACGAGTGCAAGTCGTTGGTGTGCAGGATCGTGAAGGTTTTTTTCCCGTCCGCGGCGGCCGCCAGGCCACAGGGCAGGAGCAGCGTGACACCGACGGCCGCCGAGGCGGCCAGGAACTCACGACGGGAAAGCGTTTCGTGTGACATGAGGGTTAAGGTCTCCTTCCCGCCCGCGCTGGCGGACGGTGGTTTCTGAACGACCTTGATCGTTATTCCGGCCACCCTGCGAACATTGATCGCGGCCCGGGGGCCGCTCCTACCCGCGTAGGAGCGGCCCCCAGGCCGCGACGGGTTGCCGCAAGAGGTCTAGCCGGAGCGATGACTAAGGCCGCGAATCAACAGGCATGGTGCGCGTGCAGCCTGCAGGCTGAGCAAGGCGGTGCGGACATGAATTAAAGATCAAAAAAAGGGACGGGGCGAATGCCCCGTCCCTCTGGCGACCTAGGCCAGGCCCAGGATATTAATCGCCGCCGCTGGCGCCCAATTGCGCCTGGATCTTGGTCAAGTTGAAGGAGCCCGGGGTCTGGCTCGGCGGATAGTCCTTCATCGTCATCAGGAACTTCGCGGCCATCGCCTGGATCGGCACCACGACGAACGGATGGTCGAGGAACCAGTCGTTATAGGTGTTGGAGTTGTGCTGCGCCCGCTCGAATGGATCGCGGCGCAGATTGAACAATAGCGGGACGCGCAGCTCGGTGAAGGGCTCACGCCAGACCCCGAAGCCCTCGCCGCGATTTTCCAGGAAGACCACCTTCCAATCCTGGTAGCGGGCGGCGACGATTTGGCCGTCGTCATTCACATACCAGAACTCGTTGCGCGGGGACTCCTTCACCTTACCGGTAAGATAGTCGAGCTGGTTATAACCGTCGATATAGTTGCGGTAATGACGGCCATTGACATCGGTACCGGCCATCAGCCGTTCCTTGATGTCCGGCGCGCCGGCAATGGCCGCGAAGGTCGGCAGCCAGTCCTCGTGGGAGACAATCCCGTTAAGGGTCTTATTCGCCGCGAAATGGCCGGGCCAGCGCACAAAGGTCGGCACCCGGTAGGCGCCTTCCCAGTTGGAGTTCTTCTCGCTGCGGAAGGGGGTGGTACCGGCATCGGGCCAGGTGTTGTAGTGCGGACCATTGTCTGTGGAGTACATGACGATGGTATTGTTGGTGAGCCCCAGGTCGTCGAGGGTCTTGAGCAATTGACCCACATGGCCGTCGTGCTCGACCATGCCGTCGCTGTATTCATCCTGTCCGGACTTGCCGCGATTCTCCGCCTTCACATGGGTGCGGAAGTGCATGCGGGTGCCGTTCCACCAGACGAAGAAGGGCTTGTCGGCCTTGGCCTGAAGGGTAATGAACTCGATGGCGGCGGCGACGGTCTCGTCGTCGATCGTCTCCATGCGCTGCTTGGTCAGGGGGCCGGTATTCTCGATGGTCTGACCGCCCCGGCCATCGGCGATGGTGTGCAGTACGCCGCGCGGGCCGAACTTCTGGCGGAATTCCGGATTCTTCGGGTAGTCCAGGTTCTCCGGCTCCTCCTCGGCATTGAGGTGGTAGAGATTACCCAAGAACTCATCGAACCCGTGCATGGTTGGCAGGTGCTCGTCGCGGTCGCCCTGGTGGTTCTTACCGAATTGACCGGTGGCATAACCCTGGCCCTTGAGCACCGTGGCCATCGTCACATCGGTCTTCTGCCAGCCCGCCGCGGCGCCCGGCAGGCCGACCTTGGTCATCCCGGAGCGCACCGGCACTGAGCCGCTGATGAAGGCCGCGCGGCCCGCCGTGCAGCTTTGCTGCGCATAGTAATCGGTGAAGCCGAGGCCCTCGTCGGCGATCCGGTCGATATTGGGCGTCTGGTAACCCATCATGCCGCGGCTGTTGTGGCTGATATTCCAGGTGCCGATGTCATCGCCCCAGATGACCAGGATGTTGGGCTTGTCCGCCGCGCCGGCGGGGGTGACGAAGCCGAGCGCCGCGAGGGTCAGCGCCAGGATGGCCAGTGCGTGCCGGCCGCCAGGACGCCCGCGCGGGCCGCTTGGGTCGAATGGGATGGGTATCATCTTCAATATTCCTATGTTGCACCGGAATCGTCGTCACCTGAGCGTCTTGGCTCCGTACTGTCCAAGCCGTCGCGCCTGCATTCTAAATCGGGGCGGACCAGTGATATGTGAAAAAAATTAACATGACCCGTGGCGCCGGGGCCGAAAAATTGTCGCACAGTGCCTTCCTCAGACCTTGCCGATTAAGGATACTTGACAATCCAACCTGCAGATGGCCTTCATGATGATGGGTGAAGCCCGCAAGGACCGCTGGCTGGTCTTTGGCGATATCGTGTACACGAACCTAAGCAGCGAGAGGACCAAGGTACGCCGCGTCACCGGCCCGCTCGGGAACCTGTCCGCGCAGATCACCGGCACGGCCAGCACGGATCTCAGCAGTACCATCCTGACCTTCGGCGGCGGCTACGCGCTGGTCAGAATTGACCGCTGGAACATGGACCTGCTGGCGGGGGCGCGGTACATGGGCCTCGCCACCAACCTGACCCTCACCCTGCAGGAGGCGCGCGGGCGCTACCTGAGCCGCAAGGCATCCATCGACAAGGGGATCTGGGACGGCATCGTCGGCGTCAAGGGCGAGGTCCGACTGGGGGACAGCCGCTGGTTCGTGCCCTATTACGCGGACATCGGCGCCGGCACCTCCAACTGGACTTGGCAGGGCATCCTCGGCCTGGGCTATCGCTACGATTGGGGTGCGGTAACCCTGGCCTGGCGCGCGCTGGGCTACCAGTTCAGCCAGAATAACGCGAATTTGACCCAGTCCGGACCGGCGCTGGGCGTCAGTTTCCGCTGGTGACGCAATACCCGCGCCGGCCTCGATCATAACTGCGGCCACGCGGCCTCTGGTGACACCGCTCTAGAGACTGGGCAAGTATTCGCAGACACCAAACCCCGCCGCGCCTGGGAGCGCCGACATTCTGTCGGCAAGGGCGCGAAGCGCCGTTGGGTCCTCGCGAAAACAAGGCCCTTTGCGATTAGCCGCGAAACCGCGAACCGCCGCGGCGGCTGGCCGACGGAATGTCGGCGGCCGGAGCTATGATCAAGGCCTTGAATCTTTACTGAGCGGCTAATAGTGCACTCTTGCCGTTCCATGTGCGTTAGCGTACAGACCCGGCAAGCGAACCAGTGTAATTTCCCCGCATTCGTGCTTGATACGCGTGTGTACCAGCTCACAGAAAACCGATGCGCAACGTGCATGGCCTCATCGGCCATTGGACAGGCAGAATGGTTTCATAAGGATTGCGACGCAACGGCAGCACCGGAAAATTCGCTAACAGGCACGCGTCAAGTACACATCTCTCCACCTTCTTTGGGGCACTGAAAATGGCAAAAGTAGCCAATTCGACCGATTCTTCCAGCCTGGCCGAAGTCGTTGACCGCATCCTCGACAAGGGCATCGTGATTGATGTGTGGGTCAAGGTGTCTTTGGTTGGTATCGAGCTGCTGGCAATTGAAGCCCGCATAGTGATCGCCTCGGTCGAGACCTACCTGAAGTATGCCGAGGCTATCGGCCTCACCGCTCCATCTGCCGCTCCGAGGCACTAGGCATTGACCCCGGGCGGCATTTTCCCCGGCTGGGTCAGATGGCAAGCCGCGCCTAACCAATGGAGTGCGCTGCGCCGGGAACCGCGCGACCCTACGCCGGATTTGGCAACCTGATTCGAGGAGCAAACCATGTGGAGTCTTACTGAGGACATGGGGCGGCTACGCGATGAGATCGCCCGCGAGCGCATCGCCCGCCAGACCCTAATCAACGATAACCGCCAGGAAGTCACCGACGCTGCGCACGCCTTCATGCGTGAGTTTAAGGTCAGTGTGGAAACCATGCGAGTCGATCGCATTGCTTTCCTCACCCGACTTAGCGGCGCCGTTGCCGATATGCGAGTCGACATGAGCAAGCGCCAGGCCAAGCGCAAGCAAGAGGTCGCCCACCTCCTGGATGACTTCCAGCGCGCCCGGGGCGTGATGGCCATTGAGGTGCGGGCCGCTGACCAGGCGTTCGTCTCCGACATCGCCCGAACCGCCCATCAGTTACTCGGTGAGTTTGCCGGCCAACGCAGCGCCACCTGTCAGGCGTGGTACGGCCAGACATCTCAGCCGGCTGCCCTCACCTCCCAGCCCGCGCCGACCCCGAAGATGAAGGACCCGGTCGAAACCAAGCCCCAGGTGCAGGCGAAGGCTCAGGCCAAATCGACACCGAAGGACCAGCACAAGGTTGCCGCTTACAAGGAGCAGCCGATGCCGGTGGAGAAGTCGGCGATGGCCATGGCGATGGACGATGCCCAAGACGGCCTTGAGCATCCTTCCGACCAATAGGATGACCCCAGGTTGTAGGGTGCAGTGAGGAACGAACTGCACCCTACGGGAGCTATTGTGGCCGGAACAATGATAAGGCCATCACGGTGCACAGCTCAGTTCAAAGGTATCGCTGAACTGCCCGATCTCCTTATCGTGGATCACATAGACGGCCGTGTAGCGGCGCAACTCGGCCTTGCCGGGCTGGAGTAAGGGACGGTTGTCTATGAAAGGGGAGTGGTTGGCACGGCCGATGAGGACCCAACTGGCGTCCCCGTCGCGCTGGCAGTACATATTCACGCCTTCGGTCGGACCCTTGACGAATTGTTGTCCCCGGGCGGAACGAAGTCAGCGTTAGGCATGTTGGTTTCACTCCTCAAACGTTAGCTGTTGCTCGATGAATCGCCGCTGGACTCCCCTGGCTACCAGCCCCCCGCCCCAGGCGGTTCGCCGGGCGCCCCTGGAAATCAGCCCCCCGCCCCTGAAGCGTCGCCGGACGCCCCTGGACACCTGAACGCCTCCCCAGGAGAGTCGCCGGACTCCCCTGGACACTTGAACTCCTCCCCTGGAGACTGGAACTCCTCCCCCTCGGCCATCAAACTCCTGAATATCTCGCATACCACTGATTAATCTTTCTTTTTCGACATCCCCCTCAGCCGTCCGCGGGCGCCCCTGCAGACTCCGACTCCTCCCCTCGGGACTTCGCCCCCTCCCCGCGGGAACCCGCTGGTACCCCGCCGGATAGGACCCCCACCCCGGCGGACAGCGCGGTGACCCCGGAGAACTCAGCTACCACCCCGGCCGGCGTCCTGCAGTACCCAATGGTCAGTGCGACGCACTGGCCGGCGCTTTCCATGCCCCGTCTGCCGATAAATATCGTACGCTCGCGCAAGGTCTGCCAAGCCGATCAACGGGCTTACAACCCAACAAGCATCCGATCCGGATCGCTCGCCAAGATTAGCCGAACAGCCACACTGGCGCTCAGCCCCCAAACTCGGCGAGGCAAGCGGCTGTTCAAGACAGAGCAAGCCCATCGGCCAAGCTAAAGAAGACGGGCTTCGGCTTACAGGCGCCCCCAGGCACAATTTGTCCTGAAGCGTCAGCACGCGTAATCTATCGACCCGCCCTACAATTGCCCGCCCCAGCCGCTGTTTACGTTACCAAAGGATATCCATGGCCCGCTCCACCGTTCACTACGCCGACAAGGAAACCAACAACATCCTCAAGAAGCTGCACAACAAGTTGCGGCCGGCGGGGACCCCGGTGCAGCGGGTGGAATACATCATCGAATTGCTGTTGCTGCGCATCTTCGAGGTCAAGCTGGTGCAGGACCCGGACTTCGCCCCGCTGCGCGCCGCCTTTAAGGGTGACAACGAGGCCCTGCTGTTCTCCTCCCTGCTCAGCCTGCCCAACGATGAGATCCTGCCAAGTCTCAACCTCGACCTGTTTCCCTTCTATGCCGGCATATTGCGCGAGGCCCGCAAGGTCTGGCGCGGCAACCTGAGCGACAAGGTGCAGGACCAACTGGTGCTGATCGAGGAGGTCTTCAGCAACTCGAACTTCACCAACAATGTCACCAGCGGCAACATGGCCGAGATCATTGGCCTGGTGGCGGAACTGGACAGTGATCGGCTGCTCAAGACCGACCTGCTCGGCGATGCCATCGAGTCCGCCCTCTCCGAGACCGGCGGCACCAAGGACATCGGCCTGCACCGCACCCCGGATCATATCCGTGAGTTCATGGTCGGCTTGGCCGCGCCGACCTTTCAGTCCCGGCTGTTCGATCCGACCGTCGGCACCGGCGGCTTCATGTTCGACAGCTTTGAATATGTGCTGGAGGGCGTCTACCGCGAAGGTCACTGGCCAGGCCCCAAGTCCCACCCGGAACTCGCCGCCTGGTTCAAGGCCTGGTTTGAGCGTCATCCGGTCCCGGTGCCGTCCATCGAAGTCAATACGGACTTCTACCGCACCGGGGTCGGCGGTGTGGAGTATCTGGGGATGGTGCGCAAGATGGCCGCCATCAATTTCTATGTGCGCGGTCTCAACCCCGGCAATATCGTCCAGGGTGATGCGCTGGAGAAGTTCGGAACCGAGATCCCGCCCAACAGTAAGAGCATCGTGCTCGCCAACCCGCCCTTCGGCGCCCAGCGGGACAAGGAATCCTACCCCAACGTCTGGAGCGAATACCCGACCGAGAGCGAAACGACCATCCTGTTCGTCAAGCTGATGCTGGAACTGATCAAGCCCGGCGGGGTCTGCGGAGTCGTCGTCTCGGAAGGGTTCCTGACCTGGGACCAGAACAGCGCCCGCGCGCTTCGCCGGAGTCTGTTGGAAGACTGCGACCTGCAAGCCATCATCAGTCTGCCCCAGGGCGTCTTCGTCAGCAAGGGCGGCCAGGGACCCAAGACCTCCATCCTGTTCTTCGTCAAGGGCCGCCCTACCGAGCGGGTCTGGTTCTACAAGGTGACGAACGACGGCTATTCCATGGGCACCAACCGCAAGCCCATGGTTGGCTGCCAACTGGTCGAGGCGCTCGAGCTGTTCCATAGCTATGTGCGCGAGGGTCGCGAGCCGCCTGAATCGCGCCACTCATTCTGCATCCCCGCGGAGTGGATCACGACCCTGGACCCGCGGATCAAGGACCGTATCCGCGCCGAGACCCGTGCCGATATGACAATCAAGAGGGCCGAAGACAGGAACAAGCTGGAACAGAAGTGGGCCGCCCAAATCGCGGCCAAGCGGCTCACCGAAGCCGAACGACTCATACGCTTCGCTCACCACGCCGATCTGTGGGAAGCCAAGACCCAAAGCGAGATCGCCCGCAAGATCGAACGCGCGCACCTCTATTCATTCAACCTGCCGAACTATCGCAGCGGCCTGACCACGGCACAATTGGATGCCTGGCGGGCTTTCGCCGCGACGCAAGTACGCGAGACCGAGCCGGAGGACCTGCTGGAACGCCGCTATCGCGCAGTGGCTGCCGCCCCCATCGAGCGGCTGGATGAGTTGCTCTCCACTCTGGACCCGCGGCATACGCTTGAACTCGATTGGGCAAGGCAGTTTCTTGAGAATGTCTCGGCCGGGGAGTTTGAGCGCTATCCACACTTGCGGACCTTGCAAGAGATCATCGCATCGCAACAGCGTATGCCCCATTTACCTCTCAGCGAGCTATTCAGGTTACGACGCGAGGTAGTGGCCCAATCCGATTACTCCGGCGAAACCGACATTGTAGGGAAAATACGCTTCTCTGACGGCAAGTTATTCATGCGCGAGGAGCGCGCCGCCGAGACGAACCTTCAGTGGACCGAGAAAGGTGATTTGATCATTTCTAAGATAAATTTCCACCAAGGAGCAACAGCTATAAATGATGCAGGTCGGGTGTTGGCGTCCATGGATTATTTGATTTATACAGTCGACGCGGCTCAGATTTCTACGACTTTATTGGCTCGCATACTTCGCCATCCTAACTTCTTGGCGACTCTTGCGGCAAACAAACCCGGCGGAGTCAAAGGGAGATCGCAACCTGAATTTATCGAAAGCCTCACGGTGCCTTTACCAGACCTTGCTGAACAGGAAGACATGGCATTAACATTGGATCGCAATGACTCAATCGCTCAAGGGATTAGTATGGTTGAGAAGAACTGGAAACTTGACCAAACAATCTTCAGTGGACAGGAGCACCAACTCTCAGCCATAGCAGATATTGGCACAGGCTCGACGCCTTCCCGAACGAACTTGAATTATTTCGGTGGAACTGTAAATTGGATTCTAACCGCGGAGGTAAGCGAATGCGATATCGAAAAGACAACCGAAACGCTGACTGACCAGGCCATATCCGATTACCATCTACGCATCTATCCGCCGGATACCATCTTAGTTGCAATGTACGGGCAAGGAGCGACGCGAGGCAAAGCGGCTTACCTGCGTGTTCCCGCCGCGATTACCCAGAATTGCGCTGGAATCGTTATCACGCGCCCAGAGGTACTTCCGCGCTATGTCTATTACTACCTGCGCTCAATGTACGAAGAGATTCGGGGACAGGAATACAGCGGCGGCGGCGTCCCCCACTTAAACTTGTCCGTCATCGCGAATCTGCGCGTACCGATACCAAGCTTGGAAGAGCAGCAGGCAGTCATTATTGAGCTTGACCGCCAGACCAAACTGCTGGCTGACCTGCTGCAATTGAAAGCAGAGGCCGAAGCCAAATCACGCAAGATTCTAGATAGTATCTGGGAGTCCTGACCATGCCCAAGCCCACCAAGACCGGCATCTTCGACAACGAGGCATCCGCCGTCGACCTGCGAGTCTATGAGGCGTTGAAGGCACTGGGTTGGCGTTTGGGCGATACCCTACTCTATCAACCGAGCTACGCCCTGACGGAGGACGAACAGCGGGACTACCCCGGCAGCAAGTCGATCCGACCGGACTTTGTCTTACAGGACATCCAAGGCGAGGCACTGGCGGTACTCGAGGACAAGCTGGATGACCCGGCCAAGGCCCTGCCGAAGCTGCGGCTCAAATACAGCCGGGTCCTGCGGCCCCGGTTCCTCTATGCCTGCGCGGCGGACGGGGCGGGCGGGCTCAAGCTGCTGTTCTTCGACCTCGCCTGGCGCGGTGTGGACGCGGCGGAGTTTCGGCCAGTCACCGATTTCATGACCCTGGAGGCGATGAAGCTAAAGCTGGAGCAGGATCGGCAGAAGCGCCGTCAGCAGGAAATCCGCATCGATACCGCCATCGCCGGCGGCTTCGACCCGGCGGCAGGCAAAGAGCGTACGTATCAACTGGACTGCATCCGCATCCTGCTTGCCCTCTACCGCGAGGGCAAGATGAAGATGCTGGTGCACATGGCCACCGGACTCGGCAAGACCCGCACCCTGGTCGCCTTTGTCAAGGCCCTGCTGGATTATGCCCTGGCGCGGCGCATCCTGTTCGTGGTGGATCGCCGCACCCTGGCGCGTCAGGCCATCAATAAGGGCTTCAGCCTGCTCGCCCCAAACTATAACAGCCATTGGATCACCTCGGGGAGTTGGCGCACGCACGCGAACAAGAATATCCATGTGGTGGTGATCGATACCCTCGAGTTACTCTATGACCGCATCCCCAGCAACTTCTATGACCTGATCATCGTCGATGAATGCCATCGGTCCATTACGGTGAACCGCAATCTGGTGTTCGACCATTTTGTCTGTCCGCGGGTCGGCCTAACCGCCACCCCGCGCATCGCGGTCCCGCCCAAGGGTGCGACCATCGACGACGCCGACCTGGCGGTCAATGACACCTATTGCCTGTTCGGCTGCGCATCCGGCGAACCTGATTACTGCTTCGATCTCGCGCAGGGCATCAGCGAGGGTTTTCTGGCGCCCTACGGCAAGGAGGAGCACATCACGGCCTTGACCCAGGAGGCAATGGATGCCGGGGTGCTCTATGACCATCTATTGGACCCCGACACCCGGGCGCGCATCGAGATCGGCAACCCGGAGCGGATCGAACTGGAGCGGCTCAATAAGCGCATCCTGAGCGACGAGCAGGCCAAGCGGTGGGCGGAGATCCTGCGCCAGGAGACGGACTACGGCGAGAAGGTACTGCTGTTCGCGGCCAGTCAGGCCCATAGCCTGATGCTGGTCAAGGCGATCAATGCCGTCTTCAACTCCACCGACGACAGCCCGCGCTACGCGGAGGCGGTCATCTCCGACAACGACGACATCAACGAGTCACTCAAGGACTGGTTCGAGCGGCCCTATTCCAACCCGCGGATCGTGGTGTCGGTAGACATCATGAGTACGGGTGTCGATGTCCCTTGCCTGCGCTATGTGGCCTTCGGCGCACTGACTAAGTCGATCGCCAAGTATCTGCAAATGCTCGGACGCGGCACCCGACTCGACCCCAAGACCGGGAAGTTCAGCTTCCAGATCCTGGATTTCGTCGGGCTTTGCAAACGCATGGATGACAACGGTAAAGGGACACCGAAGCTAAACGAGAAGGTCGTGAAGAATGGCGCCAATGGCGGTGGTAATGGCGGTGGAGGCGGCGCCCGGGTGGATGGGATTCTGGACAACCCGGACCCGGCCAGCCTGATTCAACGCACGCTGATGACCGAGGAGGGCCTGAAGATCGTCGACAACATCCCGGTGGCACAGGCGCGGGAGTTGTTCGAGAACGGTGTCAAATTGACCATGGACCCGCGTATTGCACTGTTGCGGCGTAAGGCATGGGAGGACAAGGACTATCAGCCGACCGAGGAGGAGCTGGCCCTGGTGATGGCCTGGGCCGCTGCACCGGACGTCATCCTGAGCGAGGAGCAGTTACAGCGGATCTATGATTACCCCGCCGGTTCGGTCTGGGACTTCTTCCTGGCGGTGCTCGGGGTGCGCAAGATCCCAACCACCCGCGAGCGCATCGAATCGGGTTTCGAGAGCTATCTGACGATCTATAACTTTACGGATGCGCAGGCTAAGGCACTGCACAAGATCAAGGATGCATTCATCGCCAACCTCTCATCCCAAGGCCGGGTCGATCTGGATGCCATCTTCGCCAACCCAATCTATGCCCGACTGATCGGCAGCTTCGAGGACATCAATCGCCAATTCGACGGGCGACTGCGGGAGGTCGTCGCGGAGATCCAGGGAAATCTGAAGAAGGTCGCGTAGCGCCTTGGGCTAGTCATGCAATTCCGGGCAATTCCGGAGACAGTTTACTCAATCGAGACTGGTCTCAAGCTGAATGAAGTCTACTGCCCCCGGAACCGCATTGCCGAGCCGCACCGGCCCCTTATCCCCGGCCTCAGTTTGGCTTAGCGTTCATGAACTGATCCATGGCCTTGTCAATGCTGACGCTGCCCGGCTTCTGGCGCGGCGGGAATTCCTGGAGGGTTTTCTGGAACTGGCCGACGTATTCTTGGGCTGGAACCAGCACGAAGAGATGAGTGGCCCCTCAGCTACCTCGGCCGTGAAGTAGGAATGGGGGCCCGCTCCTGGAGTCAGGCGTCACCCGGCGCCGCCCCAGGACTGACCCGCCGGCGGGTCAGACCCAGACCCTGCCGGTCGTCTTGCTGGGCCGTCGCCTGATCCTGCGCGTCGAGGACCGAGTGCTGCACCGCAAGGTTCAGGTGTTGCAGATACCGGCGCACCGCCTGCTGCCGGTCGGCCTCGGTCAGCGAGCCCTCCAGACCGAGCAGGGCGGCACGCAGCCGGCGCATGACCTGAACCGAATCGGCACCGTAGTGGCGGATCTCGTCGAAGGCCAGCGTCAGATAGTCCTCCCAGGTGGGCGTCGGAAAGAGGACCCGCAACGCACCGCCCCCATCGGTTAGGCAGCCGGCATCGAGCGCCCGCCGGCCCAGGCGGATCAGCAGGTCCTCGATCTGATCGATCGCCTGGACCGCCGTGGTGGGGTCGTTGATGGCGGGGGACAGGGCCTTGATCGCAATGTCCACCAGCAGCCGCAGCGGGTATTTCGGGTCCTGCTCGAAGGTACGTTGCCGCGCCAGCCGGATCGCTTGCCGCAGTTGAGGCTCCGCCAGGGGGCGGCAGCCGCCATGCACCCGCAGCAGCAGGGTGTCTTCGACCAGCGTATCGCCCACGGCGCATTCCAGTACGATCACGGCCTGCGCCGTCTCGGCCTGCCGCACCAGGGCGTCGAGCTCGAAGGACGCGATGCTCCGCGGCTCGCCCGAATAACGCAGGGTCTGCGTCACCTGGCGCCGACGCGCCTCCTCCATCAGCGACTGACAGGACTCGGGGAGCGCACCGGCCGGCGAATCGAGTCGCGGGAACATGGCACGAATGACGGCCCGTCCGCGCCGGCCGATCGAATCGAGCACCGTGCCAATCTCCAGGCTATTGAGCCGCTGCACCAGCCGGGCAAAGGAGATCATACTCAGGAGCAATAGTGCGGTGACCGCCAACACCGAAAACAGGGGTACCCGACCGTTACCGCCCCGATCGGTCCAGGCCAGGGCGGCGATCGCATACATGAAGGTGGCAATGAATAGCCCGAGGGCATGAAATAGCATCGGGTCGCGGCTGAGCAAGGTGACCAGCCGCGGGGAATAGGCGAGCGCGCTGAATTGCACCATGACGAAGGCGAGTGCGAAGACGACGCCGGTCAGCGCCATCATGCCCGAGGCGATGGCGGAGAGCGCCGCCTGCGCGGATGCGACCGCCATCCCGTGACTGTAGGCGCCCAGGAAGGCGTGCTCCAGGCGCGGGAGCGTCAAGCCGCAGATCGCGGCCACTGCGGCATACAGCAATGGAATCAGCCACAGCGGCGTTCGTATCTCATTCATATTCACGGTTCACCATTGTCACCCTGAGCAAGAGTGGCCGGGCTCGAATACATTTCGGGATAGAATGGCCGAAATTAACTCCCGCCTGGGCTCTTTTCCCGGCTCGTGCCCTCGGCTACCCCAGCATCAGTGGGACGAAGGCTAACACAGATCGGTACTGAGCGGTCCCCCCGACGGGTTATGTGCCTATTAGACCTCCCCTGTTGTTTTTCTTGGCGAGCTTGGCGCCTTGGTGTGAGCAATTGCCGGACTTAGGTGAATCCCGGTCCCGCGGGTTGCCGTCTGAAGCGCGGCGCAGCGGATGCTGCGGGGCAGGTCGGTTGACAGTGCCGCCCACCGGGGGCTAGCGTTGCGGCGCCACCATCGGGCGTTTCGCGGGCGGCGCGCGGGTGTCGGTCCCACCCTTCGAGGCGGCAACGATCAGTCTGGATGACCTGTGGGCACCGACGCAGCGGCCCGGTGGGGGGCGGTCGGTGACATAACGATGGGGCTCCTCAGCTGAATTATTTGCGTTAGGACTTGCCATGCCCGACACCGCGATCCTGTGGTTGCGGCGCGACCTGCGCCTCGACGACAACCCGGCCCTGGTGCAAGCCATGGCAGAGAATGAGCGGGTACTGCCGCTCTATATCCATGCGCCTGCCGAAGAGGCCCCCTGGCCCCCCGGGGCGGCTACGCGCTGGTGGATCGATGGGAGCCTCAAGGCATTGGATCGGGCGCTGCGCGAGCGCGGCAGCCGGCTGCGGATCGCCACGGGTGAGAGCCTGGCGGTGCTGGAGCGGATCGCACAGCGCACCGGCGCCACCCGCGTCTATTGGAGCCGTCTCTACGACCCCGCCACCCGCGCCCGGGATACCCACATCAAGCTGGCACTGCGCGCCCGGGGGCTGCGCTGCGAGAGCTTCAACGCACTGCTGCTGCACGAACCCTGGGAGCCGCTGACCGGCGCCGGCGGCCCCTACCGGGTCTTCAGCGCCTATTGGCGCAAGGCCATACTCGAACTGGATCAGCTCACACCACTGCCGGTGCCGATCCAGTGGCGTCGCCCCCCGGACCTGGACGACCCGGAGTCGGCCGCCATCAGCGTCGACACCTTGGACCTCTTGCCCCGCATCCACTGGGACCAGGGGCTGGCCGGGCGCTGGCAGCCGGGCGAGACCGCGGCCCTGGCGCAGGCCCGGCGCTTCATCGACGGCGCCCTCGCGGGCTACGCGCAGGGCCGTGACCTCCCCGCCGAGCCCGGCACCTCCAGCCTCTCGCCCCACCTGCACTTTGGCGAGATCGGCCCGCGGCGGCTGCTGGCCCTCATCCGGGAACGGCACGGGTCGCTCGCGGCACCGGCCGCCGAGGTGTTCGTGCGCGAGCTCGGCTGGCGCGAGTTCGCCCATCACCTGCTCTATCACTTCCCGCACACCACCGCGGAGCCGCTGGACCCGCGCTTCGCCCGCTTCCCCTGGCACACCGTGGACGCCGCCGCCCGGCTCACCGCCTGGCAACAGGGCCGCACCGGCGTGCCGCTGGTCGACGCGGGGATGCGCGAGCTCTGGCGCACCGGCTGGATGCACAACCGGGTGCGGATGGTGGTCGCCTCCTATCTCACCAAGAACCTGCTCCTGCCCTGGCAGGCCGGTGTCCAGTGGTTCTGGGACACCCTGGTCGACGCCGATCTCCCCGCCAACACCCTGGGTTGGCAATGGACCGCCGGCTGCGGGGCCGATGCCGCACCCTATTTCCGCGTGTTCAACCCGGTCCGCCAGGGCGAACGTTTCGACCTCCAGGGCGACTATGTCCGCCACTGGTGCCCGGAACTCGCGCGGCTGCCGGAGCGCTTCATCCACCAGCCCTGGGCCGCCCCCGCCGCCGTCCTGCACGCCGCCGGCGTGACCCTGGGGGACGATTACCCGCACCCCCTGGTCGACCTCGCCCGCTCGCGGTTGGAGGCACTGGCGGCGTTCGAGACCATCAAGGCGGCGTGAGCCCCTAATCGGACACCACCTTCACCACGCCATCCGGGGACGCACTGACGCCTTGGATCGCGCGCTGCGCCCGCTCGTCGTGGCGCAGTGCCGCCCGCAGCCACCGCCCGATCCAATCATCCACAGCGGCATTCGCCTGAACTTGCGTGAGGGTCGGCGCACCGGGGTCCGGCCGCGCGCCCGGCGGATTGTTTTCGTCGCAAATGCCGTAGTGATTGGCCCCCGCGATCTCGATCAGGGCGCGTGGTCGCTCCAGTGCCGCATAGGCCGGCGCCGCCTTCTCCGGCAGGGCGACACGATCCTGGCTGCCCTGCAGGAGCGCCACCGCAACGCCCGCCGTATCCACGTCGGTGACGGTTCCATTGGTCCCGAAAAGGCTGGCACCATAGGTCGCGGCAGCACGCAGCGCCGCCGGCCGCGTGTAGTGGAGGCTGGGATCGGTGCAGATACCCGGCGCGCAGACACCGCCGATCGCATAGAGACCCACGGAACCGCCGAGCGAATGGCCGATCAACCCCATGGTCGCGGTGTCGATGAGCCCATACAGCGGTGACTGCGCAGCCGCATCGGCAGCCACCACGGCCGCGTAGACATCGGTCACGACACCGACCTCCGAGAACAGCACCGGGCTCGGAAAAGATGGAACGGTCCGAAAGTGGTTAGGGATCACCACCACGAACCCTTGCCGGGCAATCGCATTGCCCAGCTGTTGGTAATGCGACTTGTCGACCATGGCACCCTGCAGCACCGCGACCACGGGAAACCTGTTCTCGGAAACCCGCTGCTCTGCCGCGGCGATACCCGGCAGATAGACGTCGGCCAAGTCGCCGCTGGGCAAGGTGAGCGCAACGCTGCGCACGGGAAAGAGGACGTCGCCGGGCGCGGCCGACTGGCTCGGGGACGACGGGTCCGCCGCGGCATCGGCGACCGCACAAGCGACAGCAAACAACGCCAGCGCCCCGACCAGGCCGGCAACCGGACGCGGCCCACCGCGCCAAACAGTCAAGTGAGTGAAATAGAAAGCACGCATAGCCTACTCCCAGATGAGTGCGCGGCCAGCGCGGCCGCCCGGTCGAATAACCAGTAGATATCGCAGTTAAGGGCACTGGCCGGCGTGATCTAGCCGACGCGTTGGATGGGATTGCTACGCCAGCGCCCGCTTTGGCGTTAGACTCCATCGGGGCGCAGTGCAGGTCTGTTCGGCTGCACCGGGCCGCACAGCGGCCAACACAAGGGTGACACCGCTGGAGCGGTGTCACCAGGGTAGGGGCGGGTTTGAAACCCGCCCCTACAAGCCCAACTCCCGCCACCGCGCTTCAAGGCGCTTGACCGACACCGGATAGGCGGTCCCCAGCGACTGGGCAAAGAGCGACACCCTCAGTTCTTCCAGCATCCAGCGGATCTCATCCAACCGCAGGTCCTCGCGACCGGCCTTCTGGGCAGCGGCGCTGCGCTCACGCCAGCGGGCCTCGATCGGCGCCAGCTCGGCCATGCGCTGCTGGTCCCGGGCGCTGGCATGCAAAAGCGCCTGGGCACGCAGGTCCGCGGCCTTGAGATAGCGCGGATAGTCCTTGAGGTGCACGTAGGGGATGGCCTGCAGGAAGCCGCGGAAGACCAGGCGGTCCAGCTGGGCGCGCAGATCGTCTACCGATGGCTTCCAGTTGACCTGGGTGATGGCGGCCAGGCGCTGACGCAGTCCCTGATAGGCATCCAGGATGGCGCTGGCGAGCCGGCAGACCTCCTGCGCGGTGGTCGTGAGGCGCGGCTTGCAGCTAGTGAGACGCGACGCGAAGGCGGCTTGGGTGCGGATGGGCTCAAGGGACTCGACGAAAGTAAGGTCCAGAATGAGCGAGAGGAGTTCGTCGGCCAGATCAGGAGCACGGGACGGCTTGGCGGCAGCGCCCTTGGTAGACTCGGGGGGCACGGAGGCTGCGGGGCCGGGCCGCACTGGGGTGCGGCGCTCCCAGTCCGGTGCGGCGGGGGCCTTGGCGTATTGCAGCGCCATGCGGGCGAGGCCGGGGAGACCCTTCTTGAGCACCCGCAGCTCGGCACCCAGGTGCAACATGAAGAGCCGCCGCAGCCCGGCGCGCATGGCGAGCGCTGCACCCTCGGCCGAGTCCAGGACGCGGATGGCGACAGCCTCCCCGGTATCCACCAGGGCGGGATAGCCGCGCAGTTGGATGCCGGCGCGGGTCAGGTCCACCTGCTCGGGCAGGTCGCCGAAGGTCCAGCGGGTGAGCCCCTCGCGCTCCAGGCCGCTGGCCGGGATCGCGGCGAAGCGCTGTTGGCCCTCACCGCCGTGCTCACGCTTGAGTTGGGCCGGGTCGGCGCCGGTGGCGATCTCCTGGCCCGCGTCGTCCACCAGGCGGACCTTGATGCGCAGGTGCTCGGGGATGGCGGGGTCCCAGGCACCCTCCGGGACCAGCAGGCCGGTCAGCTCCCGGATCGCCTCGCCCAGGGCCTGGATCAGCGGCCGATCCGTGGGCTTGAGATGGGCAGCCAGGCGGACGGCGGTGTCCGGGATCGGCACCAGACCCTTACGGATGGCCTTGGGCAGACCGCGCAGCAGCTCGGTGATGCGCTCGGTCAGGAGCCCCGGGACCAGCCACTCCAGGCGCTCGCCGGAGACCTGATTGATCAGTGGCAGCGGCACCACCAGGGTCAGCCCATCGGCCGTACTGCCGGGGTCGAAGTGGTACTCCAGCGGCAGCCGGGTGGCGCCGATTTGCATCCCGTCGGGGAATGCCTCGGCGGTCACCCCGGCCGCATCGTGGCGCATCAGGTCGGCCATGCGCATGTGCAGACACTTGGGGTTCTTGCGGGTCGCCTCGCGCAGCCATTTCTCGAACTGGGCGGTGGAATAGATGCCGGAGGGCACCCGCTCCTCGTAGAAGGCGCAGATGACCTCCTCGTCGACCAGAATGTCGCGGCGCCGCGACTTGGCCTCCAGGTGTTGGACGTACTCGATCAGTTCGCGGTTGTGCCGCCAGAAGGGGGCACGGGTCGTGAAATCGCCCTCGGCCAGGGCGAAGCGGATGAAGATCTCGCGCGCCTCCGCCGGATTGATCGGGCCATAGTTGACCCGACGGCGCGGCACCAGGGTGACGCCGAACAGGGTCACCCGCTCAAAGGCCGCGACCTGCCCGGAATCCGCCTGCCAGTGGGGTTCCGCGTAGGCCCGCTGCACCAGGTGGGCACCGGCCGCCTCGATCCAGGCGGGCTGAACCCGGGCCACGGTGCGCCCGTAGTGGCGGGTGGTCTCGATGCGCTCGGCGGCGACGATCCACTTGGGACCGTCCTTCACCAGGCCGCTGCTGGGATGGATGACAAAGCGGCTGTTGCGAGCGCCCTGGTATTCGCGGTTCTCGTCCTTGAAGCCGATGTTGGCAAGCAGGCCGGTGAGGAGCGCGCGATGGATCTCCTCGGGGGTGCCGGGGGCCTCGCTCACGGCGAGGTCGCTGGTCCGCGCAGCGGACCCTACGGGCGGGCGCGACTGCTTCAGCGATTGGATCTCATGCAACTGCTCGCGCAACTGGGCGTGGATGTCGTGCCACTCCAGCACGCGGTTCCAGTTGAGAAAATGCTGCTGGCACAGCTTGCGGAACTGGTTCTTGGAGAGCGCCTTGCGCTCCTTCTCCACGAAGTGCCAGAGGTTGAGCAGCGCCAAAAAATCGGAGTCCGGATGGTTGAAGGTGGCATGGACCTGGTCCGCCGCCTGCTGCCGCTCCTGCGGGCGCTCACGCGGGTCCTGGATGCTCAGCGCGCTGGCGATCACCAGCACCTCGGCCAGGCAGTGGTGCTCGGCGGCGGCGAGCAACATCCGCCCGATACGCGGGTCCACCGGCAGGCGCGCAAGGTGTTGCCCAAGCGGGGTCAGTTCGCCCCGCGGGTCGATCGCACAGAGTTCCTCCAGGGTGCGGTAGCCGTCGGCGATCAGCCGCCCGTCCGGCGGGTCCAGGAAGGGGAATGACTCGATACCACCGAAGCCCAGGAGCTTCATCTGGAGGATGACGGCGGCCAGGTTGGTCCGCTGGATCTCGGGCTCGGTATAGCCGGCGCGCGCCTGGAAGTTGTCTTCCGTATAGAGCCGGATACAGATACCGGCGGCCACCCGCCCGCAGCGGCCCTTACGCTGGTTGGCCGAGGCCTGGGCAATCCGCTCCACCGGCAGGCGCTGAACGCGGGCACGGTGGCTGTAGCGGCTGATGCGGGCAAAGCCCGGGTCAACCACATAATGGATGCCGGGTACCGTGAGCGAGGTCTCCGCCACATTGGTGGCCAACACCACGCGGCGGGTGCCGTGGGACTTGAAGACCCGCGCTTGTTCCTCATAGCCCTGGCGCGCGAACAGCGGCAGGATCTCGGTCGAGGGCGGGTGGTGCTTGCGCAGCGTCTCCGCCGTCTCTCGGATCTCGCGCTCGCCCGACAGGAAGACCAGCACGTCCCCCCTGCCCTCCCGCGCCAGTTCGCCCACCGCGTCCGAGATCGCCTGCTGCATGGCGTCATCGCGCTCCCCGGCGCTCTCATCCTCGGCCGGCGGGCGGTAGCGCACCTCCACCGGGTAGGTGCGACCCGAGACCTCGATCACCGGCGCGGGGGTACCGTGCGCATCGGCAAAGTGCCGGGCGAAGCGCCCGGGGTCGATGGTGGCCGAGGTGACGATGAGCTTCAGTTCGGGGCGGCGCGGCAACAGGCCTTTGAGATAGCCCAAGAGAAAATCGATGTTCAGGCTGCGTTCATGTGCCTCGTCGATAATGAGTGTGTCGTACTCCAGAAGCGCGCGGTCGTGCTGGACCTCGGCCAGCAACATGCCGTCGGTCATCAGCTTGATACAGGTCTGCGGGGACACCCGATCGTGGAAGCGCACCTTGTAACCGACCAGACCGCCGAGCTCGCTGCCCAATTCCTGGGCGACCCGACTGGCCAGGCTGCGGGCGGCGATGCGCCGCGGCTGGGTGTGGCCGATGCGCCCCAGTACACCGCGCCCCAAGTCCAGGCAGATCTTGGGCAGCTGGGTGGACTTGCCGGAGCCGGTCTCACCGCACAGCACCACCACCTGGTGGGCCTGGATCAGCCCGGCCACCGCGGCGCGCCGCTCGCTCACCGGTAACTCCGGTGGGTAGGCAATGGCCGGAACCAGGGCGCGGCGGCGCTGCGCCAGTGCCTGGGAGGCGCGCACCGCGGCCCACAGCGCCACCAGCCCCTGATCCATCGGCTGCCCCTCACGGGCACGCCGCCGCAGGCCGCGCAGGCGTGCCCGCAGCGTCTGGCGGTCGGCGATCAGGCAGGTTTCCAGGTCTCGGTCGGTCGGGAAGGGATCGTTATTCAAGTTGGGATGAGCCCACAGGGGTTGCTCTCTGGCTGTCAGCGGTCATGGTCGGCGAACGGATCTGAGCATTCGCCCCGGAAAGCGGGTATGTTACCGCGCCGAATCGACCGTGTTGGCAGGACCCCCGACAAAACGGCCGAAAGCACTGACCGAGCTCCGTCACGGTCCTACCCGACAGCCAAGAAGCAAAGAGGATAAGGATGCAACGCAAAGCGCACCCGCTGCCGCCCGCCCGGTGGCCGCTGGCGACCCCGCCGCACTGGCGACGCGGCGTCATGACGCTGCTCGCCGGTTGTTCCGCCCTGATCCTGGCGACGCTCGCCGTGGCGCCGTCCCCGGCCGGCGCGGCCGCGGGAAACGAATCCGCCAAGCCACACAAGAGCGCCCCGGCCACCAAGCCGCAAAAGAAGACAGAGGCCGCCAAGCCGCACGCGAAGACGGCGGCCGCCGCGGCCCCCAAGACCAAGACCACCGAGGCCGCCAAGCACAAGGCCCGGCACCCGGCCGTCGGTCACCCGGCAAACGCTACACCAGCCACGTCCACGACGCCCCCAACCGCCAACCTGGGCGAACCCAAACCCGCCGCCGCATCCAAGGCCTTCGAGCACGGCCCCGGGGTGCTGGGCATGAGCCTGCGCACCCTGCGCCAAGAGCAGATCCAGGAATATGTGACCGAGCCGGTCGCCATGGTCGCCCTAGCACTGGACGACCTGCGCTTCGCCCCCGTCAACAAGGGCACCCATGTCGAGGTCAATCTGGCCGACCGCATCCCGTTCGAGGGCAAGGGTGACAAGATTGCCCCCAAGGCGAAGCGCCCACTGGATGTGCTCGCGCGGATACTCACCGACAACCCCAAGACCCGCATCCAGGTCCTGGTCCACACCGACGACCGGGGTGACCCCGACACCAACCTGCGCCAGTCGCAGCGGGCGGCCGATGCGGTCAAGGCCTACCTGGTCACCAAAGGCGTCGTCGCGGACCGGATCACCCCGATCGGACGCGGCTCAGAGGCCCCCTTGGTCGCGGCCGCCGGCCGCGCCCAGACCTGGCAGGAGCGTGTTCGCAACCAGCGGGTGGAGCTGGTCATCGAGCCGTTGGGCACAGTACCGGCGAAGCCGGCAGACAGTCCGATCCCCGCACTCAAGCCCCCGCAGGGCCAAGCGGGAGGACACGACCGGCCGATGTTAGTGAAGTAGCCCCGCGCGACGGGGTGCCCGAAACTCAGACCTTGGAGACTATGCGATGAAATTCACCACGATCTCTATACTTGCAATCAGCCTGGCCGCCCTGTCCGGGTGCGGCACGACCACCGCCTCGCGCGTGGGCACGGGCGCCGCCATGGGTGCTGCCACCGGGGCCGCGGTCGGCTCCTTTAGCGCCAATGCCGGCAAGGGCGCCCTGATCGGCGCGGGCGTCGGCGCCGTCGGCGGCCTACTGGTCGACAAGGATCAACAGGAGAAACAGAACCGGTACAACCGGAACAACCGGAACAACCGGAACTACAACAACAGCTACTGAGCGCGCAGGCCATCGCTGCGGCGTGCGCCCCGGGCCCGCGGCCGGAGCGCCCGCTCGTCAGCGCGCGACGCGGCGGATCTCAAAGGCGCTCTGCGTGATGCTGTCCTTTGCGGCCGTGCGCGAGCACGGACCGGCCCGCGGTTTCCATCGGCCGATGGTGGTCCGGCCGATGACCTGCTGAGTGTCCAAGCGCACCGACTCTAGGGACCCAAGCGGCCTAGGCTAGGGATGTAGCCCCGCACGCTAGGGCCTCCTGAATCCTGACCTTGGACATTATTCGATGAAACTCACCACGATCTCTGTACTCGCGATCACCCTCGCGGCCCTGTCCGGTTGCGGCACGACCACCGCCGAGCGCGTGGGCAGCGGCGCCGTCATGGGAGCCGCCACTGGGGCCGCGGTCGGCTCCATGAGCGCCAACGCGGGCAAGGGCGCCCTGATCGGCGCCGGTGCCGGCGCGCTCGGTGGCCTCGTCGTTGACCAGAACCAGAGGACGAACCAAAACAACCGGAACTACCGAAACTAAGACAAGAGCTTTTGAGACGCCAGGTCTCATCGCTGCGGCGTACGCGCCCGGCCTGACGGCCGGGGTGCCAGTTGGTCGGCGCGCGACACGGTGAACCTGAGAGGCGCTCTGCGCAATCCTGTCCTCTGAGGCCGTGCGCCACTGCAAGCCGGCCCGCAGTTTCAATCTAACCTGCCAGTCGGGCAGGACCGATTCCCCTGCGAATCAGCTGACCGCTGATCCACCGTGATATCCTTGCCGACCTTGGTGTTCGCGTGTACACGGAGACCCCAGCGTGGTCAGCTTTGTCCGAATACGAATACGCGGTTGAAAAGGACAAGCCGCTGTTCGGCTATGTGATCAAGGACGCTGCGCTCGAAAGCCGGGTCAGGACCCATGGGTCCAGCGTCATCAAGACCGATCACGCGCAGAAGCTCAAGGCGTTTCGTGCCTTGGTACTCACCAAGATGGTGCGATTCTGGGAGGACGCCAAGGACATCAAGATTAGCGTCGGCGAGACCCTGTCGCATTTCGCGCGACGGGGCGAATTGGTTGGCTGGGTCCGTGCCAGCCAGGAGGCCAATATGCCGGCACTCGCGGACGAGATCGCCCGCCTCAGCAAGGAGAATGCGGAGTTGCGCAGCCAGATCGCGGAAAGCGGGGTGAACGACAGCACTCTCGGGCTGGACTTCCGCGACCTTAGGAACATCCTCGAACAAAAGCGCTCCGCTCGTCAGGAAAGCCACGAAACGATAATTGGAACCAACTGAATTAGTTGATTCCCTGGTTCTCGCCCGCCTGACATTGCTTTCGCTGTGCTTAACCGAGACACGACCCGATGATGCGGGCAAGCCTGAAAGAGCTCGGCAAAGGAATCACACCCCGACCCCAGGCAAGCGCGGCAGATCACCCCCCGGATTCTGCTACAGCTCCGTCCGGGCTATTGTGGATGACGCGTCGGATATGAAGCCGCTCGCTCAATCATCCTCCCCGGTGTCCCGGGCCAAGGTCTCCAACCACGGAGCGATGTGCTCCAGCACCTCCGGCGGCAGTGACTCCCGTGCGATGATGCCCAGCACGACCGCGCGTGCCAGCGGGAGGGCCGGGTCGTCCCCGTTATAGCGCTTCCAGATGTCGCGGGCGATACCGTTATGGTATTCGTGGACTGCGCTATCCAGGTCCGCGGTGATCAGGCTGCCGGAGCGCCACTGATCGAAGCGGTCCGCCAGCGCGCCGAGCGCGGCGCGCATCTCGGCCTCCCAGGCACGGCCCATGTGCAATTGAAGCAACTTCTTGAGCGATTTCGGAAGCTTGTTCATGGCATCATTTCACTCATCCCGATTGGTCTTGGTCGTCGACACGTGGCAGGGCCTCGACTCATCGCCGGGTCGGCCTTGATCAGCGTTCCGGCCACCGGCACTCGCGGCGCACAGCGCCTGACACATGCGTAACACCGCTACAGCGGTGTCACGAGAATGGAGCTAGGCCCGCCCCATCGCCGCCCGCACACACCGCAGCAGGCCATAGTCGTATTTGCCCTGAAAGGCGTCGAACACCGGCTTGATGGCGAGTGGGGCATCGGCCGTGAGTTGAGTGAAGGCGAATTCGATGGCCTGGAGTTCTTCATCGCTGAGCGTGACGATCTCACCCAAGGCCAGCTCGCCCTCTTCGATACAGCGCGACAGGTGGGTATAGATGGTACTGATCTTCAGCGCGCGGCGCTCGGCGATCTGCGCGGGCGAGCGGCCGGTGCGCAGGAGATCCAGGGTGCCGCGCGCGGTGTCGTTCAGGCCCTCCTCCCAGACGCGACCGCCTAAGAGCCCACCGGCGGACGCGCTGGCGGGAGCGACCGCGCGCAACGGCAACTCGGGCAGGGGTGGAACCTGGGGCGGACGACCATGCTCCGCGGCATGTGCAGCGAGTTGCGACAGAAACCCGGCGCCATAGCGCTCGAGCTTGACCACGCCTACCCCGCTGATGCGGCTCAATTCGTCCGGGTCGCGCGGGCGGTAGGTGACCAGTTCGCGCAGGGTGGCATCGTTGAAGACCACATAGGGCGGGACCCCCTGCTCCAGCGCCAGTTCCCGGCGATAGGTGCGCAAGCGCTCCCACAGCGCCGTCGCCTCGGGGTCGAGCGGGGTCTGCGCCCGCGCGGCGCGGCCCTCACCCTTGACCTTGGCCGGGCGCCGCTCCGGGTCGCGGCGCAGCCGCAGGGTGCGCTCGCCGCGCAGCACCGGCCGGCTCTGCTCGGTGAGTTGCAGTGCCCCATGGCCCTCAATGTCCACCGCCACCAACCCGGCGGCAACCAGTTGCCGATAGACCGAGCGCCACTGCTCGGCGCTCAGATCACGGCCGATGCCGAAGGTGCTGAGCTGGTCATGCGCGTTGCGGCGGATGCGCTCATCCTCCTTGCCGGTCAGCACCTCGATCAGATAGTTGACCCCGAAACGCTGCCCGGTGCGAAAGATGCAGGACATTGCCTTGCGGGCCGCCTCGGTGCCGTCCCAACTCGCCACCGGGGCCAGGCAGGTATCGCAATTGCCGCAGGGGCTCGGCAGGGTCTCGCCGAAATAATTGAGCATGACCTGGCGGCGGCATTGCGTGGTCTCACAGAACCCCAGCAAGGCGTTGAGCTTGTGCATCTCCACGCGCTTGAACTGCTCTTCGGCCTCCGACTGCTCGATGAAGCGCCGCAGGGCGACCACGTCGCCGATGCCGTAGGCCATCCAGGCGTCCGCCGGCTGACCGTCGCGGCCGGCGCGGCCGGTCTCCTGGTAATAGGCTTCCAGGCTCTTGGGCAGGTCCAGGTGGGCGACGAAACGCACGTCCGGCTTGTCGATGCCCATGCCAAAGGCGATGGTGGCGACGACGATGACCCCTTCGCCGCGCAGGAACTCCGCCTGGTGGGCGCGCCGCTGCTCGGCGGGCAGGCCGGCGTGATAGGCGAGGGCCTTGCAGCCCTGCCCGCGCAGGAACTCCGCCGTCTCCTCCACCTTGCGGCGCGACAGGCAGTAGACGATACCGGCGTCATCCGGGTGCTCGCTGCGCAGGAAGGCCATGAGTTGCTGGCGCGCCTGCACCTTCTCGGTCACGCGATAGCGGATGTTGGCCCGGTCGAAGCTGGAGACGAACTGCGCCGCCTGCTCCAGGGCCAGGCGCGTGACGATCTCGCGGCGCGTCGGAGCGTCCGCGGTGGCGGTCACCGCAATCCGCGGCACCTGGGGCCAGCGCTCGTGCAGCAGGTTGAGTTGGATATATTCGGGGCGGAAGTCGTGGCCCCACTGGGAGACGCAGTGGGCCTCGTCGATGGCGAAGAGCGCGATCGTCACCCGCTCGAGGAGATCCAGAAAGCGCTCGGTGAGCAGTCGCTCCGGGGCCACATAGAGCAGGTCGAGTTCCCCGGCCAGGAGCGCCCGCTCCACCCGCGACTGCTCGTGTCCCGCCAGGGATGAGTTCAGAAACGCGGCCCGCACCCCGAGTTGTCGCAGCGCATCCACCTGGTCCTGCATCAGCGCGATGAGCGGCGAAACCACGATCCCGGTCCCCGGCCGCACCAGGGCCGGGATCTGGTAGCACAGTGACTTGCCGCCCCCGGTCGGCATCAGCACCAGGGCATCGCCGCCGTGCAGGACCCGCTCGATGACCTCCTGCTGGGCGCCGCGAAAGCGCGGGTAGCCGAAGACCCGATTCAAGACCTCCAGCGACTGTTGGTTCATCCCAAAAAACGCGGCCAAGCCGCGTCATCGCGACCAAAAATCACTGACACGATCCACAGGGGATCAGTTCCAAACACTGATCCAGTGATTCGCGCCAATGCGGCAGGTAGAGTCCAAAGGTCTCCTGGAACTTGTGGTTGTCGAGCACCGAGTAAGCGGGGCGCCGCGCCGGGGCCGGGTAGTCGTTGGAGTGGATGGGAAGCAGGCGGCACTCCAGCCCGGCACGCTCCAGGATCGCCTGGGCGAAGCCGAACCAACTCACCTCACCGCTGCCGGTCAGGTGATAGAGACCGCCGACTTGCTTGAGATCCACATCCCCACGCAAAACCCGGTAGAGGACGAGCCCAGTCATCTCCGCCAGCATCCGACTCCAGGTGGGGGAGCCGATCTGGTCGTCGACGATACGCAGTTCGTCTTTTTCCTTCAACAGCCGCAGCATGGTGAGCAGGAAATTGGCACCGCGCGCCCCATAGACCCAACTGGTGCGAAAAATCAGGCAGGGGGCACCGGAGTCCAGCAGGGCCAGTTCGCCACCGAGCTTGGTCTCCCCGTAGACGTTCAAGGGACCAACGGCGTCGTCCTCCGTGTAAGGACGGTCGGCGGCCCCGGAGAAGACGAAGTCGGTGGAATAATGGATAATCGGGATGCCGCGCTCGGCGAGCAGCCGACCCAGTTCGCCCACCGCATCGGCGTTGATGCGCCGCGCGATGTCGCGGTCGGTTTCGGCCTTGTCCACGGCGGTGTAGGCCGCGGCGTTGACCACCGCGTCCGGCTGGGTGTCTGCCACCAATTGGGCGAGCAGACCGTGGTCCAGCAGGTCGATGATCGGGCCATAGCCACTCTCGATGGAGGCTGCCACCACCTCGCCCAGACCCGCCAAGGTACGGCGCAATTCCCAACCGACTTGGCCGTTGGCGCCGATTAACAGGATCTTGGGCCGTGGGCCGTCAGTGCGATCCGGGGCCGGGGGGTGCTGGGTCATGGATAGTCCTCAATGGCAGGCAATCGTTCGGCCGGGATCTCCGACAGGGATGGGGCCGCTTGGTCTTTTTGGGAGAGTTCGCGTGCGACCTGGACCGACAGTGGCCAGTCGACGCCGATCGCCGGGTCGTCCCAGCGCACGCTGAACTCGGTCTCAGGGTTATAGTAATCGGAGCACTTGTAGCCGAACAGTGCAGTCTCGCTGGTCACCAGAAAACCGTGGGCGAAACCGGCCGGGACCCAGAATTGCCGCTGGTTCTGCGCCGACAGGGTAACCCCCACCCACTGGCCGAAGGTCGGTGAGCCGCGGCGCACATCCACCGCCACGTCGAAGACCTCACCCGCGAACACCTGGACCAGCTTGCCCTGGGCCTTGGGGTGCTGGCAGTGCAGGCCGCGCAGCACGCCACGCCGGGAGTAGGACAGGTTGTCCTGCACCAGCGGTTGCGCAATGCCGAGCGCGGCATAGCGGTTCGCGCGGTAGGTCTCCAGTAAAAAACCGCGCTCATCACCCCAGACCTTGGGTTCGATGATGAGTGCACCGGGCAGCCGGGTCGCGATGACATTCATCCGCGCAACCGCCCGCGTAGATATTCACCATCACCGCGTTCACGCAACGCCGCGCCGTCTTCATCGATCCAGCCCCTGGCGCGGATCATACCTTTGCAGTTCATTCAGGTTACTCCTGTTCAGCTGGCCGTGCCCAGACGCTCGCCGCGGTAGCTCTCGTCCAGCACCCGGCCGCACCAGTCGTCGTGGTCCAGATACCATTGGA
>CAILVI010000310.1 GCA_903837595.1 uncultured Thiodictyon sp.
GCCGGCAGCTCCTGGAGCTCGATCCCGGGTGGCCGGTACCGCCGATCAAAGCGAGGGAGGCAAGCAAGGGCCTCACCGTCGCTCGCAGGCCTCGCCCTGGCAGTTGCTCCAACTCGTCGCCGGCAGGGCCGTAGGCCGCCCACCGTTCGCGCTGGGAGCGGTTATCCCCAGTTCCAGTGGACAACCCGTCCTGTTTCCCCGGCTCGGCGCCCGGGGGCCTCTGAAATTGCTGTCGATGAGGCAGATCGGGCAAAAGCTGACCGCTGTCGTGCAGGGAGACCGGCATCCGGCCAACCAGAACGACGACAGTTCAGCCGTCCCGCCCTCGCCGAACCTCTGGAGCAAAGAGGTGGCCAAGTAAACCGCTTTGAAAGAAGCGCTATCAGCGTTAAACTACGAACGCCATCGGCGCTTTTAGCGCCATTCATCCACTGCTTAGGACTCGCTTCAACGATGAATCAGCCCCGCAATAGTCCCGCCGCTGTACGCGCAAAGCCATATTCAATAAAGCAAAATAACGTTGTAGATACGCGCGAGGGCGCGTTGGGACCGATGGCGGCCCCAACCGGCTGCCTGGGGCCGTACATCTACACGGACGTGATCACATTCCGTTACAAACGGAGCGTGCAAGACCGGCAACACATGCTCACGCTCGCCCAGAACCTGGACGGGGTACAGATCATCGGCCCGTACGCAACCGAAGCACGAGCGATTCTGCAGCAGTGCGGCCAGCTGGACCATGCCAGTATCCCCCGTGGGGATTGACCGGCTACCCGGGCGCGGCGCTACTTCATCGCGATGGAGCACCTGGCCCGACGGCGCATGGTCGAGATCTCCAACCTGTAGTTGCCCGCGTGCCCTCAGCCCGTAGTGACTATGGCAGCCCCGACCTTCAGGAGTAATTCCAGATGATTCAAGCGAGTTTGAGCGGTCGGCTTGGGAAAGACCCCCGGGCGATTGAAACGAAAACCGGAACGCCCATGGTTTCGGTGTCGGTTGCTGTCGATGTCAGTTCGTATAAAGGCGAATCGACGGTCTGGGTGAGCGTGACCGCCTTCGGGAAGTACGCGGAAATCTTGGGTACGCATATCAAGGGAGACACCATCGCAGCGTCCGGCCGGTTGGAAATGTCTCACTGGACGCCGGAGGATGGGGTAGAGCGCGAGAGTTGGACCTTGATCGCTGACCACATCCATTCTGCCCGAACGGTGCGCCAAGGTGGGGGCCATGGGGGTAAGGGGCGCCGGAAGACTGATCCGCCGGCGGATGGATCGCCACCGAGCGAGCCAGCGCCGAATCAGGACGAGGGCCGTCCGTTCGATGATGAGATTCCGTTTTAGCTATGAGCGCTTGCGCGACCAGGAGAAGCTCAGTCTCTATAGTGGCGGAGGGGAATTTTTGATGTCAACATTCGGCGATGTGGCGAATAACCTACTGGCAGCGATTGCGACACTTAGCGTGGCTTTATGGAGCATTTGGTGCTTCGTGGAAGCGTCAAGCCGCGGGCAGAGGCGGCACGAGAATCGGAGATCGCAATGCGGCAGGGACGGTTTCGCATGCGATACCAGCGGCGATAATAGTTGATATTGAATCAGCGGTGAGGCGGCTGCGGGTTTCCGCGCCGCCGGACAGGCAGTGAACGCGCGTTTCCTTTTTGGCGTAAAACGTCTGTTACTTCCGGGCTGCCTGTCCGGCAGTGAAAGGCGGTGACGGGTGAAGCCTGGCAGTCGAACGTTTCTGAGCTGCCTGCCCGGCAGTGAACCCGGCCTTGATGTAGAGCGGCAAAGCGTCCTTTTTCTGAGCTGCCTGCCCGGCAGTGAACTCCCGGTTAGTACCCGGCCGCTTCAGCGAACTTTTCTGAGCTGCCTGCCCGGCAGTGAACGCTGGAATCTGGACAACGTACAGGCACAGCAATTTCTGAGCTGCCTGCCCGGCAGTGAACTACAGCATACCGCCTCGATCAATCTGATGCACCCCAGATTTGGTGTCATTCTTCATCACTGACCCTTCCGACGCCCCAATCCGCAAGCTACTGTCCTGACGTGTCGCGTAGCGAGGCCCTGGAAAAGGGTCTGCCCGCCCAAATCTTTGACTCGGTGCAGTCGGGTGGAAGCTCGAACGCGGCTGCGGTTGGCTCGGATGGGTGAAGGCTCGTCTTGGTGGCCTTGCTTAACGGTTGAGCTCTATATTTATGGCTTTTCGTGGGGATCTGGAGCGGCGGCAATGGCAGCAAGAAGCTCCGGCAGATGAACCCGCGCGCGTGCTCTCTGTGCCGGGCTGTAGTGCGGCGGGACAAGGACACCCACTTTCTCTGCGGGGGGTAGTCGCTGGCGTCGCAATGGTGGCGTGTATGTGCTTCGGCCAGTCATGATTGTTCTCCGTCTATATCAAATTCGGTTTTTCCATCCTTATCACTTTCGTACAGCTCTGATCCACAATCCGGACACTCGCTACCCGCAGCAGACCCGCATTCTTGGTCATAGACGATTCCGCATTCTAGGCAGACAGCGTAATAGATAACTGGCTCGGTGTCGTGTTGGTTGCTCATGATTTAACCTCTGCTAGACCGTTTAGGAACCAGTACGATTAGGACGGCCGGTAACGGGATAAATAACCGTTCCGGCCGGTCCGTGTGCCCCTCACTTGGCCACTAGCCAGACCGCTAAAGCCACCGCGGCACACGTCAGGCCCGCGGCGATCACATTCAACATGGCAGCTTGCCGCGTCCCCTGCAACTGGTTCTGGATGTTGTTTGCTGCCTCAGTGAACTCCCGCCGCAGTTGCAGGCTGGCCGTTTCGAGCTCCTCTGATAAGGCTGATTTGGCAGCGGTGAGTGCCGCAGTGAGCACGGGCTCAGCCATCCCCTTGGCCTGATGATTCCATCGGGCAGCGATACCTTCCATATCCTGCTTGAATGCGTCGATAGCCTTTTGCTGTTGGGCCGCCGCATCCCGCAAGACACCGGCGTTGATTGTCGTGATCATCATGATTGGGTCGTTCTGTCCGATCATAACCCCATGTGTACTGCGAATCTCGCGCAGCAGGGCATCTTGGGCTTCTGGGCTCATAAAACCTTCGTGCTGGCCATACTTTCAAATAGCTCTTTCTGGACCATCTTGAGTCGCTGCCGGACCATGATCGGCTTATCGGGCATCGCGATTGCTTCGGCGAAGGTCAGTCGAGCTTGGAGCATATCGCCGAAATCCTGACCAAAGGTGTCCTCGCGCAAGGTTGGAATACGCACGAGCCCCGATACGCGTGCCTGGTGATCCTGATACGCGCGCATCTCTTCAAAACCTTTGCCGTCGTGCTCTATCTTGCCCCAGAACGGATTGAGCCAGACACAGAATAGGGCGTCGATTGGAAATTGACGAGCGAGTTGCTGAAAGCCGTTAATCGTGTCCAGTTGAGCTTGACCACCGGTGATGACGGTATGTACAAGCAATTCGTGGCCCATGCTTTTCACGAGTGCCGGAACCTGTTGGGTAATGAGATAATGGGACAGTGCAACGAACGAACTCGCTCCGTTATCAATCACGACATCATCTTGTGCGTTTGCAATCAGTTCAATCAGAAGGTCGAAGTTCCTTGGTTTGATCTCCTCGTCTTCCATAATTTGGATGCGTTTTACGTTCAGGCTCCGGTAGCCAGCGAAGGTGGCATTAACCGGATCAGTGTCCACGCAGATCGGCGTTTGTCCCTTGCTCTCCTTGTATTGAGCAATCATTGCGGCAATGACCGATTTGCCGACGCCACCCTTGCCTTGCAGAATTATGTGTATGTTCATCTAATATAGCTCATCGGGATTAGCGACTGGGTTGAAGGTGAAGCCGGGCCTAGTGGACTCGGGTCTTGCGAGTTCGGGCCGGAGGGTTGGGGTTTGTGGCTTCTCGCTGGTTTGGGTTGGGTGAGACAGTGGTTTTGGTGCTTGGGGGGGTGCAGGTGTTGTTGGTTGCCGATTGTTCTCTATGGTTTGCTTTGGCGGTATATCGGTAATGTGGCGACGGACGTGTTTCAGGAACGCCTCATATCGATAAGAAACCTTTCCTGTTGCACTGAGATGTTCCCATATTGAACGTCGCGAATAACCTTTATCGAGTGCTTCACGAATATCC
This sequence comes from uncultured Thiodictyon sp., assembly GCA_903837595.1. GTDB lineage: Bacteria > Pseudomonadota > Gammaproteobacteria > Chromatiales > Chromatiaceae > Thiodictyon. Next base: position 4,116 of record CAILVI010000310.1, read on the forward strand.
TCCCTGATGGCCAGGAATGCCACAAGGTTCCGGTTCTTGCTCCTTTTATTGTGTTCGCGAGTTTTGAGCCATTCAGAAAGCTCGATGGTGTAACTATTAGCCATGTGTACACACTATTATTCTGGCGTCAAACCTTTGCTGGTTAATGGTTATAAGTGCCGCAATAGTACCGTCAGTGCTTACCGCTTCGCTCAAGCTCTGAAACCGCTTCAACGACCGCTTCACTTCCGCCCTGAAATCGCGTAGAAGCCATTGTTTTTACCACCCGAAGCCATTGTGTTAGGCCTATTTTCCTCCATTCTGGCCGAGTTGCGCAAGAGTAGCGGCGGAATGCGAAAGAGTGTTGTAGAATCCACGCTGTTTAATGTAGCTGAGGTTGGGGGCAGGATATGCGAAGTAGGCCCACCCCCCGAGGGGGCGGTCCTACTTCGCTCCCCTTATTCGCCTATCGGCTCAACGGGTATCCTGCCCTGCGGGGCTGGTCGGCTACCGCCTCCAAGACCAAGACCACGCCCGGCCTAAGCTCGGCTCGCGGAGATCAAACATGCGTCGCAAGCGCGTCATCCGAGACCTGTTCACCGACACGGATTGGGCGCCGCTGCGGCGCCCCTACCGCAAGCTTGCGCGGCTGGTCGACGGTGGTTGTGGCACATTTCACTTTGAATGCAAGCGCTGTGGTTGGGATAGCGGATGGTTGGAGCTGTGTCTGTCCGTGACAGCGGCCAAGCGTGGGATGCCATGTCCCGAGTGCAATTCCACTTCGGTGCCAGCAGGCGCCGGGTATTAACCTACGACGATAGGCGGAGCGAACCATGAGCACGAGTTTTGAGTTTTATAAGGTCACGACACTGACGGTTGGCGTTGTCATCGCCTGACATTCATGATGGCAAAGCCTACTCGAAAGGGCAGTCCGGCCGTCAAGGTGTATTGCCTGCCGGACGAACGCGCCGAATTGTCTGCGCAAGCCAAGGCGGCAGGCCTGAGCCTGTCCACGTTTCTCTTGCGCGTGGGACTTGGGTATCAGGTCCCCGGCATCCTCGACAACCAGCGCGTGGAGCAGTTGGCTAAGGTCAATGGCGACCTGGGCCGACTCGGCGGCTTGCTTAAGCTTTGGCTCAGTGACGATGCCCGTACCGCAAGATTCGACGCGCCCACCCTGCGGGCGTTGCTCAAGAAGATCGAGGGCACGCAGGATCAGATGCACGAAATCATGCTGGGGGTCGTGCTGCCACGGACGGCGCGCGTGCCGTCCGTCGATGCTCAAGCGGCGGAGCGACTGCGGTGATCGCCAAACGGGTCCCGATGAAGAATCTGCGGAAGAGTGACTACGGGGAACTGGTCAAATACATCCTCGATCCGCAGGACAAGCAAGAGCGGGTCGGAAAGGTCGACGTGACGAACTGTCACTCCGATAAGGCGGAGTTTGCCATCACGGAGGTACTCAACACCCAGGCCCAGAACCGGCGAGCGACAGGCGACCGGACCTATCACCTCATGGTCAGTTTCCGGGCGGGGGAAAATCCCACGGCGGAAACGCTGGGCGCGGTTGAGGATCGCCTGTGTGCGGGGCTTGGGTTTCGCGAACACCAGCGGGTCAGTGCGGTTCATTACGATACTGACAATGTTCATATGCACATTGCGATAAACGCTATTCATCCGACTCGGCACACATTGCATAACCCGTACAACGACTTTAAGACGCTCGCACAGCTTTGCGAGAAACTAGAGGATGAGTACGGTCTAGCGAAGGATAACCATGTGGCGCAGAAGCGGGGCGCCGAGAACCGTGTGAACGACATGGAGGCGCATTCCGGGGTACAAAGTTTGTTGGGATGGATCAAACAGGAATGCGAACAGCAGATGCAAGGGGCGCAGTCCTGGGCGCAGTTGCACCAGGTCATGCACGAGCATGGATTACAGTTACGCGAACGCGGTAACGGGTTGATCGTGGTCGGCGCGGACGGCACGGCGGTCAAGGGCAGTTCAATTGATCGGTCTTACTCCAAGAGGGCGATGGAAGGCAGGTTTGGCAAGTTTCAACCGGCGCCTCAGCGGACGCAGGAGGCGACTGGTGCCAGCGCAGCGTATCAACCTAAGCCGGTGCGAACTCGCGCGAACACCGCGGAACTCTACGCCCGCTACCAAGAAGACCAACGGACCAGCACCACGGGCCGTGCCGCCGCTATGGAGCGGATGCGCAAGGATAAGCAGCAAGCCATTGAGGACGCCAAGCGGGTAGCCCGCCTGAAGCGGGCCGCGATAAAGGTGAGCCAGGAGGCGGGGAGTATCAAGAAGATCCTGTATAGCGCGGCGCACCAAACCTTGCGGAAAGACCTTGGCAACATTGCCGAGCAGTTCGCTCAGGAGCGGGAGCGGATCGCCGCAGCCCATCAGCGCCGTGCGTGGGCGGATTGGCTTCAGGCCCAGGCGCTTCAGGGTGACGCTGAGGCCTTAGACGCCATGCGAGGACGCCCAGGGGCCAAGGCCAGCGGGCCGGTGGACGGTATCACGAAGGCCGGGACGATTATCTATCGGCTTGGAGCCACCGCGGTACGCGACGATGGGAGTCGCCTTTCGATTTCCCGTGGTGCGGACCGCGACGGACTGGAAGCGGCTTTAAAGATGGCTGCACAACGCTTCGGCCCCGTCATCGCGGTGACTGGGACCGATGTGTTTAAGGCCCGGGTCGCCGAGGCTGCCGCGCGTAGCGGCTTGGCCATTACGTTCTCAAGTCCAGCGCTGGAACAGCGCCGCCAACAACTTTTATCCGAGACCGAACATGACCGATCAAGAGCGCGAACTGACGGAGGACGAACTTCTCGAAGCAGCCCTGGCAGCCGTCGACCAGTCGCCACCCGAGCTCCAGGAGGACCCGCCGGCGCCGGGTCCACCGAGCAGCATGCCAGTGGCGCGGCCCGAACCGCCAGGCCCGCCAAGCCCGACGTTGGCGCAGTTGGACGAAAGCCGCCGCCCGAAGCCCAACACCGTTTGCGAGGGCTGCAACAACTCGGTGTGGTTCAGTTCGCCCACGGAAGTGCGGTGTTATTGCCGAGTCATGTTTCTCGTGACGTGGAGCACAAAGGACCCGAACCAGATCACCCTCTGCGACGGGATCTTCCTGGGCCAGGAACAGGACTGACATCAGCCGCCCAGAAGTACCTGGAGGAACGGGAGGCCAAGCGTGCCCGAGGCATCGACATTCCACGCCATGTACTGGCCGATCCGCAGCAACACGACGGGCCGGTGACGTTTGCCGGGCTCCGTGAGATTGACGGTCAGCGCCTGGCCCTCCTGAAGCGTGAGGATGACATTCTGATTCTGCCGATTGATGCCGACACTGCCGAGCGGTTGGCCCGGGTCAAGGTCGGCGCGTCACTCACTATGACCGACCACGGTGCGATCCGCACCAGAGGACTCCGCCGATGAAAGCCCAGTCATTCAACAACGCCGTCGGCCCCCAGGTACGGGCGTCACGGCCTAAGCCGGGGCTGATCGTGCCCTTGCTCGCCGTGCTGTTCTTAGTGGCAGGATTGCAGACCGCCACCCAATTTTATGCTGCCGCAACCCTGCAACCGACCGCTATTTATGCGCCCTGGAAGATCATCGAGTGGTGGCACGCCGCGGGTGCGGCGACGCCGGACATCATGGGCGCGGCGAATTTCGGTGTCATCGTCGCGGGCGTCGGAATGCTCCTAATAGTGCTATTTAAGATGATCAGTGTGAATAGCAGCAAGGCCAATGTGTACCTGCATGGGTCAGCGCGCTGGGCCGATCTGGACGACATCCGGGCCGCTGGGCTATTGCCGCGGGCGTACACTTTGATAGACCGAGTGAGAGGGCAGTCAGCGCCCGGCAGTAACGGGGTATATGTAGGGGCCTGGGTCGATCGACGGGGCAAGCAACACTATTTGCGGCACGATGGACCTGAGCATGTTTTGGGCTATGCGCCTACCCGGTCGGGTAAGGGTGTTGGCCTAGTTGTCCCAACCTTGCTGTCATGGCCCGCGAGTGCCGTGATCGCTGATCTAAAGGGTGAGCTATGGGCGTTGAGCGCTGGTTGGCGGCAGCAGTGGGCACACAACAAAGTCCTACGGTTCGAGCCAGCCGCGGAGAAGGGTAGCGTGTGCTGGAATCCATTGGATGAAATCCGGCTTGAAACGGAAAACGAAGTAGGCGATGTGCAGAACCTCGCTACGCTGATTGTCGACCCTGACGGTAAGGGCCTAGAGACGCATTGGCAAAAAACCAGTCAGGCACTCTTAGTTGGCGTGATCTTGCATGTGTTGTACAACGCCAAGAACAGGAAGGGGCCGGCGGCCACGTTGCCCGCGGTCGATGCGCTACTGGCAAACCCACAACAGGATGTGCGGGAACTCTGGAAGGCGATGATCAATGGCCAGCATCTGCAAGACCCCGAGGAGAGGAAGCAGGATAAGTGGCACGCACACCCGGTGGTCGCCGCCGCCGCACAGGACATGAAAGATCGCCCCGACGAAGAGGCGGGCTCGGTCTTATCAACTGCCAAGTCTTATTTGGCGTTGTATCGTGATCCGATCGTAGCGCGGAATGTTGGACAGTCCGAGTTCAGGATTCACGACCTGATGAAAGGAAAACAGGCGGTCAGTCTCTACATTATAACGCAACCAAATGATAAGGCGCGGTTACGGCCATTGGTGCGCGTCATGATCAACATGGTTGTGCGGCTATTGGCCGACAAAATGACGTTTGAGAAAGGGCGGCCGGTCGCCTCTTACGATCATCGCTTGCTCTTAATGTTGGACGAGTTCCCGAGTTTAGGTAAGCTCGACATCATGCAAGAATCGTTGGCGTTTATTGCCGGCTACGGCATAAAGGCATATCTGATTTGCCAGGATATCAATCAGTTGCGTAGTCGAGAGACCGGATATGGTCACGACGAGTCCATTACCTCGAATTGTCACGTGCAGGTTGCGTTTCCGCCGAATCGGATTGAGACAGCAGAACATCTGTCGAAACTCACCGGGCAAACGACGGTGACGAAGGAGCAAATCACCACGAGCGGGCACCGCACCAGCGCCCTGCACGGCAATGTCTCTCGAACGATCCAGGAAGTGCAGCGGCCACTGTTGACGCCCGATGAGTGTATGCGGATGCCGGGACCACAGAAGACCGCGACCGGTGACATTGCCAAGCCCGGGGATATGGTGGTCTACGTGGCGGGCTATCCCGCCATCTACGGTCAGCAGCCTTTGTACTTTCTTGATAAGACGTTCCAGGCGCGGGCGGAGATACCGCCACCGGATAAGACGGACCGGCTACGCGACCCCAAGGGCGTCGTGTTGCCGGATATTCCTGCGGCGCCGACCCCGACTGCCAATGAGACTGCGGTACCGGTCGGCGCGGACATTGCGAGGGCTGAAGCATGAGAGCCATCACTATTTTGTTCTTCGTTGGGTCGCTGGGTCTGGCCATACTTGCCGCCGGCGCCGCCGCCGGGTTTGTCGTTAACACAACCAGGAGCCTCCCTCCCGGGCTCTATCGACCCAGCAGTGCCCCGGTGCAGGTTGGGGGTCATGTGTCCTGGTGTCCCCCGGATCGGCCCCCGTTTCGCGAGGCGAAGGCGCGGGGGTATCTAGCGTCAGGGACTTTCTGTCCCGGGAGATTTGTCCGCATGCTCAAGCGCGTGGCCGCAGTCGCTGGCGACCGCATCGACATCGATGCCGACGGTGTGCGCGTCAATGCCGTGCTGTGGCCGCTAAGTGCGCCACGGGCCGCCGACCTGGCAGGGCGCCCCCTGGCCGTCTACCCGGTCGCGCATTTTACCGTGGCACCGGGCGACCTGTTCTTGATGGGAGTGACGGCCAACTCTTGGGATGGGCGGTACTACGGACCTGTTTCCCAGGAGCAGATTAGGCGCATCGTTGCCCCTTTTTTCACATGGTAATGCGGGGTAAGTCATTGTGCGTTTATTCATTGCGGAAAAGCCCGACCTGGCAAAGGCCATCGTTGCCGCATTAGGCGGCGGGACCAGGAATGACGGCCATTTCGAGTGTGGCGGCGGTGACTATGTGACATGGTGTTTCGGTCACATGCTCGCGCTCTATGACCCGGAGGATTACGACGAGAAATACGAAAAATGGGCACTGGAGGACCTACCGTTTTCGCATATCCCCTGGAAGAAGAAGCCCGGGGGGGATGAAGGATCGAAGAAGCAACTCAAGCATATCCTTGCTTTGCTGAAACAGGCATCCACCGTGGTTCATGCCGGCGACCCCGACGAGGAAGGCCAGCTACTGGTTGACGAAATCCTTGAGTTTGCGCACTGCGCTTTACCCGTGCAGCGGGTCTTGATCAATGACAACAACACGGCGCTGATCAGAAAGGCGATAGCCAACATGCGCGACAATGGCGAGTTTGCCGGGCTGTCGGCGGCGGCTGAGGCGCGATCGGTCGGGGATCAGCTCTACGGTTATAACATGACCCGGTGTTACACCCTGATTGGCCAGTCGATGGGGTACAGCGGGGTGTTGAGCGTGGGCCGCGTCCAGACCCCGGTGTTGGGGTTGGTGGTGCGCCGCACGCGGGCCTTTAGGACGCATACGAAGGCCCTCTATTTCACGATTACCGGCCAGTTCGCCATCGAGGGTCTGGAGTTCCCCGCCCGCTACCAGATCGAGCCGGCAGATCCGGTGGACGAGAAAGGCCGCTTGAGCGACGCCACCCACGCGGAGGCCCTGGCCGCGACCGTCACTGGCAAGCCGGCCCGGGTCCTGACCGTGGAGACCAAACACAAGGAGGCCCATGCCCCGCTGCCCTACAACCTCCTGAAGCTCCAGACGGATGCCTCCCGGAAGTTCGGCTACAAGCCGGACGTGGTGAAAGATATCACTCAGCGGTTGCGTGAACAGTACAAGCTCATTACCTACAACAGGTCTGACTGCGAATATCTCAGCGACGAACAGCACCCGGACGGGCCGGCTGTTCTGGCTGCCATATCCCAGACCGCTCCCGCCCTTGCTCCGCTGGCCAAGCGAGCCGATCCCACGATCAAGAGCCGTGCCTTCGACTCCAGCAAAGTATCCGCGCACCACGGCATCATTCCCACCCAAGCGACGGCGGACCTCTCCACCCTCCCCGAGCCCGAACAGCGCATCTACCTCTTGATCGCTCGCGCCTACATTGGGCAGTTTTGGCCTAAACACTTGTTCGATCAGACGGATGTGATGGTGGAGGTGGAGCGTCACCGCTTCGCGGTCCGCTGCAACGTCACTACCCGCCCCGGTTGGAAGACCTTGTACAGCAACGATGTTGGCAACGAGGACTTGGAGGGTAATGCTGACGACCTGGTGTTAGACCTGCGTGCCCTGAACCCCGGCCAGGTCGGGCAGTGTGTCAGCGCTGAGGCTGTCAAGCAGGAGACGAAGCCGCAGCCGCTCTACACCATCGCCACGTTGCTTTCCGATCTTACCCGTGTCGCGAAATACATTCGGGATGACACCTTGCGGAAGATGCTGGTCGAGAAGGACAAGGGCAAAGAGGGGGAACACGGTGGCATCGGGACTCCTGCCACCCGGGATACGATTATCGCCACACTGTTTACGCGCGGGTACTTAGTAGAGCAGGGAAAAAGCATCGTTCCCACGGCTATTGCCGACGAGTTTTATGACGCGCTTCCCGACGCTGCCAAATTTCCGGACATGACGGCCCTTTGGCATTCGCAGCAGAAAGAGATACAGTCGGGCGAGCGCGATACGGTATCGTTCGTTCGTGAGCTCATGACTTATATCGCTCGCGAGGTTGAGAGCGTAAAGGCCAATGGGTTGAGTATCAAAGTGGATACCCAACCATGTCCCACCTGCGGTCGCCCGTTGCGCCGCATCAAGAAGAAAGACAAGGAAGAGTTCTTTTGGGGCTGTACCGGCGTCGCGGATGGCTGCAAATATGTGTGCAACGACCATGAAGGCAAGCCGGTACTGCGCGCTGCGCTTGCCGTATCCGCTACCCAGAAATGCCAAACCTGCGGCGCAGGACTCGTGCGGCGAGATGGGAGAAGGGGGTTCTGGTGGAGTTGCAGCGGGTATCCCGAGTGTCACCAACGCTATCCCGATGTAAAAGGCGCCCCGGACTATGCCAGGGGCAAAAACGAGCCACCGACAACCAACGTGAAGGGGAAGTGACATGAGCAACGATATGCAAACTGCAATGCCGGCAGAACTGACCGCCCGGGAAGTCCTGGAAAGCAAACTCAGGTTCGCCATGGTTCCAGGCACCGTCATTGAGCTGGACCCCGACGAAGCGGAGATGGTGGGGGCCTTCGCCGAGGACGCATTGACCGAGCAAGAGGCGCTGGACGGTGCAATCGACATTTGGCCGGGAGAAGCGCTGTGAGTGCCAAAAAGCTGTTCCATGAACAGGTCGCCGACAAGTTGATTGAGCAGTTGGCGGCGGGTGTGGCTCCGTGGCAGAAGCCGTGGACCCCGGGAGGATCAAGCTCGAGCCTCCCGGTCAACGCCACCACCGGCAAGCGGTATCACGGCGCGAACGTCGTGCAGCTGATGGCGCAGGGCTATGACGATCCACGCTGGTGCACCTACCGGCAAGCGGCGGCGGCCGGCGCGCAGGTGCGGGCGGGGGAGCGTGGCACGACGGTTCAGTATTTCAAGTTCACGGAGGAACAGACGAAGCGGGACGAACAGGGGCGGCCGGTCCTAGATGCGGAAGGAAAGCCAGTCAAGGAAGATGTGCGCCTGGAACGTCCGCGGTGCTTTCACTCGTCGGTGTTCAACGCCCAGCAGATCGACGGGCTGAAACCGCTCCCGCCCCTTGCCCCGTCCCCGGAACAGCAGTGGTCGCCGTCGGAGCGGGCCGAGCACATCCTGGCGGCATCCGGGGCGCAGATCAAACACGGACAGCAAGACCAGGCGTTTTACCGTCCCGCAACAGACACAATTCATTTGCCCGAGCAAAGCCAGTTTCCCGAAGCGAACGGGTACTACGCGACGGCACTCCATGAGCTGGGGCATTGGACTGGGCACGAGTCGCGGCTCGATCGACCCCTTAATAGTCCATTCGGCAGTGAGGGTTACGCCAAGGAGGAACTGCGGGCCGAAATCGCCAGCATGATTGTCGGCGAGACGATCGGGATCGGGCATGATCCTGCTGACCATGCGGCTTACGTCGGGCATTGGATTAAATCCCTGCGTGACGATCCAATGGAAATTGTTCGGGCCGCGGGCGACGCCGAGAAAATATCCAACTATGTGATGGCGTTCGAGCAGCAACAGGTACAGACGCAGGAGCCAGTCCAGGACCAGGGGCAGGAGTGGCGCCCGGAACTGCTGATCCAGCAGGTGATCGACTGGCAAGCAGCGGATGTACGCATAACTGCGGCTCCGATCAATGAAGCGCTTCGCGAGGGGCGCCCTGATCGAGCCATCGAGTTATTGGAACAGATGCCAGTGCCGCGTGATGAGTTGCCACAGGGTACGGATGAACTGCGCAATGCAATTGCTGAAAACTGGCGTCAGTGGCGAGAAGCCAACGGCGTAGGTCCGAGCGTCACTCCAGAAGACAAGCGGACGTTTGAAAGCATTCCTAAAGACCTGAGCCAAGTTCCCGTTGCCCCACAACCCGTGCCTATTGCCGCGGTGCCGCCTCAGCAAATAGTGCTTATGAATGACGGTGGGGGCTACTTTACCGGCGTCCAGATCGAACCATGGACTGACGATGCGCGGGATGCGCGGGTTTACCAGGACCCGGCCCAGGCCCAGGCCGCGGCAGATTTGTTACGAAAGCGTGCTGATCCGCTCCTCAACGGGCCGGCGATTGAGCTGCATGTACGGGACCCCGAGAACCCCCGCGTTACGGTGCCGCTGTCTGCGCAAAGCTCAGATCCGCAACGGCCAGCCCAAGAACCGGCTCAGGTGCCGCGTGACGAGCGGCAGATCGTGCTTGGGACAGACAGCGGCAACTATTACACCGGGTCATCGATCGAGCCCTGGACTGATGATGCCAGTGACGCCCAGGTCTACGCTGACCCGAGCGAGGCCTGGCGCGCGGCGCTCGCGTTGCAGGCGCAGCAGGCTGAGTATCTGGAGGATAGGGCCGTCGAATTGCATCTGCGGGAGACGGAAGATTCCCGGGCCGGACGGCTGGTCGTATCGCTGGCAGACGCCAACAATCGGCCAAAACTTGCCGCACAGTGGCAAGCCAACTTCGGCGAACCGCTGCCGACCGACCTGGCCACGACGCAACAAACCGAGAGTCCGGAGCCAAACGGTTGGGTCACCGTGGCCGAAGAACCTACAGGTAAGTGGTCATGGAGTTATATGGACTCCAACGGTGTTGAAGTGGCGTCTGGTGAGGGTTACGAGTCCGAGGAGGAGGCGCGCGCCGACGGTGACAAGGAGCTCGAAGCGCAGACCGCGCCAGAGCAGCCAAGCGAGCAGACCGCGGCGACCGCTAAGACATCGGACCAGGTGCCATCCATCGGCGGGGTTGTTGAGACGCTGGCGCAAGGCGCCTTTGCCGCCATGACGGCGGACACTGTGGGTGGAAGGATTGCCGCTCATATCAAGGCCCAAGCAGCGGCAGCGCGTGCCGAAGCCGCGGACAGAGCCCGCGGCGCTGGCGCTGGGCCGTCGTTTGATAGCAATGCGTTGTCGTCAGGGCAGCCAAACGCTCCGACCCCGATTCAAGGGGCCGAGGAACAGGCACGGGAGCAGGAGGGCAGGGAGGATAGGACCTACATCCAGGTCCCTTACCAGCAGAAGGACGAGGCGAAGGCACTGGGCGCACGGTGGGATCGCGCGGCGGCGTCGTGGTACGTGCCGCCGGGTTGGGACCTGAGCCAGTTTGAGAAATGGCCCACGGTCGCGGGGGCGACGGCCCCGGGAGTCGCGGCGACGCCGACAGTCGCGGCCGAGCGGGAGACCCCCGCGGCCCCAGAGTCTCACATGCTGCGCTTAGCGGAATTTATGGCTCACTCTAGGGCCGTACCCCTTAAGAATGATGAAGACAAGTGGTACGTCACCTACGGCAGCGTAGAAACGTTTGGCGAATACGAAGGCGTCTTCTCGCGCCACTTCTCTTCGGATGCGGACACTGCCGATGACGCGAAGCGTGAGGCCCATGCGTCAGAAATCGAGGCTGCGCTCCGGCAAATCCGGTCGGTTGCGAACGGGGGTTTGTCTGGGGGGGTTATGACGATGCCACCTGATGCAGTGATTGACGACCATCCCGGGATGCGCGAGAAGTGGGCGGATGTGTGCGGGGAGAAGGTAGTCACCAACCCGGTCGAGGATTCGGCGCCGGTCACAGAGACGGTTGAACCTCTGCAATCGCAAAGTGCCGGGGTGCTCGATGAGGCGATTGTCAGCCACCGCGCTGAATCCCAGGAGACGCCCCCAGCCCCAGCCCAAACCCCTGCAGCAGCCGCACGTCAATACCTCGCGGTTCCTTACGAAGAGCGCGGCCCCGCAAAGGCGGCCGGGGCCAAATGGGATGCCGGCGCAAAGTCCTGGTATGTCGGTCCCAATGCAGACATGGAGAAGCTGGAGCGCTGGAATCCGGAACGGGTCAAAGCGCAACAGGACCCCGCGATCCCGCCGCGGGAAGAATTTGCGGAGGCCTTGCGCCAGATCGGTTGTGTCGTCAGTGGTGAGCATCCGATCATGGACGGAGCGAAGCACCGGATCACCGTCGTTGGGGAGGCGCACAGCGACAAGGCGGGGTCTGGCTTCTACGTTGGGCACCTCGATGGCCATCCCGCCGGCTACATGAAAAATAACAAGTCGGGCGTCGAGATGAAATGGAAGTCGGCAGGGCAGGTAATGGACCCGGAGGCCAGGGCCGCACTCGCCGCGGCGGCTGCAACGAAGCTCCAGGAGCGGGCAGTGGAACAGGCGGAAACCCATGAGAGTACCGCGCAGCGGCTCGCTACCCAACTGCGGAGCTTGCAACCTGTGACAGCCCCCACCCCGTACATGCAGGCGAAGGGTATCGACCCGCAACCAGGGGTCTACACCGACAAGTCAGGCCGCGGGACTTGCATCCCCGTCGTCGACGCGAACGGCAAACAATGGTCGACGCAGTACATTCAGGAGGACGGCACGAAGCGATTTGCGAAAGACTCCAAAAAAGAGGGGTTTTTTCATGTGGTGGGTGGCGACCTCGCGGCACTGGAGAGGGCGCCGGCAATCGTGATCGGGGAGGGCTATGCGACGGCCGCTACCCTGACCGCAGCCGTGGGCTTTCCCGCGGTCGCGGCGTTTGATTCTGGAAACTTGCCGGCAGTCGCCCAGGCTTTACACGAGAAGATGCCGGGTAAGCCCATCATCGTGGCAGCGGATGATGATCTTGAGCAGCAGCGGACCAGGGGCCGGAATCCAGGTCGCGAGAAAGCGGAACAAGCGGCCAAAGCGGTTGGTGGTCACGTGCTGTTGCCGATCTTCGCCGCCGGTGAACAGGAGGGGAATCCGAAGGCATTCAGCGACTTCAACGACATGGCAAACAACAGCGTGCTGGGAATCGAGGGTGTACAGCGCCAGGCGCGGACGATGGTTGATGCAGTGGTTGAGCGGGAGCAAACCAGGACGCAGGAGCGGGAACAGGTCCAGCAGCAGGAGCAAAAGCGGGTTTCAAAGAGGGTCGCAAAGATCGGATAGCCGTAGCCAGGCATGAAGAGGTTTTACGCCAAGGAGAGGGGAGGGGATGGGAGGGCAAGGGATTGCCCAAGTGTCCATGCCGGCGGCCGGCGGTGGGTATTGCAGAAAAGTATCGCATGCGAAACTTTGGCAGAGCACCTGGGCTCTCGCAGAGCACACGCCAAGCTCCCCGCTGTCGACCGGTTCCGTGGGAAACTGGCCGGTGAGCGGTCGTGCCGAAAAATAGCTGAATGTCCTCGGAGCTCAGTGCATTGGCTGCCGGGGCTAGGTGCGCCTTGATGTCCGCAAACAGGGTATCGGAGCACAGCCACCGGGCGCTGTCCTTGGTGTACCCGCCGGCGGTCGGTATGGCGGAAAAGACCGACCGTCCCCAGCGCTGGAGTAGGCGGGCGAGTGTCGTCCTGACAAGCTCGACATGGACGACGGCGGCGGGTATGACGGAAAAGTATCGCATGCGAAACTATCGTGGCAGCGGATGATGATCTTGGACAGGTCAATGAGGCCCCAGCGAAATCGCCGGGGAAACCTCGGCCCGGAACTCCTCGATGCCTTAGCGGACCCGACCTTCAATGAGGCCCCGGCGAATTCGCCGGGGAAACGGTCTTGAGTCCGGCGCCGATTCCGTTGTGGAAATCCCCTTCATCAATGAGGCCCCGGCGAATTCGCCGGGGAAACGCCAGCAAGCGAAGGATCTGGATCTTCACGAGAGGGAGACTTCAATGAGGCCCCGGCGAATTCGCCGGGGAAACGCCAAGTCCGCAGAAACGCTACAAGCCAGAGCACTGACTTCAATGAGGCCCCGGCGAATTCGCCGGGGAAACTACGCCCTTGTGCCATCGATCGACGGCGTTGCGCCAGCACTTCAATGAGGCCCCGGCGAATTCGCCGGGGAAACTTGATGTATTGATCCACTTTGAGTTGGATATGTATTAACTTCAATGAGGCCCCGGCGAATTCGCCGGGGAAACCCGGGTGAATCATAGATTGAAAACGCAAATACAAATACACTTCAATGAGGCCCCGGCGAATTCGCCGGGGAAACGACGATTGGGGCGGGGGGTTGTCATGTGCCGATCTCCAACTTCAATGAGGCCCCGGCGAATTCGCCGGGGAAACCTACA
>CAILVI010000311.1 GCA_903837595.1 uncultured Thiodictyon sp.
GTTGAGGGCGCTCGATGCTTCCCCGGAATGGCGCGCCCGGTGCAAGGTGCTGAAGGAGCAGGCCGAAGGACAGTGCGCCCGGTGCGGCGGCGGGGATCACCTCCACGTTCACTGCACCCGACCAGACGGCGGGGTCTATCAATACGCCTACAATGCTCAAGGGAGGGTCACCTCCACCACCGACCCCCAGGGAAAGGTGACCACCCTCGTCTATGCCACCAACGGTGTTGACGTGCTCTCCGTCACCGACGCCCGCGGCAGCATCGGCTACGAATACAACGACCACCACCAGGTCATCCGTATCACTGACCGGCGCGGCAACAAGACCGCCTTTGCCTATAACAACTACGGCCAGCCTACCCAGATCACCGGGGCGGAAGGCAGCGCCGTGCAGATGGTCACGGCCCTGATCTACGACGCCAATCAGCGCCTCGTTCAAGTCACCCGGGCCGGGCAGACCCTGGCCCAAGTCAGCTATGACACCATCGGGCGTATCCGCACCCAGACCGATACCGCCGGGCTCACACTCGCCTACGACTATGACGCACTGAACCAGCCGACCCGCGTCACCTATCCGGACGGACGCACCGAGCAATTCGCCTGGTCCACGGGTCGCCCCTTCGAACTGACCCAGGAGACCAGCCGCGGCGGCAAGGTCAACCGCTACACCTATGACCCACAGAAGCGACTCACCGCCAGCATCGCACCGGACAGCGGCCTGACGCGGCCGATCTACGATGCGGACGGCAACCTCACCAAGCTGCTCGACGCCAACAGTAACCCAACGGCCTTCGCGTATGACGCGGACAATCTGGTTACCGCCCAGACCTATGCCGACGGCAAGGGGACAACCTATACCTATGACCTGGCTGGACGGGTCAAGACCCGCACCAATGCGCGCGCCATCGTCACTGCGTACACCTATGATCGCAACGGCAACCTGACCGGCATCGACTATGCGGACACCACGCCGGATGTCACCTTCGTTTACGATGCGCACGATCGGCTCATCCAGCGTGCTGACGGTATTGGCGTTAGCCGGTTCACTTACGACGCCAACGACAACCTGTTGAGCGTCGATGGACCCTGGGCTAACGACACCATCACCTATACCTACGACCCGCTAAACCGGCGTACCGGCATGAACGCACAAGGTGGCACACCGGTCGCCTATACCTATGACGCTTTCGGCCGACTCGCGACCATCGCCCAGAGCACGCGGGCCTACACCCTTACCTACCAGGGCAACAGCAACCTGCTCGCCCGACTGACTCGCCCAAACGGAAGCTATACCGCCTACACCAACGACGGGCTGCAACGCTTGACGGCGATCGGCAATCATAAGTCAGACGGCACCTTGATCAACAGCTTCGCCTACAGCTACAACGGCGACGACAACCGTACTACCGAGATCGCTACCAATGGTCTGCCGATGGTGGCACTTGCCCCCTTGCTCGAGACTAATCAGGTCAACTCCGTCAATCAGCCGACCAATGCGACGAATCCTACGCGGATTTACCAGTATGATGCTGATGGCAATATGATTCATGGCTATACCCCCGCAGGAGTCGACTGGACTGCAATTTATGACGCGGAGGATCGGCTGACACGAATTGAATATGCTGACAGTGGCGGGATTGTTCATGTTACGCAATATCGCTATTTCGCTACGGACTTGGTAGGGCAGATAGATCGCTATGAAAATACTTCCCTAGTCAGCGACATCCGGCTGGTATACGATGGCTTCCTCAGCGTACAGGAGCGGGACGGAGGCAATACGGCAGCGCGTCATTTCTTGTGGTTGGATGGGCCAGCAGGAGGGGTCGGAGCTTTACTCGGAACCCAAGAACCAGGGACACTGCACACTCAACTATTTGACGGCAAGGGGAACGTAGTTGCAGTCACGGACGAAGCGGGGCAGGTCGTTTCTGCGTATCGCTACGACGCCTACGGTCTAAGACTGTCGTCTGTCGGAGATGCCTCTCAACCGATGGGCTTTGCGACCAAGCGTTACGATGACGCAACGGGGCTTCTCGATTTCGGTTTCCGGAACTACTCGACCGTCTCGCGGTCTTGGTTGACGCGCGATCCCATTGGGACCCAGGGTGGCGCCAATCTCTACGAGTATGTGACGAGCAATCCGATCAATTTCGTCGATCCGTTTGGGTTGTCTAAAGGCGGAAAACAGAATGTCAAGGATACCGGACTCAGCGACCTGACAGATGAGGAAGTCGCGGATCGCGCGCGCGATAGAAGTCTTTCGGGGGAGGAACGCCGTAGATATCAGAAGGAAGAGAAAGCTCGAGGGCAGCGCAATAAGGAAAAGCGCAATCCAATAAATGACAGAAACGACAGTCAGCAGTATTGCAGTCGCCCGGATCCGAATCCCTATCTCGTGCCGATTTTAATAATTGGCGGGATCATCATAATCGGTGGACTCATCGTTTTTACGGGCGGTACTGGCGCGATAATTTTGGCTCCTGCCGCAGCGTCAGATAGACGATTAAAGCGTAATCTGCAATTGGTCGACAGCAAAGAGCTTCTGGCACGGGTAGCAGAGCTGGATGTCCGTTCATGGCGGTACCGGTGGGAGTCCGATGATATTCGTCACATCGGCCCAATGGCACAGGACTTCCATGCGAAATTTGGTTGCGGTCGTGACGACCGGGTTATCGACTTAGTCGATGCGAATGGTGTTCTGTTCGCCGCGATTCAGGAGGTGCAACGGCAGATTCGGGATCACGACGCGACAATTGCTGCGCTTGGGTATCAAACTAGGCAGCAGGCCGCAGATCTTGAAGAGATCCGGCATGTGCTTGACGAAACGCGCGAGCGACAGCGTTCTCTGCCTGATCGCGTTCAGCAGCAATTTGGTGAGGGATGCCGCGATGAGCGAGATTGACGAGATCGAGAGTATTTCCGCCGCCGCCGGCAGTGGCTACCAGCGTTTATTGAGTCTTTCCTACAGTAGTGACCCAGAGGCGCGGATGAGAGCGATCGAGGCGCTTCATCCTTTCCGCGATATCGAAGCCGTGGTCGATCGGGTCGTTTCGGCGTTGAGTGATTCGGATGATCTTGTGCGATTGGAGGCCGTTGCGGCGATCACCGAATGGGGAAAAATTGATGCGGCCGAGCAGCTGGTTGAGTTATTGGTCGATGATGAGTGGCTGGTTCGCGGCGATGCTGCCATAGCTCTGGCAACGGTTGGTTATGCACCAGGGGCTTCACTAATCGCCCGCAGATTTCCCCAGGCGGAATGCGACGAAGAGCGAGTACGATACGCACTGGCCCTTTGGTGCCTGGGGGATACGGGTTACAAGGATGTTTTTCTTGGCTTTCTCGAAAATCCTCATTACCGCATTCGTTGCGCCGTGGCGAACCTTTTGTTGAACTGTCGGAATCTGATCTCGATGGATGGAATACTGGAGCGATTGAAGGAGGCGCTCGACAAGGAGGGTACCGAGGCGGCGAGGTCATCTCTCAAGAATACCATTGCAGCTTTAGGGTCGTAAGTTGGGGTAACGTAAGGAACCCCCAACGCAACCCGGCAAGGCATCGCGGTCGTTGCAGATCGGCGATGAGCGACCGTCATTTGAAATGCCGAAGGCTTTAGGATTTATTCGAGGCCGTTTGTTGGGGTTCCTTCGTCACTCCAACCGACGCGAGCCATCGCCTGACGGCGAGGGCTTCGGACGCGATCAAAGAGCGACGTCATCAGAGAACTTGTCAGCACCACCTGCGTCCAACGAGGATCACGCAATGGAATCGAGGATTGAGCATTCGTCCCGGAACCCACGCTGGTCGCTGCTCGCGGCCCTGGCGGCCATCCTGTGCATCCTCGCCTCATTGATCCAAGCTGCCGAGACCATCGGCTACGGCTACGACCCGGCCAATCGGCTGGGGACGGTGCAATACGCCGATGGCCAGTCCATCCGCTATATCTATGACAACCTCGGCAATCAGCTCCAGAAGCTGACACTGGCCGCCGCCCAGACCAATACCCTGCCGGGCACGGTGACGCCGA
>CAILVI010000312.1 GCA_903837595.1 uncultured Thiodictyon sp.
CCTCGGTGTCGCCGCTGTCGACTTCCACCGGGGCAAACAAGGGGTTGCCGCCCTGGTGCGTCAGCCAAAAGTGCAGGCGCCGGGCAAAGCCGCAAAAGTGCTCGTACTGGCGATCACCCAGGGCCAGCACTGACTCCGGTAGCGCCTCGATCGCGGAGACCAAGTCATCGCGCGCCCTGATCAATTGCTGCTGATAGGTCACCGCTGCCTGACGGCTGGTCGCGACGACCTGGGCCTTGAAGCCCTCCGGGAGTGCGACGGCGGCAAAGTGCCGGAGCATGTCACGGGCCTTCTGCTCGATCAGCAGCGGCGCCTCCAGCACGTCGCCCGCGGTCCCATAGCGCGCCTTGATGATCGCCAGTTCTTGCGGCGTATAATCGACGAACATATCGACGAATAGCTGATTGAGGCCGGTCGCGTCCTTGACGAAACCATCCGCGGTACGCCCCTCGTAGAGGATCGGCACCGTGGCCCCGTCGAGCTCGGCATCCTGCAAGAGATAGCGGTCGATGAAGTGACCGAAGATCTCCGCCGTCGTCTTCTTGTCATGACTGAGGATGGGCGTGCCGGTAAAGCCGATGATGGCCGCGTTCGGCAGGGCGCGGCGCAGATTCCGGTACAGGGTGCGCGTATTGCTGCGGTGTGCCTCATCGATCAGGACCAGGATCTCCGGCGACTCATTGAGTAACGGAAAATTCTCGTAATCGACGCGCTCCGAATAGGTCAGGGTCTTCTCGATGACGGGTTGATCCTTGCCGGGCCGTTTCTCGTTGCGTTGGATCGTCATGGCCACCCGCTCGCCGTTGCGATCCCGCGCCCCTTCCTGATATTTCTGGAGCATGGCGAAGCAGATGTCTGGGGTCGGGTCGCGCAGGATGCGTTGCGTGCGGGCCGTCGGCGACTCGCGCAATCGCTCGTCCTGTTCATTCGGCCGCAGGGTCTCGCCGGACAGCCGGGCCGTCTCGCGCAATTGACCTTCCAGATCGGTGCGGTCCGTCACCACCACGATCTTGAAGCCGAGCAGATCGGCCGTCGTGCGCATCTTGCGCACCAGAAAGACCATGGTCAGACTCTTGCCCGAGCCCTGGGTGTGCCAGATGATGCCGCCGCGCTCGTCGCGCGCCATGCCGCGCCAGTGCGAGCGACCCGCGAGCAGTCGCGCGATGGCCTTGTGTACGGCGCGGAATTGCTGATAGCGCGCCACCACCTTGCGCGTGCGGCCGTCCACTTGGCGGAAGACCGTGAAGTTGCGCACCAGGTCCAACAGGTGGGCGGGCCGGAGCATGCCGGCGACCAGGAGTTGCTGGCTTTGCAGGCCCGGACCCCGCATAGCCGGTGGGCGCTGGGCGGGAGTCCGAAAGAACAAGGGTGTCCCGGCCCGCTCCGACTGCTCCGGACCAAGCAGGGCCAGTTCCGCGGCGGCCAGCTGTGGGTCCGGCGCATCCGACACCAGGCCCAGCTCCTGTGCGACCACCGTCATGGGGACCGGGCTCGTATCACTCCATTCCAGATAGGCCTCGGGCGGTGCCCCCAGGGTCGCGGCCCGCGCCTCGAAGAAGTCGCTGGCGATCAGCAACTGGTTGGTCCGAAACAGACGCTCGACGCCCTCATCCTCGCTGTATTGGCTAGGCCAGACCTCGCGGCGCTGATTGGAATACCGCAGCAGCTGATTGGTCGCGGCCCCGATGGGGTTCTGACTGCCGGGGCTCTTGAATTCAGCTACCCCCAGCGGCAGGCCGTTCACGAATAAGACGCTATCCGGGATGATATGACCGCGCCCGCTCGTCAGTTCCACCTTGAATTGGTTGATGACCAGGAAATCGTTATTCTCGGGGTGGTCGAAGTCGATGTACCGTACCGGCTGGGGTCGCCCCTGGTCCCAGTCGGGCAGACCGTCGACGACGGTCCCCTTGAGCAGCAGTTCAGTGACGGCCTGGTTGGCCTCCATGAGCCGGTGTCCCGGTGCCTGCTCCAGGTCGCGGATGGCCCGGGCGATCCGCGCCTCGTCCAGCCAAGGCTGACCGTCGCGCAGGTTGATGCGGCGTATCGCCGCGGCCAGGCGCCCATGCAGCAGCACCTCCCGCGAGCTGGTCCGTTCGGTGGACTCCGGCAGGTCCGGGTCGCCCTCGATCCACTCCCAGCCCATGGCCTGAAGCTGCCGACAGAAGGGCAGTTCCACCAAATCGCGTTCCCACTCGATCTTGCTCATTTGCTTGCCTGCGCTCTGAGTCTGATGCCGCCGCCCCGGAAATCGGGGCGAAATCGTTCTTATGGGTAGCGGCGGGGTTGTGCTATTTTTCGGTCAAAATCTCTTAACACATTGTTCTTCCGTTTCGCCGCACTGTTTCAGTGCAACTGTGCTTGTGCTAACGGTTGTGCTAATCAGCGGGCGTGCCCGGGAGATCATCCACCCCGCGAGGTCTCAGCTGCACCGCGCCAGATCCCAGCGGTGCCGCTCAAGGGTCGCGCGGCGTCCCGCGGGGTTTGCGCAGTACCGCTCCAAAATCCAGGCGCGCCGCGCCAGGTTTCAGCGGTACCGCTCAAGGGTCCAGCGGCGCCCCGCGAGGCTTCAGGCGTGCGCCGCAAGTGTCGCGGCGCACGCCTGAAAGGATACGACGTGTGGAAACGTTACAACCTATTATGCCTTATAGTGTTTTGGCGTCACGTCTGAGCCTTTGCGGCGCACATCTCAAGAGCTCAGGAACGCGGCGCAAGTCTTGAGATGTGCCAAACGAAGTCTCAGCGACACCGCTCAAATCCCCAGGGGGCCGCCTCCGGTTCCGCGGCGCACAGTTTCAGTCTGTCGGGGCCCCGCCGCAGGCTCCAGGGGCGCGATTTCAGTCTGGCACCGGGCGTCCCGGAACTCCGGGGAGGCGATTCTTTTCGTTTGCACCGTCCGCGTCCCTCAGGTCCCTGTGCTCGACTGCTCCTCGGCATCCACCAGGCGCGGAACCTCAACCAAGAGATAGCGGGGACGGTCGGACCCGACACGGGTCGTGAGTAAAGTCATCTGTACCCGCCGGTAACCCAGGTCCCGATTGATTCGATCGAGATCCGGTACGGCTCGCGAGACCTTCCCGGTAATCACGCCAAGATCGCCATCCGCCGCAAACTGGAAGGTCCGCGGCTTGGAGAGAAGACCTTGAAACTCACCGGTCAGGGTCAAGGTATCCTCGTGTAGATTGTCCCGCCCGAGACGCGCCAGGCTAGCGCGAACCTGGCCGAGGTCCGAGAAACGAAAGGTGCGTTCCCGAAATTGCAGGGCGCAGGTCGCATCCTGGTCCGCCAGGGTGCTGATAAAGGCCCGCACCTTGTCCAATGCGCGCTGATCCAACTCCGCCGCGGAGTCCGCTAATATCTCATCGTTCGGGTCGATGCTGCCTTGCAACAGACATTGGGTGCGATCCAGTGCCTGCTCGATGATAGACGGGTCATCGAGCGACAACTGTTCACCCCGGTATTCCTCCAACTCGAAGCCGAAGGAGCCGAGTGCGGTGTTGGTGATGAGCAGTTGATTCTGATCGCGGTTCGGGATCGGACCCATGGCGGCCAGCGGCGCCGTGAGTGATGCAGCAACCGCGGCCACGGCGTCGGTGAACCCACCGACCGCTTTAGCACCAAAGTCTGCGAAGATTCCATAACTGCCGATGACCGGTCGGCCCGCGAAGGTGAGGCGGGCGCGCGCCGGCTCACGTTGCACAGGCCCGGCCTTCTCGATCCGATCCTCGAGCACCTGTAAGCGCACCGTCAGGCTCGCCCGGTCCACGACGTCTTCCTCCGGCGTTTCCGCTAACATGCGCTGCAAGGTCCCAATCTCAGCAAGGATTGCAATATGCTCGTCACGATTCATGGCAGCGGCCCCTGTGAACTCAATGTCAGCAATTCTGATCGCGCGGCCGGGTCTTCGGTGGGCGCCAAATCGACCGCCAGATAGCCCTTCCAAGTGTCATCGCGTCGGTGCGACCATAGACTGTACCAGTAGGCAGCGCGCCCCACCAAGCGTTCCGGGGTCATCCCCAAGTCCACCAGGTAACCGTCCACCTGGTAGGTCGCTTTGAGCGCCTGTTGTGCCTGGGGATCGGTTGGTACAAGGTGGGGGAATCGGGCCAGAAACTCCCGCTGTGAAAGGCCGTTCGGATACTGCACGAACGACACCACGTCCAAGTCGTTGGGTGGGCGTCGTTCCAGAACCTCGATGTGCTCAAGAAAGCTGCCATTCAACCATTGGAAGCCTGAACAAAGCCGGCCCCTTGCAGTTCCGCGCGGTAGCGCAGAAACCCGTCGAGCACGGCCCGCCGTTCCGGGGTCTGCCCAAAGCGAAGCACCAATTCCGGCAGCCGCACCCGGTAGGGTGAGCGTGCATTCCCGGTGGGTTGAAGTGGATCTTTGGGTGGAATCAGACCGCGGGCGTTCCAGGCAGGGATGGGGACCGGGATCATCAGGTCATCTCCAGTAAGTCGGCGGGGATTCGGACTCGGCCGGTGAGGAGGTCGGACATGAGGCCGGCCTTCAACCGCAACAGCTTGTGGTGAGTTGCGATTTCGGTGGCTTCCTCCTGAGAGATGAGTTCGATATGCTTGATGATGGCGTCCTGCTCTTCCGGCGAAGGAATGCCGATCCTAACTCGGTAAAGCTCCGGGGTATCTAGTTTTTTTGTGCCATGGGTTGCCTCGGTGGCTCTTCGTAGAAACAAGTCGGCATTGGCTGCGAACCAAAGTGCGAGGAAGCGATTCTGTAGCTTGCCGCGCCCGCGTATCGCCTTGATGTCTTGGTTGAACGCGAAAGGGACTGAGGAAAGGCACACGGGAAATGTGTGCGCAAGTATCATTCCGCGTACGACGATGAATACGGTATCGTGAGGCATCAGCCGCGAGCCGGACTGTAGCGCCTCTTCAGTGATATGTTCGCTGGTATCAGAAAGCTCAAACGATTTCATGTCTTTTGGCGTCAGTAGCGGGATTGCGCCCGCCCACCAAGCCGCGCGCGAACGGTCCGGTGTGCCACCGCTAAACCAGTCACAACATTCTTCGAGCGTTAGCGCTTCCCAATCTATCGGAATCCTACCAAGGGATGAGTCACGAAATTTCTTGGGATGAATCACAGGATCGCGCAATTCACCATTTTCGTCGAGTCCGTGGGTGAGCAAGTCGTGGAGCAGTCCGGTGCGGATTTGCCTGAGCTTGGCGATCACTGTTTCTGATTGAGCAATCGCCTCATCAACCGTGTCGAGGACCGCTGCGATTCGGGGCTGTTCGGCCGCGGGAATCGTTGGGATCTTATAATGCTCGAAAAACGAGGCTTGAACGCGCTGTTGCCCCGCGGAACCACCCATAAAGGCGATGGCTCGCGTCCGTGTTGATTGCGCTTGAAGCCAGTGAAAGATGAATCGCGGGGAGTGATCGGCCTTCGCGCGAAGCACATGAAACTCGGTACTTCCAAACCCGATGCCGTTCATAAGGCCTTGCACATGCGCGCCTTTGCCATTCTCCATACATGGGGTGATTTTGGCGAACAAGATGTCGTTATCAGCAAAGGGCGTATAACCTACCCGAACCTCATCGAGACAACGAACCTGTCGCCCGATCCATTTCCCGGCTTCAGACACGTCGGCCATGGGAACAAACGAAACCCTCGTGTCGCCTGGAAGACCGTTTGTATCTATGCGCGGATTTAACTCCGCGAGGTCGCTGAGCGCTTGATAGGTTAGGTCTTTCATGCGTAACCAATACCTTTGAGCGCGTTCGTCAGTCTTGCCTCGATATTGGCTTTAATGCCCAGCAATGTTCGGAATGTTACCCGATATTTGTCCCAAACTACTTCCACGAATTCCGCTGCCGCCATTCGCCGATCGAGCATGGCCGCATCCATCCCCGCCCGCACATCCAGTGCCATCAATTCCAACACCAGATGGCGTTTCTCGTCTTCCCCCATCGTATCGCAGGTGGTCTTGAGTTCGGCGAGGAAGTCGTTGAGCAGTGTCCGGTAGCTGTTGCGGGCCTCAGTCAGATCGGCCTTGGTCTCTTCATAGGGCTCCAAGGCCTCAGCGATGGCGGCAAGACGGCCAAGCACCGGCGCCAGTGCGGCGCGGGCCTTTTCAAGTCGGGCCTGGGTTGCCGCCGACGCTCGTCCCGCTGCCGCGGGTGGCTTCTTGGCGGCAGCCTCCAACTTCTTCAATTCCGTCAGGGCGGCCTTGTGCTCGGCGCGCAATTCCCGCGCCTGACGGTCCAGCTCGCGCGCCTGGTTCCAGTTGGCCAGCTCGTCCTCTTCCAGGTCGTCCGGCGCGTTGTCGGCCTCGAAGGCGGCCTTCTCGCCCTTGAATCGGGCGATCTCGGCGCGGGCGGCGGCGATTCGCTCCAGGTACTCGGCCATGGTGCGGCGCACGAGTTTGTGACCGAAGGGGTCGAAGGCGGGGCCGGCGTTGTCGTCGTCCTCCAGGGCATCGGCGATGGCGTCCACCCAGCCGTCGATCACACCGGGGAAGCCGTTCTCCAACAGGGTCTTGAAGTCGGGCAAGGTGTCGGTCCACCAGGTGGCGATGACGCCGGCCAGTTTGAAGCGGTCGAGTGCGTCCTGGGGGGCGAGGGTGGCGACGAAGCTGTCCAGCACCTCGGCGCGGACGGCGTTGAGGTTGCGGCGCTCGGGCAGCGCGATGATGCGGGGGGGTGGGCGGCCCACCAGGTGTCCAGGGTCTTGCGGATGGTCTGGGCGCGGGCCTGGACGCCCGGGTCGGACTCGATCAGGGGGCGGATGGTGGCGCGGTCGGTCAGTGCGGGGGCGAAATCGAGGTAGCCACCACCCCTCACCCCCGGCCCCTCTCCCACCAGGGGAGAGGGGGGAGGATGGCCAACAAAGACCTGTGCCGGGTCGAGGCCGACGGCATCGAACAGCGCGCGCCGGGCCTCGACCTCGGCCGCCGGGACGCCGCCATGCAGATGGGCGCGAACGTCCTGCGGCTCGGGCGGCGGGGCGTTGTCCACATAGCGGCGGATGTTGAGGTTCCAGTCGTTGGCCGGGTCGGCGATCTCGGCCACCGGCACCACCCGCGCATAGCCCGGCAGGTCGGCAAAGCGCTCGTAGGCGGTGACGATCTTCTCGACGTGTTCGGGGCGCAGGTAGTTCTGGGCGCGACCGGCGAAATATTCGGCATCCGCGTTGATGAAGAGCACCTGGCCGCGGCGGGCCTCGGGCTTGGCCGGGTTCTGCTCCCGGCCGGTGAGGTTGGGGCGCATGATCAGGATGCAGGCGGGGATGCCGGCGCCGTAGAACAGATTCTGCGGCAGGGCGATGACGGCCTCGATCAGGTCCTGCTCCAGGAGCTTGCGGCGGATCTCCCGTTCCGCCCCGCCGCGGAACAGCACCCCGTTGGGCATGACGGTGGCGACCATGCCGCCGGGGCGGCACACGGCCAGCATGTGCTGGGCGAACATCAGGTCCGCCTTCTTGCCGCTGGTCGGGCACCAACCCCAGCGGAAGCGCTCCGGGAACTCCATGTTGGAGCGGGTGTAGTTCTGGCTGAAGGGCGGGTTGGCAATCACCCGGTCGAAGCGCTCCAGTTCCCCGGCCTCGCGGTGCATGGGGTGCAGGAGGGTGTCCTCGAGCCGGATGTCGGCCCCGGTCTCGCCATGCAGCAGCATGTTGAGCTTGCAGATGGACCAGGCGGAGGCGTCGTTGACCTGCCCGGCCAGATAGAGGTTGCCCGGGTCGCCCCCGGATTGCTCGACGAATTCGCGGCTGATGATCAACATGCCGCCGGAGCCGCAAGTGGGGTCATAGACACGCATCCCGGCGGTGGGCTTCAGGATGCGGACCATGAGCCGGATCACGTCACGCGGCGTGTAGAAGTCGCCGCCCTTTTTGCCGGCGGACTCCGCGAACATATTGATCAGGAACTCGTAGGCGCTGCCGAGCAGGTCGGAGAACTGGAAATCCTCGTTGCGCAGGCGATGCCGGCTGAAGTGGATGACGAGCTCCCGGCAGGCGTCATCGCCCACCACGCGCCGGTTGCCCTGCATCCGCATGAACTGGATGTGGTCCAGGACGTGTTCCAGGTCCTCGTTGGACTCGCTGAGCGCGGCGAGCGCCTTGTCGAGCCGGCTGCCGAAGGGCTGGGTGGCGTCGTTGAGCTTGGCGCTCAAATAGTCCCAGCGGGCCAGTTCCGGGACGAAGAAGGTGTCGTAATAGTCCGGGTTCTCGCCGTAGCGGCGCTGCGCCTCGTCCTGGACCACGCCCTGGTCGACCTTGCGCCCGACGATGCGCTCGCGCTCGGCCTCGAACTGGTCCGAGCAGCGCTTGAGAAACAGCAGGCCGAAGATGTAATCCTTGTAGGTGGCCGCGTCCAACCCCTCTTGGCGCAACCGGTCGGCAGCGCCGTAGAGGTGACGTTCCAGCTTGGCGAGCGCGAGCTTGGGCATCGCTTGTTCGGTATCCTGCAATCCGTGACGGCGCCCCAGGGCGGGGCGGCCTGTGCGGCGGCGTCCCATGAGTGTCGCACGGGCACGGCGCGCAAAGAAAAAGGGGTTAGGCTTTTCAACCTAACCCCTTGTCTTTTCTTGGTACCGAGGGCCGGAATCGAACCGGCATGGGGTCACCCCCGTCAGATTTTGAGTCCTGAAAATTCAAGGACTTACAGCATATCGCAACATCTTGGAGCATGAAAAACAGGGGCTTGCGTGGGGCTAGCTGTTACCCGGTGTTGGGCGATATTACCAGATGATGCCCGGCAGTGGCGCACCAGTGGCGCACGGGCAACGATGGGGCCGGGGGCAGTACCAGGGCCTTGAGCCTGCCGACCTTGAGCATCGGCGCCAGTGGCCAGGTGGAGCGGTGCCCGTGCCCTGGGACCTCGATCCCGGCCGCGGTGCAGCTCCCGGCCGGCGCAGTGACCAAGGTCTTGAGCATCGGCGCCAGTGGTCAGGTGCAGCCGGTACCCTGGGACCTTGATCCCGACTGCATCGCCAGCCGACAGGGAGGGGAACGGGCACGGCGCACGCCCAAGACCGACCCGGGCCTAGATCCCAGTCGGGAGCATCGGCGCCAGTGCCAGGGCCTTGAGCCTGCCGACCTTGAGCGTCGGCGCCAGTGGCCAGGTGGAGCGGTGCCCTTCGCCCTGGGACCTCGATCCCGGCCGCGGTGCAGCTCCCGGCCGGCGCAGTGACCAAGGTCTTGAGCATCGGCGCCAGTGGTCAGGTGCAGCCGGTACCCTGGGACCTTGATCCCG
>CAILVI010000313.1 GCA_903837595.1 uncultured Thiodictyon sp.
ACTCCGGGCATCACGCTTGCGGCTACCCGTCGCGGCCTGGGGGCCGCTCCTACGCGGGTAGGAGCGGCCCCCAGGCCGCGACGAAGTCACCCCAGTAGATTGAGCAGCCGCCGGGTCATGATCTCCACCTGGGCCTCTTTCATGGTCCTGGGATCGAAGGCGACCTTGATGGCGCGCCCATCCTTCTGCACCTTGATCACCACCCGCGCGTCACGCGTCACCCACCCCTTCAGAAAGTCCACCAGGGCCGGCACCGTCTTGGGCAAGACCTCCAGCACCAGGGTTCCCAGGGCCTGGCCCAGACCCTTGGCGCCCGGCCGGTCCAACGCCTCCGCAGGCTCGGGCAGGGCGACCGCGGCCGTCAGCTCGGGCGCGTCCAACTGCCGGGCCAGTGCGCGGGTCAGCGCGTCCAGTTCGCCCGCGGACAGTGCGTCCGGGGTCTGGGGCTCCAGCAACAGGGTGATGGTCTTCTCGGTCATCGGGGTCTCCTCTCTGGTATCTGGTGACACCGCTGCGCGGCGTCACGAGAGCAATGGGACAAAGAGCAAAGGGTCAAAGAGTCCTAGCGAGACGAAAGCCGACGTTGTCGACGCCAACATTCGCGGGGAGCGAGGAGCGGTAGGCGGAGCGGAGGAACCACGGGCCGTAGAACCACGAGCCGCCGCGCAGCACGCGCCGGGCATCGTTCTTGGTCTCATTATTGCCATCACACCGCTGCTCTTGCCCCCCATATGAATCGGCATATACCGAACAAGTCCACTCCCAGACATTGCCTGCCACCTCGTGCAGCCCCCAGGGGTTGGCCGGCAGGCTACCGACCGGGACCGTCTGCCCACGAGACTCACCCGCCCCGCACCCATTGTAGTCACCGCCGTTGTAGTTGGCTTGGTCGGTCTTGATGCAGTCACCGGTCCAGAATGGGGTCGCGGTCCCCGCTCGGGCGGCATACTCCCACTCGGCCTCGGTGGGCAGGCGATAGGGCTTGCCGGTGTGGTCGGCGAACCAGGCGGCATAGGCCGTGGCATCGGCCCAGGTCGCATTGATGACCGGCTGATCTTTGCGCCCCCAACTGTCCTGCGGCAACTTGCGCCAGGTCGCCTTGGCAAAGCGGTCGTACTCATCGAAGGTCACTTCGTGCTTGCCGATGGCGAAGGGCTGCGCGATCTGCACCTGATGCTGCTTCTCGTCAGTGCCCCGCGCGGGCTCCCCCGTCGGCGAGCCCATGGTGAAAGACCCGGCAGACAGTACAACCATCTCCGGCCCCAGGGACCTGTCCTTGAGCGTATCGCGGCAAGTCGATAGTGGCTTGTCCTTCACGCATGCCTCACTGGCCGGCGCGACCGGTTCCGGGGGGATCCGGATCAGCCCAGCCACCCGCCCCAGATCGACCACCATCACGACCGCCACCAGCAGCCCGCCCGCCAGCCACAGCG
The DNA here is from genome assembly GCA_903837595.1 of uncultured Thiodictyon sp. Lineage (GTDB taxonomy): Bacteria > Pseudomonadota > Gammaproteobacteria > Chromatiales > Chromatiaceae > Thiodictyon. The sequence continues at coordinate 1,434 of CAILVI010000313.1, forward strand.
AACCCCAGTGCCTTTTCGGTCCTTCGGGGACTTCCGGCGGCGGCACCACCGGCCCCGGATCGTCCGGCGCCTCGGCCTTGAGCACCCGCTCAATCAATGCCCGCACCTGATAATCCCGCTCCGCCGCCAACTGCCCCGCCAGGACCGTCCGCACCGCGCCCCCCCGCTCGGGGTCGCTCAGCAACCCCGCCAGGTCATGCACGCTCCCCAGCCGGGTGCGCGGATTGGCGGATGCGAGATCCGCCAGCATATCCGCCGGCAGCAGGTCCTCAGGCCTCGCCACCGGAACCAGGGCCGGCGGATAGGGATTGCGGGCAATCACCAGCCGCCCATGCTGGCGCCCCACCCAGCGCTGCGGCGTCATATCGGCACCCACGGCCCGCACCCGGTCATAGGCGTATTGGAACAGGGCCTCCTCGGTCACGAAGCCCTCGCCCGCCGCCGCCTCGCCGGTGCTCAGGCCCTCCACCAGCCAGTGCGTAAAGACCGAGCGCTGGGTCTCACCCTGCACGCGCTCGCCCTCAAACGAGCGCTGGGTGGCGGTGGATGACAGCAACGCCACCCGCCCCTCACCCTGTGAACTGAAGGTCTCCGGGGTCACGGCGGGGACCGGGCCGCCGTCCTTGGCCGCGCGGGCAAAGGCGCCGGAGTAGCAGCAATCGAGGATCAGGACCTGGCGCCGACAGCGCGCCGTCTCCATGAGGTCACGCAGGTCCTCCGCGCGCAGGGCCGTGGTAACCGGAAGATCGACATTGGTCTCAGCGAGAGCCAGCGAGAGCCGCCCGAGCGCGTCCAGGATGCCGTGGCCGGAAAAATAGAGCAGCACCAGGTCATCGCGTGCGGCCTGCTTGAACAGGCGCTCGATCTCGCCCGCGACCCCGTTGCGGTCGGCGTTATACAGCTCCTGCACGACATCGAAGCCGCCGATGGCGGGGTCCGCGAGCACCGCCTTGAGCGCGCGCACGTCCTCCCCCGGCACCACAAGGGGCTGGAGGCGCACGTCCTGATAGCGGTCATTGCCGATCAGCAGGGCAGTTTTCTTGGCCGCGGGGGGCATAGGGGTCCTGCGGATGCACCGGGGATGGGCAATTCTAACCCCGCGGACGCGGGAAAGGGGGACCGGTACTGTCGGGGACCTTTTTTCGCCGCTGCGGTGACATCGCCCGCCCCGCGGGCGCTGGGGCACCCTTGGGGACGCCGCACCCCACTGAGACTGTGAACGTATTCCCGTAGGATGGGTTGAGCGCAGCGAAACCCATCGTCAGTGCTTCGCCAAGACCTTCATTGCTGGGTTTCGCTGCGCTCTACCCAGCCTACAGAGGGTACATGCGACGCCGCGGCCGTTTGCGAGATCGCGCCGCATTGGGGTGTGGTGCTCCCAGGGTCAATGCATCTCCTCGCCGTAATAGTTGTCGGTGTAGTTCTCGAACTTGGTGTATTTGCCCAGGAAGGCGAGGCGCAGGGTGCCGATCGGCCCGTTGCGCTGCTTGGCGATGATGATCTCCGCCACCCCCTTGTCTTTACTCTCGGCGTTATAGACCTCGTCGCGGTAAATGAAGGCGATTAAGTCTGCGTCCTGTTCGATTGCACCGGAATTATGACTGACAATACCGTCCGCGAGCCAACTGGCCGGTCCCGGCACCGTCAGGTCATAGACATCTTCCTCGCCCGCAGGCTCCACCACCAGCACCCGGTCCCAAAACAGGTCGCTCCGCGCCTGCTCCATCAGCTCGGGATCATGCAGAAGCTCGGCATAGCTGGCGACGACGGCGCGTGAGGGCGCAAACTGGAAGTGAGAGGTACCCCCGTAGCTCGTGCCACGCAACGCGGCCATGGCCCGCTGGCTGACTCCCTGTTGCCCCATAGCCGTGCGGATCTCGGCGAAAATCTCCTGCGGCAGGGTGTCCACGTTCGTATTGGGCCGCACATCGTGGATCAGGTCCCGCAGCCGCTCGGCTTGCGGGACGCGCGGGCCAAAGGCCCCCACGTGATCCAAGAATCGCAACTGCTGCTCAACGCCAAGCACGCAGACCATGTGGGTGGAGCGATACGTTGCACTCTCTACCGTCTGGATGCGGGCGACAATCCCCAGCCGCAGCAGGAGCGCCGCCACGTCATCGGCCAAACCACGGCTATTGGTACTCAGGTGAATGCCGTGACTGCCGCGCTGCCCCGGCTTGCGCGCGGAGATGGTGCCATCCGTCGCCCAGAGGTGACGCAGGAAGAGCGCGATTTGTCCGTTATCGAGCTGGAACAGACCGGCGGGAACGCGCTTCTCATGGGAGCGCTGCCCGAATACACCAAGGCCGCGTAACCAGAGGTTGACTCCGGCAGGGTGCCAACGGTTACCGTTGCCGCTCAACACCAACTGATGCCAAGTGCCGCGGCCCGCATGGCGGTTGACCTGCACGCCGAAACCATCGCGGGCGGCCTCGGTCACGGCCCGACTGTTGTCCTCGGACGCCGTGGTATAGCGCAGTGGTTGGCCGCTGAGATAACTGCCATCGCCCATCAAGTGCGCCAGCAGGATCAACTCGTGTTCCGGCCAACGCTGCGGCGTCTGCGGCTCCGGCAGGAACCGGGACAGGGCCAGGCGATCACCCGCGCCCAGCTCACCGACCGTTTTCCAGCCGTCACCGGCGAGTAGGCGATGCTCCGCCGTGGCACGGATGGAACGCCCGCTGGCGAGGCGCACCCGCCAGACCGGGCGTCGGCCCACCGCCCAGATCCGGTCGGACTCGGCCCCAACCAGCTTGTCGTGCGCGTCCACCGCAATCACCTGGACCTTGGTGCCGACCAGTTCCTGGATCGGTACCCGCCGCCCGTCTGCCAACACCACCGGGGTATCCCCAGTCACGCATTCACGCAGGTCCGACATCACCGGCCGCTTATTCGGCCGCTGCTCCAGGCTGCGGTTGAGCTGTGAGAGTGCAATCACCGGCACCGACAGCTCCTTGGCCAGGGCCTTGAGTGAGCGCGAGATTTCTGAGATTTCGGTGGTGCGGTTCTCATTCGACCCCGGCACCTGCATGAGCTGGAGATAATCGATGACGACGAGCCCCAGATCGCCGTGCTCACGCTTGAGCCGCCGCGCACGGGCACGCAATTCGGTCGGGGAGAGTGCCGGCGTATCGTCGATGAAGAGCGAGGCCGCGGCCAGGATATTGACCGCGGAGGTCAGACGCGGCCATTCGTCGTCTTCCAGCTTGCCGGTGCGCACCCGGTGTGAGTCAATCCGCCCCAGCGAGGCCATCATGCGCATGGCCAGGGCATCGCCCGGCATTTCCATACTGAACACCGCCACCGGCTTGCCGCCCTGGATGGCCGCATGTTCGGCTAAGTTCATAGCAAAACTAGTTTTTCCCATCGACGGCCGCCCCGCCACGATGATCAGGTCCGACGGCTGGAGCCCGGAGGTCATCAAATCAAAATCGGTGAAGCCGGTGGAGAGCCCGGTGATGGGCTCGTCGCGCCGGTAGAGGTCGTCGATGCGCTCCACCGCCTTGGTGAGCAGGGCCTTGATCGGCTGGAAGCCGGCGCCGCCGCCGCGGGTCTCCTGCTCGGCGATCTCGAACACCCGGCGCTCGGCCATGTCCAGCAGTTCGCTCGCGTCCCGACCGGCGGGGTTGTAGCCGCTATCGGCGATCTCGGTGCCGGCCGCGATCATCTGGCGCAGCACCGAGGTCTGACGCACGATCTTGGCATAGGCCTTGATGTTGGCCGCGCTCGGCGTCTCGTTGACCAGGGTGCCCAGATAGGAGAGCCCACCGGCCGCTTCCAGTTGCTCGCTACGCTCCAGGGTCTCGGCCAGGGTGACCACGTCAAACGGCTGGTCGGCCCCGGCAAGCTTGGTCACGGCACGAAAGATCAGGCGGTGCTCGCGCCGGTACAGGTCGCCCTCCACCACCATGTCGGCGATGCGGTCCCAGGTGCTGTTGTCCAGCATGAGACCGCCGAGCATGGATTGCTCAGCGTGGATGTTGTGGGGCGGGACGCGCAGGCTCTCCATGGCGGCGTCTGGATAGTGGCCCAGGGGCTCCTGGTCGGTCGGATCGTGCATAGTTCCCTCGGCGAGCGCGCGCCAAGGGGCGGCGGCCGCAAGGCCGGCCGCTCCAGGGTGCGATGAATGGCAAAACCGCCCCGCCGCCCGGACCCGGTGGGTGGGCGCGCACGTGCAGATGGGGGACGGGATAACCTCGGATTGTGACCCCTGCCCCGGGGAGGGACAAGGGGCAGATTGCAGGGCAGGAGCGTGATCGTCACTCCGGCCACCGATCCTCGCGGCAGCCCGTCGCGGCCGGGGGGCCGCTCCTACGCACGTAGGAGCGGCCAGATC
>CAILVI010000314.1 GCA_903837595.1 uncultured Thiodictyon sp.
CGGCCATCCGCTCCATGTTCTTGCGCCGTGCCTGCATCAGACCACTCAGATACTGCTTGGCCTGGTAATGCACCAGACGCGTACGCAACTGAAACGGCGCCGCGTAGCGATCACAAAAAGACACAAAACGTTGAGTCACCGCTTCCAAAGGGCTCGTAACATCTTGAATCCTCTTAAAGGGAGGTTGGTTCGGTGAGTTCGGCGAAGCTCAGACACAGCTGTTCGGGTTCGTCCGGAGCATGCATGGCGAGATCGGCTTTAGATCTGCCGCCGCAACACGATGGTCCGATGGTCGCGCTCCGCACACCAATTGCCGTCAGCTGCCGCCGCCCAACCTTTGATCGCCAAACGCAATCACTTGGTCCGCCAGCCGCCGGCGCAGCCGCGCCGGTGGTTGCTGTTCCAGTGGCAGGGCACGAACTTCCGACACCAAGGCGCTGGACTCGGGGTCCTTGGTGCGCCGGGCGTGCTGCTCCAGGACCCGCAGGGTCTCCCCGATCTCTCGCGCGGCAAGGCGCTGGGCCTGGCACTCCAGCAGCCGCAGCAGACGTTCGGCCTCCGCAAGTTGCGCCGCCTCCGCACCCCGCTGCCAGTGGGTCTCGTCGGGCGGGTGGACCAGGCCCTCGACCCGCACATAGAGGTCCGGGCAGTAGCCCTGGAGAAAGAGGCCATTGAATCGGCGCAGCCGCTCGCGCAGGGCCTCGCGGAGCTCGCGCAGGCGCCGCGCGGCGGACTCGATGCGCCGCTGGACGTGTTCGGCATTCTCAATCCACTCGCGCAGCACCGCGATGCGCTCCAGCGCATCGGCCAGGTCGTCTGGCCGCCACTGCTGAAACTGCCGCAGCAGGGACTCGCGGTCGCCGCGATCGTTATGGCCAAGCCGCTCCGGCGGGATCGCGGCCAAGACCTCCTGCAACTGCGCCGCGCGCCCCGTCAGGGCCTGCTCCTGCGTGACGAGCAAGGCATCCACACCGGCGAGCCGGGCGCGGACCAGCCCCAGTTGATCGGCGATCCCGCTCAGGTCGCCGGCCGCCGCCGGGCGCAGCGGCGCCAGGGCCAGGCCGCCCGCGCGGATGGACTGCGGGGTGAGCAGCGCCGACACCTGGGCGAGGCGGCGGTTGCCCGCCGCGATCGACTCCCCGCAGACCTGGGCGAACTGGGCCTCGGCCGCGGCCAACCCGCGCTGCTGCGCGGCCAGTTGCAGCCGGATCTCTTCGAGACTGGGCTCACGCGCAGCAGGCGTCTCACGCCAAGACGCCAAAGCGCCGAGGCTATCCGGTCCCTTATCGGCCGCGGGAGAGTCATCCGGCGGTTGATCGAGAGAGAGTGAGGACGGCGTTGTCCCGCTGGGCGTCTTGGCGTCTTGACGTGAGCCATTCGGGGATTGCAGCTGATCCAGCAGACCCGCCAGGTCCGGCAGGGTGATGGCGAGCCCCTGGGTGCGCTCCACCAACCAGCGCGCCCGCCCCTGCAAGGCCAACCGCGCCTCATCGAGCCCTGCATGGTCCTGACGGATCGCCACCTCCAGCCCCTCAAGATCGGCGCGCAGGGCGCGTACCTGCTCCAGCGCCTTGAGCAAGGCCAGGGCCTCGCCCTCCTCCCCGGCACGCGTGAGGGTGTCGAGCTGATCACGCATCCGGGCGAGTTGGACATCTTTTTCATCCAGGCGCGGGATAGCCGTAAGGGCCGCGAGCCGCTGCCGACACTGCGTGAGGACTGAGCTCAAGGTCGCCAGCAGGGCATTCTCGGAGCGCTTCACGCGGTTGCCGAAGGCGGCGTTGGCGTCCCGCAGTTGCTCGCACCAGTCCTCGTGGTCGCGTGGATTGTCCGGGGTGTCGGCCCGCAGGTCGCGCACTAATTCATCCAACCCCGGGTCGGGCCCCACCAGTTGCGCGAACAGGACACAGCGCGTCTCCAAGTCCGCGATCCCGTCGCAACGCACGGCGGCGGCCCGATCCATCAAACCCTGCTCCAGGACACGAGCCTGTTCGAACAGTTCTTCGAAGGTGCGGTCGTCCTCCCCGGGCCAGTCCTTGCGCCTGGCCTTGAAACGTTCCGCCAGGGCCGCGCAGTCGTCGCCGTCCTCACCGAGCGCCCGCGCCCAGCGCGGCAGGGCCTTGATGATCTTCTCGGTCTCGGTGATCTCGCGCGGCTGCGCACGGTGCGCCAATTGGTCCAGCGGGTCCACCAGGGCCTTGAACTCGGCGGCCCACTGCGGCGTCGGTCCGGTCCGGCACAGGCGCTCACCCAGCTCCGGCAGGGCCGCCTCCAAGGCCGCCGTGCGGGTGGACGCGCGGATGGTGTTGAGCACCGCCTCGGCGCTGAGCCAGAGCTCCAGGGCCTCGGTGAGACGGATGCTCGCGGTCCGGGCGGTATCGCAGCGACGCTCATCGACCATCAGGTCGTCGTCGGTCTTCACTTGTCGGCCCAGGCGGCGTGCCTCCAGCCCCAGGTGTTGGAGCAGCGCAGGGATGGCGGCCGGGTCGTGCAGGGCCGGGGCCGCGATCCGCTCCAATGCCTGCGTGGCCTTGCTGATCTGTTGCTCGATCTGGTCGATCCCGGCGAACAGCTCATGTAGGGCCAGGCTGCGGGCCACCAGCGCGTCCACCCGCGGGCGGAGCCGCGGACCGCTCTGACCCAGACCCAGGACCCAGCGCCAGGAGAGCGCTGTCTGCACCTCGGCCAGCAGGGCCGCACGCTCCCGCGCAAACGACTCGGCACGGGCCGGCACCGCCTCGCCGCAGGCCAGCAGGCGGTCACGCAGATCGATCAACAGGGTACGGTTACTGGCCATTACGCCGGGTCACGCACAAACTCCATGTCATCCGCCCCATACAGTGGAGACCGCCGCATGAACTCCACCAATGACTCACGCGGTTTGGTCAGCCGGTCGAACTCCACCCGCGACAGGATCACCACCGCGGGCTCACCGCGTAAGGTGATCTCCTGCGGCTCTTGCTCGCACGCCAGCCGTACCACCTCGCTGAAACGGGCCTTGGCATCTTGTAACGCCCATTGACGCATAGAAAACGCTCCTCTGGCATTCAATTCCTGTTCATGTTGCATACTGACCCCAACGGGGTCGAACA
>CAILVI010000315.1 GCA_903837595.1 uncultured Thiodictyon sp.
CCCAAAACCAGAATACGAAAAACCCGCATATACATGACTCCTATGTTTCTGCTATCTCGGCCACCGACTTGTAAAGCGTAGACCGTGCCACCCCCAGCAGCCGCGCCACGGCTTGGGGGCTGTCCCCCGCCTCTATCAGCTTGCGGGCATGGGCTACCTGTTCAGGAGAAAGCGCGGGCTTGCGTCCCAGTTTCACGCCCCGCCGCTTGGCGGCTTGGATTCCCGCACGGGTGCGCTCAGTGATTAAAGCCCGCTTGCCGTGTCTATGGCTTCCGTCAGGGACAGGAAGCCCACGCCGCGCCCCTGCAAGTCTTCCAGCACGGCCACAAGGTGAGGCAGCGACCGCCCGAGGCGGTCAAGTTTCCAGACCGTCAGCACGTCCCCCGCCGTGAGGGCAGCAAGGCACTTGTCCAGTTGTGGACGCGAGCGCAGCCCCCCGCTTTGCCCCTTGTCCGTGAAAATCCGCTCGCAGCCCGGCGCCTTGAGGACATCAAGCTGCAAGTCGGGGTTTTGGTCTTCTGTGGACACGCGGGCATAACCAATTTTCATGCCCACATTTTCGGACAGAATTAGCGGACGTGCAAGCGATTGAATCGCAGAGGTTTTGGTTTTGTTCGAAAAAGGATGGTTTGCCGGACAAGGGGCACACCAGCACCCCTCTCAGTGGATGTGCTTCGGCTCATCATCTTGAATTGGGATAAGCCGATACATTGCTTTTGGGAAAATCTCACCGCCTGCTTCTTCACCATATTTTTTTGTGAAGTGCTGCTTGATTTCTTCTTGCCATGCGGGCAAACGATAACTTATCGCTTCACCATTCATGCGTAGATTATCAATCAATAAGAGCGGACCTGTGCGCAAGAACCATTTGTGCATGATTCCCATACACTCTTCAAGATCCGCGTCCATGTCGGGCCAGGGTTCGCGTGTTTTCTTTTTGAACTCCTCAAAAGCGGCGCGGGCGCCCTTGACGCTTCCGTCATGTGCGGTCAACTTCGGCATAGTCATACGATCAACACCCATGATGGCGCGGCGAAAACGACCAAGAGATGAGCCCCTCGCCCTGGAGCGGGACAACCTCGGGGCAGATCAGGATACGTGTGAACATTAGTAACCCCAGTGTGACGGGCATGGGTACGAACAACCCGCTTGGAAGCCGCCGCACCGAGTTTTGATAATCAGTGAGCTACCGGATCGCTTAAGGATCTCAGTCACCGCGATGTTTTACCGCATTTTCGGTCGAAATTCACCGGTTTTGCTCTACCGTGGTGTTATAGCGATAAAACAGCGCCTTTACAGCGACAAAGTTGCATCTGGTGACGCGCATTTACAGCGACAAAATTGCACCTGAATGCAGGGCAGGATATGCGAAGTAGGCCCACACCCCGAAGGGTGTGCGCCTACTTCGCTCCCCTTATTCGCCTGTGGCTCAACGGGGTGTCTTGCCCTGCGGGCCGGGGCTACCGCCAGCCTCGACAGCCCAGCAAGACGGGGCAACCCGCTAGCGTTCTCGGCCCTCATCCCTGCTACGCTCCTGCACCTTCCCCGGGCTGGTCGTTGTCCGCTCCAGGGCCTCGACTGTCGGCGGTGTCGTCGGGGTGGGCACTGGCGCGGCTGCGTCGGGGTGATAGTCGAACCGATCCGCGACATACTCGCGGATCGCCTGCGTTGCCTCCTGATCACCGGCCCGCGCGTAGTGGTCGCCGATCCGGCTCCAGGCGGCGGCGCGTTGCTGGATCGCTGCGCCCTCCGTCTCGGCGTCGAAGCTCTTCGAGTGGGCCGCCCGCCGCCCGGTTCCTCGCTTACGGGGTTCCTCGATGTCCCTGCGATAGCCGCCCTTGCCTTTGCCCCGGCTATATGCGGGCGTTGCATCTGCCGCGATGCCGCGATGTTCCAGGGCCTCCGCAAAGTTCTCACGCCACGCTTGCAGATCCCGTTTACGCGGGTTAAGCCATGACCCATCGTCGCCTTGCAGGCTTACCGCAAGGTGCGCGTGATAGTGATTCCGGTCGTCGTGAAAGGCGAAGACATGATCGTTTTTCGTGAACGTCCCACCTAAGAAGTCGCGAACAGCTAACTCGAAAGCGCCGGTGTCGGTCCCCTCTGGCATCGACAGCATCAGGTTCATGGTCACCCGTTCACGCGGTCTGCGCTTAACCGCCTGGCCGTCTGCCGCGGGCGGATCGCTCAACCGCTCCGCGAGTTCGTCCAACACGTCGCGCGGCTGGCGGTCGGACCGCGCCGCTAATGCATGGAGGTCATCGCCTTGGTTGTCGAATACTTCGTTCTCGCCTTTGCGGCTGATATAATCCAGATGCGCGGCGACCGCTTTTTGTGACTTGCCGAATGAGGTAATCTTTACCATCACCTGCGGCTTGCGTTTCGTCACGGCGAGCAAGGCGCGGCGCTGCGCCGGCGGACTGAGTGTCCTTTTGCTGCCGGCGGCCGTGGCGCTTGTGCGGCTGCGGCTAGTTCGCGGCGCTTGCG
>CAILVI010000316.1 GCA_903837595.1 uncultured Thiodictyon sp.
ATCTGACTCCGTGTGGACAAGGCGTGAATGTCGCGGGTAAAGCGAGTAAAGCGGGTAAAGGGGCCAGGCTCGAGTTAATTTCGGCCTTGCCGTCCCGAAATGTATTCGAGCCTGGCCCGAATGGCACTAATTTAGTCCAACCGACTGAAAAGTTTGGGGCTGGCGCACACGAGTGATAGACTGAAAGTTGCGAAACCCAACCGACCACCGCGCGAGCCAGCCCCTATGCATCCTAACCAGAGCGCCACGACACGGCAACGTGTCCTTGATCATGCCGGCAGTATCGACGCCGGCGGTTTCTTCAATCTGTTGACGGCCCCGCAGCTCCTCGATCGGGTCGCGGCGCTGGTGCCGGCGCATCGTGAGCGGGCGTTTCCGCCGCTCAAGACGTTGGCGATGTTCATGACCCAAGCGCTGTCGGCGGACGGCAGTTGCCGCCAGGCGCTCGACGACTACGGGGTCGAGCGGGCGATCACCGGGCTGCCGCGCCTCAGTCCGAGCACCAGCGCTTACTGCCAGGCACGCGCCCGGTTGCCGTTGCCGATGATCAGGACGCTGACGCGCCAAACCGGGGAGCTCGTGACGGACGGCGCACCGGCCTGGTGGCACTGGCAGCAGCGTCGGGTGCGGCTCGCCGACGGGGCGACGATGACCTTGGCGGACACGGAAGAAAACCAGGCCAAGTATCCGCAACCCAAGAGCCAAAAGGACGGGCTGGGGTTCCCGATCTGTCGGATGGTGGTCTTGCTGTGTCTGGCGACCGGGGTCGTGCTGGATGCCGCCATCGGTCCCTGCGCGGGCAAGGGCAGCGACGAGCAGACGCTCCTGCGAGCCCTGCTCGACACCCTTCTAAGCGGCGAGATTCTGGTTGCAGATGCTTATTATGCAACGTATTTTTTGCTCTGTGAATTGGTGCGCCGCGGCGTTGATGGGGTGTTTGAGCAGTACGGCGCACGCAAGCGCAGCACCGACTTTCGCCTGGGCGAGTGGCTTGGGGTGCACGACCACCTCATCGTCCTGCCGAAGCCCAAGAAACCCGACTGGATGAGCCAGGAGGACTACGATCAGGCCCCGGGAACCCTGACGGTGCGCGAGTTCCAGGCCGGCCACAAGATCATGGTGACCACCTTCCTGTGCCCCAAGGACGCCCCCAAGTCGATCCTCAAGGTGCTGTACCGCAGCCGCTGGAACATCGAACTCGATCTGCGGAACATCAAGACCACGCTCGGGATGGAGCACCTGCGCTGCAGGACCCCGGACATGGCCATCAAAGAGCTGTGGGTCTACTTGCTGGCCTATAACCTGATCCGCCTGCTGATGGCACAAGCCGCCCTGTTGGCGGACCAGATCCCGCGCCAACTGAGCTTCAAGCACACGCTCCAGATCTGGATTTCGTGGCAACAGCGCGGTGGGGGGACGCATGACGGGGTGGTCATCCGTGCCCTGCTGGTGCTGATCGCCGGGCCCCGAGTCGGCCTGCGGCCGGGACGCATCGAGCCGCGCGCGCTGAAACGTCGCCTGAAGAACTATCCGCTGATGACCAAGCCCCGGCGGGTCGCGCAGGAGGAGGTCCGCAAGAACGGCCACCCCAAGAAGCAGCGCTGAGTACGCCGATTTTTGGTCACGGAGGGCAACGATAACCAATTGATTATGAATCTGACTTGGCTTAAATTAGCGCCATTCTGGCCAGGCTCA
>CAILVI010000317.1 GCA_903837595.1 uncultured Thiodictyon sp.
GTATAACTGCATTAGCTTGCGGACTTCACAAAATAATTGAGTCGTTGGGAACTGAGTTTAGAATTGAATTTGCGAAATAGATTGCGAAGCCAGGTGCTCTACAAACGTTTCCGTTGAGGTACTTATCTGCCGTTATAATGACTAAGCACTTAGGTTCATGCGCGCCGCACTGATCTCCGTGCGTGGTACGTCTGTTCCTGGTCAAACAGAAAATCCAGCGTCAGACGCGGTGGTCGATACTTTCGTTCAACGATTTGGTCATGGCCCTGCGCCGTCTGCTACCCCGTCGCCGGCTCACCGCCGAAGACTCGGCGGAGATCATCACCAGGCGCCAGAGGCGGCGGAAGCAGGACAACGATTCTCACGCCCGCAGGACTGCTGCGGCCTTGGAATGAATCTGCCAAGTACAATCAAAATCGCGCAAAGATTCCGCACTCTTGATTATCCGCTTCCGCGCATCGTATTCAAGCGAAACATGCCAGGCGCTTCCGGCAGACCTGGGTAGTGACGTCGAAATCATCATCTCAGCCATTATCGAGGAGGTACATTACGCGCCCTTTGGCCGGATTGCCAACTAGAAGTGATCCAGCCTCGACGTCGTGAGTTACAGTAGACCCAGCAGCGACACGACACCGCGTGCCGATCCTGACACCTGGATTCACACCAACATGAGTTCCCAGAAAGACCTCTTCCTCAAGCACCACGCAGCCAGTGATCGCGGAGTATGGGCACAAGGTTGAGAAGGCCCCAATATGCGCGTCATGACCACAGGACGCGTATACATTGAGCGTCACATGGTTTCCAAGGCTGGAGTCTATTCCGGTCAGGGAAAATGGGGCCATCACAATTCCGGCGCAAAGCGAGGCTGAGGACGCAACGTAGGCTGTCGGGTGAATGACGTTCGTCCAATGCGTTACACCGGAGAGGAGCGCGACAGATCTCCGCTTCTCAGCAGGATTTCCGATACCCGTCACATAGGCGAATTCGGATCGAGGCTTGTGACTTTCGAGTGCGTCAACAAAGTCGATATTGAGATTGAATGCACTGATATGGTCGCCCGGTTTCTGACCTAAGTCGATGAAGCCCGCAACTCGGTCAAAGCTGGCTTGACGGCCATCCGCCAACTGATCCAGCGCATACGCATACACCTCACGGCCCATCGGGCCTGCACCGACGATGACCAGGCTTCTACCCATGCTGGACTCCTCATAGCTTTAATCAAACTGTACTATTGAAAATTTATGGCCTTATCAGGGCATCGCCCCGCCTATCAATGTCGCCCTAAGGATTTCCTCTGCTCCCAACCGAGGCCGATTTCCATCAATAGCCATAGCAATGGCAAGCGCCCCACGGTGTGCGATTGACACATCCACTACCACCCAACACTCACTCACCAAGCCTGAGGCACTTATTAGGGGGCGGCCGGAGGACCCTGTCCCTATCTCAATCTCGAGCAATGACAGCCGCAGGCTCTTGGAGCAGGCCTTGGCCGCCGCCTTGAGTCACCAACGCCTAGCACGACTCTCCGACGAAGGGGCTTAGCTGTCACAATGCGCGGTGTCCTTGACAGAGAGTAGCCGCAGATCGCCCTGCGCAAACCTAGTTACCACATCAATGTCGACTCCCACTCCCGGAGTCTGGTCAAGATCGCTCAAGAGGTTCGAGAATTGCTCAATATCAAGGAATAAGCCATTCACCCCAGTGCCCCCCTTACAGAGATCGTAACTTTGCGAGTCAGCTCTGTAAGTAGGTCGTAGCCGTCCCAGAACCGACTAAACCGCAGAGCCTGCCCGAACGGAACAATGCGGTCGATTCCTCGCCCGCGAAGATCGCTGACCAGCTTTGTGATCTCTTGCTCAGGAATCCCGAAGGTTGTGAGTGTCTGATCGGCACGTCTAACGTGACTCACAATCTCGTTCAACTGCGAAACGTGGAGCTGATAGAAAAGCCCCGCTCCACAGAACTCCCCGCGCACGTCGGGGAACGACGACATGTCGAGAACGGTCAATGTGTTGTCCTGCGCACTGTAGCCAGAGACTTCGGCGTCGATCATTGTGCTATAGGACTGCCCAAGTTTGGCGATGGCGGTTGAAGTATCCACTGAGTAGGCCTTCGCATGCGCTACCCCGCGAACACGGCTGAAGAAGTCATTAGCGGACGGCCCCGGGTCCCGCTTGCCGACCCACAGAAGCAACCGCGGCGAAGAGCAACCTAGCTGGTCAAACCAGTAAGCGTCATTGAAGAACAAATCCGCGAGCCGTCCGCGCTCCCGTGTGTCAAGTGACTGATAGGCTTCGATCCCAATCGCTGCCATCGAAAAACGATCGGCGAACACCACTTCGGTAGCGTGCGGAGGAATCGGGATTGACCGAATCCTATTGACAGTAACATCGCCACCCCAGATGACTCGAGTGTCGGAAACGGCAGAGATCGCCGCAGTCACAGAATCATCGTGCCCGTAAGTGACCATGACCGACGAGTCGGCGACGGTCCGGTGATTGACTAGGGCTTCACAGATCGTCTCGATTATCAGGTTAGACTGCTCCGTTGCGCGCGAAGAGAGTCTGACGATGTTGCGGTTTCCAACCAACGTGGAGAGCACCCAAGAGTATACGAATAGAGTATCTACATTAGACGGCGGAATGTGGAACACTGTGCCCCGGGGCATCAGAACGAAACCCTCGGACTCGAGTTTCGAAAACGCTACGTTCATGCGATGGATTTCTGCCTTCCTCATCCAGTAGGCCAGCGCCTGCGTTTCCGCAAGACCGCGGCCCGCCCGTGCCAGCCTGCGGGACAGGTCGGCAATGAACTCCGTGCGCGACTGATCGAATGGAGTGACTACCGGCGCCTGATTCAGGCGATCCAGAATTTCGCTCAGGTCTACCGACCGCTGCGCCGGGAGAACCTCCTGCACATGAAGTGGGCGCTTCGTGCGGGGTATATCGCACAATTGGCTTTCTTCTTGACCCAGCGTAGTCATCGTCTGCCTGCTCGATCCGAGGCATGGGTGTCCGAACAACCTCTGAGCTCAGACCTGGGCACGCGACCGAGTATTTGTAGCCGCTTCCCGGCCCAACCACTCGTTGGGTCTCCGGTTCCATGCACAACCCCAAGGTCTTCTGTCAGCAAAACGTGTCCGGGATAGGAGCGCGGGAGAACCGAAAGCACCTCGACGACTCCCGGCGTTCCGTCTGGAGCCGGTTCCCACGTCTGCGGATCTCGGATAATCACTTCCGCGAAATTCGGCGGGTATAGGAAGTTGTCGTCGCCTTCGAGGAATACCGAGCCGACCTGCTCGACCATGCCGTAGAAGTTGTGGACACGACCAAGCCCGGTTGCCTCCTTGAGCGCAGACTTGAACTCTACGTTGCCAACGGCCTCTTCGGCCAGTGCCTTCCAACCCCCGGAATGAATAAGTGTCCCGTTTGACAAATTCGGAAAGGCGCCGGCGCTGGTCAGCGCCCGCAGGAAGTACTGCCAAACCATAAAGGTGAAGCCGAAGAGCAGTATCGGCTCCTCGGCATGGCGCGCGAGAAACGCTTCGAGTCCCGGTAGGTCGAGCTCCATCTCATCATTCAGAGCATAAAAGTGGCGGCGACCAAAAGGTAACATCCCCAGGACCCCTGCCCCACGGGCCGAGAACCTCTTGCGGTCTTTCACCACATTGGGAGTGTCGATGATGACCATCGGATGCCTTTGGTTACCCAGGACACGCGCCATCACCGCCGCAAGCGCCTTAGACTGCAGGTCAGCCGTCGTCCGGTCCAGAATGACCTGCGAGACAGCTTGGCCGGTCGTGCCCGAAGACGTCATCACCTTGAAGACCTGATCTTCGGGAACGCTAGACAGGCGGTGCGTCTTGAACAATGAGACGGGAAGATAGGGCAGTGCCTCAAGGGACGTATAGCCTGATTGGGGCGCGCCCAAGGCGTCCATAATCTTTCGGTACGGTTCGCATGCGATCCTATGCTGCGAGGTCATCCGCTCAAACTCCGAAAGAAGCAGTTGCTGCTTCTCATCCTGCGGGATCGAGAACTGGGGCCTGGTGAAGAGCTCGCTGAGCCCGGCCGATATCAGGGTACCTGCCGCCTTCGAATCCGCTGCGGCCCCCGGCCTCGTCGCAGTCATATGCGATCAGCTCTTGCGCCGGCTGATCGCGCCAAGCCGGTGTAGTCGGGTTTGCCGCTGGGCAGTAACGGGATCGCCGCTATGGTGCGCACCTCAATAAGCATGGGCGGGACCCGAAGCTGAGCCGCAAGCCCCTTCCTCAAATCGGACGCCTCAGCAGGGTCGATTCCCGTTGCGAACAACACCACCTTTTCGTCGTCGCAGCTCACAGCGATAATCTCCCTAGGAACGACGGACAAGCCGCCCGCAATCTGTTCGATCTCGTCTAGGGAGACGCGAGAACCCGCAAGTTTGCAGATGCGCTTGGACCGGCCGGTCAAGTAGAGAAACCCCTCATCGTCCAAGTAGCCAAGATCTCCCGTTACCAGGACCCGACCATGGGTTGCCCCCAGGGTCAGATCATCCCGGCCCTCGGCATAGCCCATCATCACGTTTGGACCGCAGTAGACAACCTCACCGACCTGCCCGGTGGCCAATTCCTCCCCTCCTGGGCTACAGACCACGAACTCACTACCTCTCATCGCCAGCCCGACCGAGCCAAGCTTCGTCGGAAGATTAGTCGAGGGCATACACGACATCCTGGGTGAGGCCTCTGTCTGGCCGTACATCACGATAAACTGTCCACCTCGGCGCGCCATCACATCGTGGAAGAAACCTATGAGCGTCGGCGCAAGCCGCCCACCGGCTTGAATGAGCGCCCGAAGCTTGGGAAGCTCGCGCGACTCGAAACCCAGCCGCTTCAGCATAGTGTAGGTAGTGGGCACTCCGGGCAGGAAGGTCACTCCATGCCTGTGAAGACTGGACCAGAAGGCCTCCTCAATGACGCTCGACGAGGTGACTAGCACCGATGATCCTGCCAACGCATGGGAAGTGATCACGGACATGCCGAAGGAGTAGAAAAGGGGAAGCACCGTCACGGCCCTATCCGTCTCAATAATGCCGAGAGAGTGAACGATCTGTTCGGCGTTCGCCCGGATGTTCGCTGATGAAAGACGCACGAACTTTGGGCTACCCGTCGATCCGGAAGTGGTCAGTAGAACCGCAAGATCCCCATGTAGCTCAGGTCCGAACTCGGAGGCGAGCCAGACCGACTGCTCAATGATCCGCCCGCTCGGCCCAAGCGGCGAGGCGAGATGTTCGCCCAAGTGCCTACCGGCAGGATCGATTA
Source organism: uncultured Thiodictyon sp. (assembly GCA_903837595.1). Classification (GTDB taxonomy): domain Bacteria; phylum Pseudomonadota; class Gammaproteobacteria; order Chromatiales; family Chromatiaceae; genus Thiodictyon. Next base: position 5,300 of record CAILVI010000317.1, read on the forward strand.
TCATGTCAGGCCGGTACCGGTCTATAAGACGAGCTACTGTGGGCCATTCGCTGCCAGCGTCGATCAAGGCAACCGGAAATCGTGCTTCCAAGAGCGCGAGGAACCAGAATGCAGCGTCCATTGTGCCGTCCGCAAGGAGGAAAGCAAGCCCTCGGGGCATCTCCCCTATCGGCTCACCCCGATCACGAATCGCCCCAACCGTTACTACATTACCCGAGGACGCCTCAATAAGCACCTCGTGGTCACTATCAAGGTGGTCCAGGAGCATAGTTTACGAGAAGCTGACGCCGTAATTGGTGAGGATCTCCTTGGTTATCTCGAAGCTCGACATACCGATTACGTCTTTGATCTCCAGCATAATATCGAATGCATCTTCGATTTGAGCAACCACCTGCATGTGTGCAACCGAATCCCATTGGGGGATGCTTCGATAGGCCAGTACTGCCCAATCCACGTCATCTCCGTCTATGCCCAAGCCCTCGATGAATGCCTGCTTGAGAGTGTCTTCAGCTGTCACTTAACTCTTTTCCCATTATTGATCAGATGAGTGCAAAACCAGTCGTTACGCCGCACCACGAACCCATCGCTCGACGGCCGTGGCGATAACGTTGTCAACTAAACCGCATTGCTCAAGAGCGTACTCATATGAGCCTACCTTGGGAAACGCATCACAGACGCCGAGCCGAAGCAGCGGAGGTGCCGCCATAACGGCGGCCACGACTTCGGCGACCGCGCTACCCAGCCCGCCGATCACCGAGTGTTCCTCGATTGTCACGAGCGCAGCCGTCTGTCCGACAAGACCATTGAGCACCAACTCGTCGATCGGTTTCAGGGTGTGCATGTTCACGACGCCTACCGATAGCCCTCGCGCCGTCAACTGGTTGGCAGCGCGGACGGCTACAGATACCATGCTGCCAGTACCAATGAAGGTGACGTCTGTGCCAGATCGGAGCACCCGTGCCTCCCCGAGGTTGAAACTTGTCCCCTCTTGGTCGACGCAAGGCATCGAAGGCACCCCGCTCAGCCGTAAGTAGGTTGGGGCGAAAGACGCAGCGATTGCGTAGACTGCCGCGTAAACCTCACTGCAATCCGCAGGACTGACGATCGTAAGATTCGGGATCGACCGGAGTACGCCAACGTCCTCCAAGGAGTAGTGGGTGTTACCGAACTGCCCCATGGCGAACCCAGCCCCGATTCCGACAATCTTCACATTCTGCTGCATGTAACCGAGGTGATGTCGAACGAACTCGCAACTTCGCATCGCAGCGAAGTTCGCGAAGGTCGTGGCGAAGGGAATCCAGCCGTCGTCAGCAAGACCTGCGGCGATGCCCACCAGGTTCTGCTCAGCTATCCCGACGTTGAAGAATCGTTCAGGCATCTGGACCCTGAACCGCTCCATGCCTGACGTAATGGCTAGGTCCGCGGTAAGGCCGACGATGCGGTCGCTCTCTTTGGCGGCATCGAGAAGGGCCATTCCGAAAGTGCCCCTAGGACCGAGCCGCGAGAGCCCCCTACCGGATGGGATCTTCATGGCGCCGATGCCCGACGACCGACATCGCCGCAGGCGGTCTCAAACTGTCCCTCGGTCATAAGCCCGTGGTGCCACTCCGCGGCATCTTCCATAAACGATACGCCCTTGCCCTTCACCGTACTTGCCAAGATACAGCGCGGTCTCGTAGAGATTGGAGTCTGAAGGGCTACGCGTAGCCCCGGGATCGAATGACCGTCGAGCGCGATTACGTCCCACCCGAAGCCTTCCCACATCCCACGGAGACTGCACGACATAATCTCCGCGGTACGGCCATCAGACTGTAGTCTATTGACGTCAACGATAGCGATCAACCGTGACAGACCGAAGTGGGCTGCAGACATGGCGGCTTCCCAGACTGAACCCTCGTTGGTTTCGCCGTCGCCCATCAGCACGTACACCCCTCTCTCACTCTTCATCATGCGAGCAGATAGCGCCAGTCCAACACCGAAGGACAACCCCATGCCGAGGGTGCCGCTGGAGAACTCGATACCGAGTTCCCGGTTTCTGACCGGCTGCCCCGGCAGGAGTGTTCCGTCCCTTTCGGCGGAGACCAGAAGCTCCTGATCTATGTAGCCGAATTCGTGCAGTGCGGCATATAACGCCAGACTACCGTGGCCTTTACTCAAGATCACGCGGTCACGCTCGCTGTTTAAGCGCTGATCTGGGGACTGCCTGACGCCGACACCGTACAAGACAGTCATGATCTCCACAAGGGACAGCGCAGGCCCGAAGTGCGCGCCATAGCCACCAGCGTTATGTCCGATGCTCACAATCCACTTTCGGCAACGACCGGCTATCGCGGCCAATGCCTCGTCGGTTAAGCCTTCTGCACTCACGCCCGCATCCCGCCGTCCACCCGCAGGACCTGACCACTGACGTAGGACGCCAATGGCGAGAGCAGAAAACAGATTGCCTCGGCAATCTCACTGGGCTGTCCGCGTCGGCCGAGGTCCGTGTTTCTCTCAACACCCGTAATGACTTCATCGGTCATACTCGCCAGCATTTCAGTGTCGGTCATGCCGGGAGCTATGCCGTTCACGCGGATTCCGAACGGGCCTAGCTCGCGCCCGGCGGCCCTGGTCAGCGTGCTTAGTGCGGCCTTGGATGGGCCATAGACCGACCGACCCGGATTGCCGTCGATTGCGGCGGTTGACGATATGTTCACAATGCTTCCGTTGCGATGCCGAGCCATCAGCCGCGCACAACCCTGCATCACGCTAAACGGCCCGAAAAAGTTGGTTTCAAATACCTCGCGCGCGGTATCGATCTCTGACATCTGAAACAGAGCGTTGTAGGTCACGCCCGCATTGTTGACCAACCCGGTAAGCGGTCTTTCGAGTTTCCGCACAAATAACATCATTTCCCTGATGGATTCGCCGTCTGTCAGGTCGAGGCTCACAGCAGATGCCACGACGCCGCACGCATCAGCCAGCGCCTGGAGTCGAACGGAGAACTCGTCGCCGCCACTACGTGAAGCAGCGATCACATAAGCCCCATTGGCAGCAAGCGACTGGCACGTGGCCCAGCCTATGCCGCGGTTAGCGCCGGTAACGAGGATCGTCTGCCCCTTTAGAATGCGGTCACTCATCACATGCACCCGTCTATCCGCAAGGTCTGTCCGGTCACGAATGATGCCGCGGGCGAACACAGCCAGAGAATAACCGAAGCAACCTCCTCAGGCTTGCCGATCCTTCCCATGGCCACGCGATCAAGCAGGCGCTCTCTCGCGGCCCCGTCCATGCGCCTGTTCATCTCCGTGTCGATTACGCCAGGAGCCACTGCGTTCACCCGGATGCCCTTTGACGCTAACTCCATGGAGAATATGCGGGTGGCGTTCAGCATCCCGGCCTTCGACGCCCCATACGCAAGCTGACCGGGATTCCCGTCGATCGCAGTTACGCTCGAAACGTTGACCACAGATCCCCCGCCAGTGCGCATCATCAGCCTGGTTAAGTACTGCGTGATCTGAATGTGACCTTCGAGGTTGATTTGCATGTGACGTCGAAAAGACTCCGCCGTGACCATGTGAACGAGTGCGTCTTCGGCTATCCCGGCAACATTCACCAACGCTGCGATATCACGCGAGATCGAGCGTATTTCGCCCAAACCCTCGGAAACCGAGCCCGGGACCGTGAAATCCATGGCAACTGCTGAATGCACCGAGCCAGCGACTGGAACGGGTAGTAAGTCCGCGATCTCGCTGGCATCACGAAGCGTTCTGTCGATAGCGATAACGTTAGCTCCGACATCCGCAAAGGCCCGCGCCGTGGCTTGTCCAATTCCACCGTGTGCGCCCGTGACGACGACATGTCGCCCACAAAAGTATTCACGATGCTGGGTCCAACTCTTGGCCATCTTCTTATTACCCTACTTGGACGCTGCATCAGGAGCTACTGGCCACATCATAGCGTAGCGAGGACTGGAAGTGCCCTGGCGGCATTGGCGCCAGCGTCTCGCCGGGGTGCCGATAGACCCGAAGCCGTGCAGGCAACATGGTAAAGGCAGCACCCATCGGCAGCGGTCTAACCGGCCCAGAATCAAAAAAATACAAGTATGTTCGAATTCTACAAGAGATAAAATATCTAGGTCAAGGGTTTATGCCCTATTATCCCAGCTGCCCCCGTTGGCGCCTAACTGATAGTCCTGCTTCCCAAGTCTGGGCTCTCCACTTAGCCGAAGTGAACTGAGGCGGCGAATAACCCCCATGCGGGCATCCATTATCCTCACTCGGCAGGCAAGTTTCAGGCGTGTTTCGGAACCGATGGGGACCGTCTAGACGACCTGAAATGGCTCCGGTGGCCTGTGGGCTTTGGCTGTCCGGCCTTCGGCCACGATGGCGGCTGGGGCCTGGGCGATGGTCTATATCATGCGCGTCGGGCACACTGGTCAGACGTCGACGACCGCCGGCACGATCTTCGAACGAACGCGACGCCATTGACGGTGGTTCACCGGCTGCTGGCACTTTGCCGCCGGCAAAGACCGGGCCTCGGCGTCGAGCCGGCAACGGACGCTCGCGATCGACTCCTGACAGACCGCATGGGCCATGCTCCATCAACTGCACGGCAGGGTGGATGTCGACGAGACCCTCATAGGCGGGAAAAAGGAGGGGCTGCCCGGCGGACACGCCCATGGCAAGAGCGTCCTAACCGACATCGCCGCGGAAACGCTTGAACCGAAAGGGTTCGGCCGATGCCGAATGCGGCCGATCACCGATGCCGCGACGACCTCGCTGCATCCCTGTGGTGACAGACGTCGTTGCTCGGGTGGCGACGGCAATCACCGACGGCTGGCAGGCACTGCGGACTGGATCAGCACAACTAACTCCATCACTCGCATAGCCAGCGGGCCGCGGGCGCCTGCGGGGTGGATGCCGCGCAGAGCCTTCCCGGGGCACATCGAGTCGCTTCGCTGGCCGAGCGGTGGTACTGGGTACCCACCAAGGGGCAGTGGATAGGGCGTATCTGACCAGATCCCAAATCAACGTATTTCGCGTTGCATGCGACGGAGGTATTGTGAACCGATAAGACGACCCGCTCATAAGAATATGATTTATGTTTATCACCCTCTTGTGTAATGGATTTTTTACCAAAAAAGCGAAGGCATTACTTGCTCCAAAGAGACAAGATTAATCTATGCACGGAAAAACGTAAGACTTTATTATTGCTATTCTATTTTCCACTTCTGGGTTTGCCACTTAACCGGAGCAAGCTGGCACGATGGCTCAGCTTAACGCCAGGATCATTGTCTTGGTCCGGGGCGGAGTTTTAGGCTCAGTCCAGAAGTGATGCTGACTGTTTGGGCAGGCCAACGGGTTTCGGCCGAGCTACCGACCCCAGAGGTGAAGCCCCCCGAAATGGCCAGCGCCGAGTCCTAGACAGCGTCTACGACCAGCGATCTACATCCGTTGAAATAGAAAAAACGGCTCTCGGGCATTGATTCCGTACTGGCAGGCATCTATACCCGACAGCAGTTCCGAATGATCGCTCATCCGCGAGACCAGACCGAAGGTCGCGAAGCGCTGACAGATGTCCCGACCAAACAGCCGAACATGATCCTCTTGGCCAAAAGCCTGAAGGCGCGCCGCGTCGGTATCAACGCCAGGGTCTGACCACGTATTCGTGAGCACGGCGCTAAACGGAGTCTGCAACACGGCATAGCCGCCCGGTTTCAAGACCCGTGCGATCTCGCGGATCGCGGCCTGATCATCGGCTACATGCTCCAGCACATGGTTTGCGATGACGAGATCGAAGGTCCTATCCGGGTAGGGCATGGCAAGCATATCTACCCGCTCGACATTCGGCACGCTGGGATAGAGGTCACACTGAATATAGCGCCGTGGCTTCTGCCTTGCAAACACGATGGATAGCCGCCGCTCCGGTGCGAAATGCAGCACCTCGCGGACCGCCAGGTCGGCGAGAAAGCCGGAGGCACGGAAATACAGGAACAGGTGGCGCTCGCGATCGGTTGCCCCACACCATGGACACGCGAAACGGTCGGGGTCGCTTCCGATCACATCCAGCGCACGCATCAGGGGTGGCGCCGCCCGCCACCCCCCCCGATACGGTAGGAAATAGCCGAACCGTCGCCCACACAGGATACACAGATGCCGCCGGCGCGGTGACGCCCGGGAGAGAAGTGTTTTACCAATCCGGAGAAGATTCATAGCGATGCCAGGGTTGATCCTATGGTCGTCGGTAGAGAACGTACGGGGCATTGCCCCCAACCCGCTGACACACGCCGACCAGGATCCGTCGCACGCCCGCCCTGGCGATCACAGCGGTAATGAGCCAGGCCATACGAATACCGCCAACCGGACTACTCCGAAATACGATCGGAAGCCATTTCCGGACCAACACCAAACTCCGAAGGCGCACTGCCGCAAATGCCGCGCTCCGGGCAAAGTCGGCCATGCCGCGCGCACGATCGATCGCGGGTACAGATCCGGCCGGCACATCTAACAACGCATCCCAATACAGTTGTCGTACTTGGTCACCAGCATTCATCACCATCGAACTGGTCGATCCTACCCGATAGCCCACCAGCGCACGGTTCAAATATCCGACTGCCCCGCTACGGGCAAATCTGAGATGCATACGATAGTCGATAAATGGCGCTGGCAATGCCAGTACCACCTCACGAAGGACGGCGCGGTAGAGCACAGAACTCTGGTTAAGAAAGTTGCCATGTCGCACTAGATCGGCAATGCCGAAGCGCGCCGGTTGAAAATTATTGAATACCCCAAGTGGGCAGCCATCGTCCGCGATAGTAAACGTGTTCGAGTAAACCGCCGGGCAGTCGGGATGGTTCTCCATGAATGCGATTTGGGCGCTAAGCTTACCCGGAAGCCAGAAATCATCGCCATCGCAATGTGCGATGTACCGACCACGCGCCTGCTGGACCAGGGACTGATAGTTGGCGGCGGCACCGAGCTGCGGCTGATGGCATCGGTAAAAGATAACATCGGGAAAGCGATTGGCGACAGCGGTTACGACTTCCTTGGTTGCGTCCCCGGAGTTATCATCTCCCACAAGAATCTCCAGCGTACCAGGAACCTCTTGAGCGATGATACTCATCAGACAATCACTGATGTAGCGCTCGTGATTGAAAGTGGCAACACAGACCGATATTAGTGGCTGTTTCATAGACTACCTCCTCACTGCTCCAAGTGGGTCACCCACTCTGCCTCCGCCTGCCAGAAATCCGACGAGTAGCGCGGCACCGAGCACCAGCGCGACGACCAGCAGGGTTTCGATGGGACTGGCGAACGACGGTAAGATTCTGGACACCAACGTCAGCCAGGCGATGATCGGCAGTGCGACCAAGAGGACGTCGCGAAACGGCCAAACCCAGACCAGAGTGGGCATCAGACGTCGATGCGCCAAGGGGACCCAGAGGAAGAGAAAAAGTACATTGCCACAGAGCAGCGTTATACCAGCGCCGACACCGCCAAAATGGGCGGAAGCATACATCAGCGTGGGCAGCAACGTCATCGCAACGAGCAGGTTACCGACGACGTGAAGGCGCAGGTAGCCGAAACCGAACTGGAGCATGAAGGGTAACGTCAGCACGCCGATCGGGGTATAGGCAAGCGCGTACCAGAACAGGATCGGTGAGGCTGCCTCCACTGCATCGGGGCTACCGACCCACATCCGCACAAGAGGCTCCGAAAAAAGCGCCAAGGTTCCGCCTATAGCGACGAATACTGCGGTCACGCGCCGCGTCGACAGACGATACAACTCGCGCAAGGCATCGACCCGCCCCGCCGCTACAAGGATAGTCAGCCGCGGTTGCAGCACCTGGTTGAGTGGCGGCACCAGGATTAAAACCCCGCCCGCCAGCGCCGCCGCCAGGGTAAAGTAGCCGAATGATTGGAGCGACAGGCATTTGGAAAGGATCAACTTATCGATCTGGGTGAGGAAAATCCACATGCCGGACATAAAGGCCATGGCACCGGCGATAGGCAACATGGACCGCATGCCTGACCAATCCGGCTTCGTTATTCCGGGCAAGCTTGGCAAGTATCGATACAGTAACCAGGCATGAGTCAAACATTCGATAAGACCGACAATGGCTTGGTAAGCGAAAAACGTAATTGCAGCTGCCGACCAAAAATTCAAAAGCGCAATCACGCCAAGAAACCGTAGCGTTGCAAAAGCGAAGCCGGCAGCGTTGACAGCGCTCTGCTTTTCCAATCCTATCAACCCGGAACGATAAAGCCCCATCACCCAGCGTAGGCAGGCGGCATACGCCATCGCAATAATTGATAAACGAACCTGTCCGACCTCCAGCGAGGAAAAAGAAAGCCAATCTCGGGCGATCCAGTCGCTGGACATGGTCAGACTCAGAACAGCCAGCAACGCCAGTGTGCCGATGACCCACTCCAAACAGCGCAGGCGTGCGCGAGCAGTGGCGAGGCTCAAGGTCCCGGCCCGGTGCAGCGACAGCTCACGTGAGAGGGTGGGAGAGAGCCCGAGATCGAGGATCTGCATCCCTGCCTGCAGGATTGCGAAAAAGCCTACCAGCCCGAATGCCTCAGCCCCCATGAGGCGTAGACATATGGGCATCAGAGCGATAGCCAATAGCGCGATGTAGCCTTGGATCAGAGCACTCAGGAGTAATTGCGGTGCCACCAGACTCAGCCCGCACCAAGACGTTGGCGCAGTTGCAAATCCAGGGTCAGTAGGTCGCGCTGGCGCTCCGCCGTGCGGCGGGCCGGAATCTCGGCATCGACACGGAAACCCGAGTAGCACCCGAGGATCGGGCGCAATCCCCCAACGCCACCCCATTTGTCAATCGTGACACCGGGAAGCATCACGCTGCGACGCCCGAAAATTGCATGCCAGGCAATAACGGCTCGCCGGCGATCCACGCCGCTCAGGTCTTCGCGGACGGTGGGATGCGTCGGGTAGCTAGCCAAATGGTAATCACTGCTGGAAGATACGGATACGCGGAAAGACATTGTTGAAAAGTTATCCATGGCGATTCGCTCATAGCCGATCAGCTAGGCATGGCTAGCGAGGTGAATAAAGTTACTCAAATTAGGTCCGGCGCTATCCGCCGAGAGGATACCGACGTCGTCGCTCCGGGCATCGCATCGTGGCCGCAGATTCGCGGCCCCATAAATGGCTGAGGAGCGTGATATACGAACACGCTCGCCGCCGTCGGCGGACCCCAGTCACGAAGATCGGGATCGGAATAGGCGCCCATCTCAAACATCCGCGATGATTTCCGCGATACGCGCGACCTGGGGTTCGGTTAGTTCAGGATAGATGGGCAGACAGAGTATCTTGCCGGCGATTGCCATGGCGACTGGAAGCCGTTCCGGCCGCGCGCTCGGCCGACCGCGATACATTGGAAAGTCTGTTATCAAGGGATAGAAATAGCGGCGCGCAAAAATGTTGCTATTCTTGAGTCTGTCATAGAGTGCATCGCGGCCGATAGGGTATTCAGGTTCCACCATAATCGGAAAATATGAATAATTATGGCGCTTGGATTCCGGCAGCGACAAACAGCGTATGCCGGTCAGGCTGGACAATGCGGCACGATAGCGGCAATCGATCTCGGCCCGTTGCTTAAGCGCGTCGTCGATATATTTGAGCTGAAGAAGGCCCAGGGCGGCCTGAAACTCGTTCATTTTTCCGTTGATGCCGGGAGCCACGACGGTGACCTCGTCGGCAAATCCGAAATTCTTCAGGAAATCGATCCGCTGTTTGGTCTTGGCGTCCGGACTAACAATGGCGCCGCCCTCGAAGGTGGTGAAGACTTTGGTGGCGTGAAAGCTAAGGATGGAAAGATCGCCGTGACGCAGTACACTGCCGCCCTGGTCTTGGACCGCGAAGCAATGGGCCGCGTCGTAGATTACCTTGAGGCCATAGATATCTGCAATTTGCTGGATCTTAGCGGTATCGCACGGGCGACCATAGACATGTACAGGCAGAATAGCGCTGGTCTGGGGGGTGATGGCCTCTTCGATCTTCGCGGGGTCGAGATTCAGTGACTCGGGATCGATGTCCACGAATACCGGCTGGATGCCGTTCCATAGCAATGAATGCGCAGTGGCGACAAAGCTGTAGGACGTAGTGATCACCTCGCCGGCAATACGCAGCGCCTGCAGGGCAGTAACCAGGGCGAGGGTACCGTTGGCGAAGAGTGAGATATGGTCCACGCCCAGGTAATTGCACAACGCCTGTTCCAATTGCTCATGGAAAGGACCGGCATTGGTGAGCTGGCGGTTCTTCCAGATCTGCTCTAGGTAAGGCTGCAATTCCCTTAGTGGCGGCAGAAATGGCTGGGTGACATAAATGGGCTCACTCATCGTGCGAGGCTCGCACCTGACATCGGGCAGGTCTGCTCGCTCGGCTAGGGCACGATATCATCTTGCAGGTTTTCATCGATCTCTTTCTGGTGGCTTGCTGGCCGTGGCGCCGCGACAGATCGCCGACGTCGGCATCTTGCGGAGTCAGCTGGAAACTTGCAAGCCGCCGATTTCGTTCAGCCCCTGCGTGCGGGCCGGCATCCAAATTTGCCGGTTCGATCGCGCCAAGGAAGGGCTGCTCTGGGTGAGGCGAACCCCCGCGTTGCGCGGGCGGCACAGCGGCACGGGTGCATCGCGAACACGTAGCGAGCCCCCGCACTAGACGCGAATCTTCACGCAACGCGCGCAGGGGTATCAGGCAACGGTAACGCAACGCTCGCACCAAAGCGCGGCTAGTTAGCATCAGACCGCCGCCAAGCATGCCGGCACACCGCCTTGGCAGGCAGCGTTTCTGCCAGTCGAGCGCCTTAGGGCATTGGAGCACGTGGCTTTTCTGGCGCGTTGATCGGCCGATACATGAGCTGAGTAATCTGCTCCGAAACCAGTCCAATCAAGAATACGACGACCGCCGTGGTGAGCATGAAAACGGTCATAATAGAAAGCCGCAGGGCCAGGGTGTAGGTGTAAACCCAATATCCGACCCCCAACAGAAAGAAGAGTAACGAGACCGGTACAAAAATCTTCAGCGGCGAGTACAGCGTCCCAATCTTGAAGATGATGAGCAGGAAGCGCACGCCGTCCTGCAAGGGCCGCAGGTGACTCTTGCCGGTGCGCTGCCCGGCGGTAATTGGGACATAGCTGACATCATACCCGGCGCGAAAAAAGGCCATGGTGCTGGTGGTCGGGTAGGAAAAGCCGTTTGGCAGCAGGTAGAGGAACTCCAGAAACCGCTCGGCACGGGCGGCGCGGAAGCCGGAGGTGAGGTCCAACACCGGCTGCCCCGTCATGTAGGTCGCGAGCTGATTGTAGATACGGTTGGCGAGACCCCGGGCAACCGTGGCCTGGGAGGCCGAGCGGCGGGCGCCGACCACCATGTCGAACCCTTGGTGGAGTCGCTCCAGCAGACGGGGGATGTCGGCGGGATCGTGTTGGCCGTCGGCGTCCATGAAGACCAGGATATCGCCCGTGGCCGCGCGGACGCCGGACTTGATGGCGGCGCCGTTGCCTTTTTGGTAAGGATGGTGGATTAGCCGCACAGCCGCCGCGGTACAGACCGCCGCCGAGGCGTCCGTGGAGGCATCATCCACCACCAAGACCTCCGCCTCGGGCAGGACCTGGCGGATGCGCGCGAGCAGCCCTTGCAGCGGCACCGCCTCGTTGCGGCAAGGGAGGATGATGCTGATCTTGGAAGGCACGCAGGCTCCGTCGATGTTACGTGTACAGGGCAGTGGACCGGACGATCCGTGCGATGACGACCCGTCCCGCCCGCACCGGTCAATCATGCCGATACTGGCCGGGAGGACAGACGCCATCCTGGCCCTGGGTTCAGGTATCCTACCGCAATAAGCGAAGCCGTTTTACCCCCGACTGTCGGGGCACAGCATACTCGAACTGTCGGTTGCCGCCACAGCGCTCATCGACGATGCAACGCCACGGTTGCGGTGGATGCGCCCGCGCGAGCCCTGCCGATCAACCTGAATCCGGGCACCGTCCACGCCACAACGCCCACAACAACAACGGCACTCCGTATTCCCACATCTATCCGCGGGCTGCATGCACGCCGCGGGTAGCGCGCGGTATTCCCTTAGCGATTTTGCGTGAGGACGGCACCGTTTCGGCTCATGTCGGCGGCGGCGCAGCGGCGAGCGCGTCCCGCAGCAGACCGGGAATCCGCGCGCAGACCTCCGGGAAGGCCTCGATCGGCACCGGCCGCGAGAAATAATGGCCTTGGGCGTAGCAACAGCCCAGCGCGTGCAACAGCCGCACATGTCCGCCGCTTCCACCCCTTCGGCGATGACATCAATCCGCAGACTGCGCGCGATGGCCACCACGGCCTCCACCAAGGCACGGTCATTCACATCCTTGGTCATGTCGCGCACGAAGCTGCGGTCGATCTTGATGCAATCGACCGGAAAATGCTTTAGATAAGAAAAGGATGAATAGCCGGTACCGAAATCGTCCAGATACACGCGCACCCCCAGTTCACGCACGGCCGTCAGCCAGTTCCGGGCATTGTCGAAATTATTCAACAGGATCCCCTCGGTGATCTCAAGGGCCAGCGCGGCCGGGGCGAAGCCGTGACAGGTCACCGTCTGGTGCAACACCAGCGGCGGCAGGCCATCCGGAATTTGGCGTCCGGAGACATTCACCGACAGATACAACGCTTCGCCCTGCGCCCGCTAGTGCGCGAGTTGGCCACCGGCCGCCTCCAGCACCCACCGCCCGATCTCGTCGATCAGGCCCGATTCGTCGGCCAACGGGATGAACTCGTCCGGCAGGACCAGGCCACGTTCGGGATGGCGCCTGCGGATCAGTGCTTCGGCGCCCGCCAGCCGGCCTTCCCGCAGATCGACAATGGGCTGAAAGAAGAGGACCAACTGGCCTCGCGCAATGGCCTGGCGCAGATCGCTCTCCAGACGGTGCCGCCGATCCGCCGCCGCCGCCAGCACCGGGTCGAAAAAGTATAGGCCGTTGCTGCCCCCCGCCTTGACCTGGGCCAGCGCCAGGTCGGCATCCAGCAACAAGACCGAGAGATCCCCCCTGGCGTCCGCAGGATAAGCGGTGATGCCCAGGCTGACGCTCAGCGTCATGGGTGTACCAGCGACAAAATAGAGTTTGGACAGTGCCCGCAGGATCCGCTCCGCCAAGTGCCGCGCCTCCGGGCCGCGTTGCAGCATCGACACCACCAGCGCGAAGCGATCCGCTTCGAGCCGGGCAAGCAGGACGCTGCTTTTCAGGTGGGCGGCCAACCGACCGGTCGTGTCCTTTAGGATCGCGTCCCCCGCCGCCCAGCCAAAGACATGATTGACCCGCTTGAAATCGCCGAAATCAATCAGGATCAGCACGAAGGCATCGCGCGGATCGCGGTCGCAGCGGTCGGCAAAGTCCCGCAGTCGCTGCTCGAAGCCGAGCCGATTGGCCATCCCGGTCAGACGATCGGTCACGGCCTGCCGTCGGGCCAGGGCCGCGGCCTCTTTGTGGTGGCCGAGCCGGACGTTTTCGATCGAAACCGCCAACTGTCCGCAGAGCATGGAGACCGTCTCCACCCGTGCGGATGTAAACGCCGCGCGCAGCAACCGGTTCGCCAGCGCCAGGAAGGCGCTGACCCGCCCCTGCGCGATCACCGGTACCGCCAACAGCGAACACAACGCCAGACCAGCGAAGTGGGGATCACCCTGGAAGCGGCTGTCGATGACCGCATCATCCGATACCAGGGGCAACTGGGTGCTCAACCCCAACCGCAGCACACTGGCGGCGACCAGCCCCCCGTCCTGCGCCGCCGCCAGGCTCATGCGCCCCAGCGTCTCGGCCCCGCGGATGCCGCCTTCCAGGCACCAGCCCCCCGTCTCGTCCATGACCAGTAGCCACGCATCGGTCGCACCGCTCAATTGGCCGACCAGCGCCAGGAAGCGCTCCACCAAGCGGGGCAACGAGGTCTCAAAGGCCAGCGCCGGGGAGGCATGCCGCAGCGCCTCATGGTCCAGCGCATCCCCCTGACTGTCGCCCGTATGACGCACCGGCAGTGCGCCCAAGAACGGGAGCTCCGCGTACATCGCCCGCGCCTTGCCGGCCGCGCCCCAGTCCAGATAGAGATCATAGGCGCGCGCCAGCAATGCGCGTCCGGCGTATTCCTGACCGTGACGTAGATGAAACCGGCCAGCCCGCTCGGTACTCAGCGCATGGTGCCAGGGGCGTTGGTACGCCTGGGATTTGCGCATCGCCTGCTCGAACCGCTCAAGCGCCTCCCAGGGCTGCCCCAAGGCATCCAACCGCTCGGCGTCGACCAGGTCGTGGAGATGGCCGAAATGCATCGGTGCGTCGGCAGCGCGGGCACGCAGCCAGTCCTGGTTGTCGGCTAAGGTCGCGAGCAGCGGGGGCCGCTCACCGTCGGACGCAGCCCGGATCAGGGCAATGAGCGCCAGTGAGTGCAGCAGGTTGGCCAGCACGGTGGGATAGAAGCAGGCAATGTGCGCGGTGAGCGCGACGCCCGCTGGCGCATGGCAGATCAGCGCCGCCTCGTCGTCGAACAGCGCCGCCGACAGCGCCCGGTAGATGTGGAAATAACACTGTGCCATCGCGCTGTTGCGGATCGTGACCGCATGTTTGGGCTCGTCGAACTCGGCGTCATCGAAGCTCCCCCATGCCACCGTCGCACCTTGCAGCGCGCGCACCAGTTGCCGGAAACTCAGGTAGCACTGCTCGGCGTGGCGATTCCCGGTCTTGCGGGCGAAACCGAGCGCGGCGGCCGGCTCCGCGTCCGTCTCGGCAAGCTGGGCGCAGGTATCCAACAGGGCCGGTTGCGTGGCGAAAAAGGTAAAACAGCCGATCTCCAGATCGTCGCCGCGCACGACCCCATCAAAGGCAGCGCGGGCATAGGCCACATCCTCACTCAGCGGGTTGAACCAGTGGCTACTGAGTAACGCGAATTCATATTGAACACGCGCGGTTTCGATCCCGCGCTCACGGGCCAGGCCGGCCGCCAACGCCATACCGGCCGCGCGGTAGCCCGTCGCGTAGTCGCCACGAAACCCCACCGTGCCGACGATGACCGAACTGGCGGAGTACAACATGGCCGCACAGAATCCGTTCTCAATCGACAGGCGCAGTACCCGCAGCGCGATCCATAATGCCAGCCTGGGCTCCTTAAAGGATGGGACTGGCTGTAGAGAACCATGTGCAGTTCGGCATGGAGACTGAACGCGGCATCGGCATCCTCACCGTTCCAACCCTGGGTCAGCAGGTCAATACCCAGACGCAACAAGCGCTCCGCCGTCGCAAACGCACCGGACCGGCGGGCCTGGACCGCGGCGTTAAGAAACAACCGACACGCCACCGCCCGCTCAGCGCGATCAATGTGCAAGGGGGCGGCCGCCGCATAGTGTTCCGCGGCACTGAAGCGATAGGCGGCATTGAAATCATAAGCCGGGTTGCCCCCGGCCTGGACGAACCGGCGGGCCATCGCCAGATGGAGCCGTTGGCGCCAGGCGTCGTCGCGCAGCTGGTACACCGCTTGCTGCATCCGATCAGAAGCGCAGTGTCACGCCAGGTTCGGCCTGATGAAACGCGACGGCGTCGGGCGTGACAAGAATCCCACGCTCTAGGGCCGGCAGGAGCCGGTCGATCAGTTCAACCGGCGGCGCGCCGGTCGCCAGCGCCAGCACGCCCAGGGTGCAGGCGTTACCCAAGCAGGCGGCGGCGACCAGCACCTCGGCCGTCGGCAGCGCCCATTCAGACAGGCGTTGCGTGAGGAAATCCACCACATTGGCGCTCACGGGGTAGGCGGCAATCGCGGCCGCGTCCCACCGCCACCCCGTGAGCTCCGGGTCAGGACAAAGCACGCCTTCGCGATGCAGCGTATTGAGTAAATCGATGGTAAAAAATGGGTTACCATTGCTCTTCGCGTAGAGGGCGGCAGCCAGGGGGCGTGCCTCACGGCGGGAGATACGCAGCATGTCGGCGAGCAGTGCATCGAGGTCCTCCACCGTCAGACTGGACAGCGACAGCACCGGCGGTGGCGCCCCCGTCGCGGTTGGGCGGCGCAACCGCCGCCGCAGCGGATGGGCGGTGTCAACCTCGTTGTCGCGGTAGGCACCGATCAGCAGCAGGCCATTGAGCGCCGGCTCATCCAGCAGGGCGCCGATAAAGTCCAACGACGGCGCATCGACCCATTGCAGGTCGTCGAGAAACAGCACCAATGGATGGGCGGGCGCGGCAACCTGACGCACCAAGGCGACCAACAGGGTGCGTAATCGGACCTGGGCTTCGATGGGACCAAGTTCCGACACCGGCGGCTGCGCGCCGAGCAGCCCCTCCAGTTGCGGGACGACATCAAACAGCGCACCCGCGTCCGGACCAACGCCTGCCAAGATCCGCGCGCGCCAATGCGCGAGCTCCACTGCGGGTGCCACCAGCAGCAGCTGGCACAGTTGACACAGCCCCTGGGCGGGGGCCAAAAAGGGGCGGTCGCGGCTATACTGCTCAAACTTGCCGGTGATGAACAGTCCCTGCGCCAGGGTCACCGGTCGGTGAATTTCGGCAATCAGCGAGGTCTTGCCGACCCCGGAGTAACCGGCGACGAACAGGCTCCGGAAGCCCCCCTGGGTCACGCTCGCAAAGGCCGCCAGCAGCGTCGCCAGTTCCGCGTCACGCCCGTACAGACGACGCGGTGAGCGCGGCGCAAGGGGCAAATCGCGTTCCCGCAGACGCACACCAGCCAATGGCCGCCCATCAGTTAGCGCCTGCCCCAATTGCTGGAGATCGTAAGCCAGGCCCGCCGCGCTCTGATAGCGGTCATCCGGTTCCTTGGCCAGCAGCATCAGCATCAACTCTGACAGGCGCGGCGGTAACCATGAAGCCTGTTCGTGGGGTGGTTGCGGGGCGCGGGCCAGGTGGGCATGGAGCAAACGCAGCGGGTCAGTCTCCGCGAACGGTGGCACGCCAGTCGCCAGCGCATACAGGGTCGCACCCAGTGAATAGAGATCGGTACGGTAATCGACCGGCCGATTCATGCGCCCGGTCTGCTCGGGGGAAAGATAGGCCAAGGTACCCAGCGACCGACTGGAATGACCAAACTCCGGATGCTCCTCGGCAAAGGTAGTGGCCAGATCGAAGTCGATGATCTGTACGCGCAGATCGTCGCGGCGTACCAGGATATTCGCCGGGTTGAGGTCCTTGTGGATGACGCCGCACCCATGGATCAACGCGAGCTGGTGCGCCAGGGCCGCGGACAGAACGAGGAAACCCGCCAGGTCGATGGCACCCAACAGGCCAGAGGCGTGCAGGGTGAGGCCGCCGAAATCATCGACGACCAAGTCCCGCTGAGCCGAATCACCACGCACCAGTCGCGGACAGTCGGCCAGACCCTGCAAGCGCTCCAGGATGCGCCGCTCGTTGTTTAGCGCGGTGCGGGCGGCCGCGCCATCACGGTCATCCAGGACCCGCTTGACGATCAGCGCCCCGGCCAGCGGATCGAGGACCCGCAGCACCCGATGGTAGCGCCCCCGGTGGATCTCGGTCTCGCTCACATGAAGGTCCGACTTAGTGACAACGGCAGCCCGGTCGCGGCGACGATTCCCCGTTGCGCGGCCTCGTCCGCCGTCATGCGCCCCAATGGCTCCCCTGGCTGGCTCGCGTCCAGGAAAGGCCAGGCGTCGCGCATCGCGCGCGCCTTACCCAGTGCCCCCCAGTGCCGATAGAGGGCATGCGCGTGCGCCAGCAGGGCCCGGCCAGCGTCTTCCAGTCCGCGCCGCAGGTAGCAGTATCCGGCCCGCTGGGTGATCAGTGCCTGGTGCCAGGGGCGCCGCTGCGCCCCTGCCCTGCGCAGCGCCCGCTCAAAGGTCTGGAGTGCGTCCCAGGGTTGGTCCAGGGCGTCGAACCGCTCGGCCTCCACCAGGTCATAGAGATGACCGAAGTTCATCGGTGCGCGGGCGCGTACCCGTTCGGCGGTCTCGACGATCAGCGGCGCGGCGAGCGCATAGTGTTCGGCAGCGCGCAAGGAATGCCCCGGAGCGGCACCGGCCTGGGCCAGGCGCCGAGCCATCGCCAGATGCAGCCGCCCGCGCCAGGCGTCAGCGCGCAGTTGGTACACCGCCTGCTGCATCCGGTCGTGGCAGAACGCCAGCGCGGCACCCCGGTCGGCCTGATGGATCGCCAGCGCGTTGGGAGTGACCAGAATCCCACGTTCCAACGCGGGTCCGAGCCGGTCGGCAAGTGCCCCCGGGTCCTTGCCGGTGGCGAGCGCCAGGAACCCCAGGGTGCAGGCGTTGCCCAGACAAGCGGCGGCGACCAAGGCGTCGGCGGTCGGAGGCGCCAGCTCGCGCAGTCCGGTGGCGAGGAAATCGACCACGTTGGCGCTGGCGGGGTGGGCGGCAATGGCGGCGAGGTCCCAGTGCCAACGGCCCCGTTGCGGATCGGCTCGCAGCGCGTCTTCCCGGTGCAATGCCTGAAGGTATGCGATCGTGCAGAAGGGGTTGCCGCTGGTCTTGGCGTACAGGGCGGCGGCCAGCGGCGACACGCCGTCCGGCGGCCGGTGCAGCATGTCCGCCAGCAACTCGGTCACATCGCCCGCCGTCAGGCTGGCCAGGGTCAGGACCGGGACCGGGACCGGGGCGCCCATGGACGTCGGTTGGCACAGCAAACGCCGCAACGGGTGGGCCGCGTCGACCTCGTGGTCGCGGAAGGCGCCGATCAACAAGCGACCACGCAACGCCCTGTCCTCCAAGGGGTGAGCGGCAGGTCGCGTTCCCTTAGCCGGACCGCGCCGAGCGGCTGATGCATGGTCAGCGCGGTGCGCAACCGATGCAGGTCATGGGCCAGTCCCGCCGCACTCTGATAGCGGTCGTCCGGTTCCTTGGCGAGCAGGGTCAGGATCAGTTCCGCCACGCGGGGCGGCAACCAGGGCGCCCGCTCTCCCGGCGGCGCCGGCGTGCGGGCCAGATGGGCATGGATAAGGCTCAGCGTATCGCTGTCCGTGAAGGGTGGCCCGCCGGTCGCCAGGGCATAGAGGGTGGCGCCGAGCGAATAGAGGTCGGTGCGGTAGTCGACCGGCCGATTCATCCGTCCCGTCTGCTCGGCGACCGGATCGACCACGCGTAGCACCCGGTGGTAGCGCCCCCGGTGGATTTCGGTCTCGCTGACATCAATGCCCAGAACGTGTACTTAGGATGTCATGGGTTGCGCTCGCAGTGCCTTTGAAACCCCAGTCACCGGTCTTGGCTTGACCGCCATCGTCGTTACGGCTCACTCAGGGCAGGGGGATAGGTCTACCGGTATCCTAACGCAGGTTCCTATTATTAACTGAAACTTAACCGAGCCGGGAAGCCCGCTACGACACCATGAGCGGGCCATTGGCCGTGGGTTCCACGCCAACGCCGCGCCGGACCACCGAGGAGGGCCAGCAAGGCCGTGCTACACTTCGGCGTAAACTCGGTAGCCGGCGCAGAACTCAGGTGTCAATACAGAACCTCAGGCGGATGACCTTGGCGGCGATGGCGCTGCTGGTGTGCCTATTTTTCGTTTGGGCCTTTTGGAGTTGGTTCTCGCCGCCCTGGACCATGCGCCTGGCAACTGGGCTGCTGGCCGTGGGGGTCTTTGCCCTGTGGCCGCTCTATTTCGCCCGCGCGCTACCCCCCGCCCCGGACGGCGACACCTTCGCGGCGGCCGGCCAGGACGAATCCCAGCAGGTAGCCGCCTTGCTGCGCGAGCTCGGGTCACTGGGATTCACCGAGGGCGCCGAACAACTGGAGATGCTCGGGGAGAAATACCGCAACCTGGCGGACGTCCTGGGCCGCCGGCTCGACGCCGGCGAGGTGACCTACGGTCGCTATCTGGGCATGGCCGAGCGGGTCTATCTGGCGGCGGTCGAAAACCTGCAAGACGTCGCCATCGGGCTTCGCAGCATCAGCACCATTGATCCCGCGGCGCTGGCCCTGCGCCTGGAGGACCTGCGCCAGCGCACCGACTTCCCAGTCCCCGAGGCCATTCGGGCGGTGGAGGAGCGGCGCACCCTTTACCAGTCGCAGCGCCAGCGCATCGGCACACTGCTCTCCCAGACCGAGGCGGCGATGACCGCACTGGACCACACCTGTGCCGCACTCGCCGGGGTGCGCTCGGCCCGGGGGCTGACCGACGCCTCGATTGAGGAGGCCATGAAAGACCTGGCCGAACTGGCGGATCGCACCGGGCGCTATGCCGCCCGGACCACCTGATGCAGCGCAAACCCCGTGACCGCTGGAGATGCTAACCGATGAATGACTCGCCCACGCCAACGTCCCGCGCAACCGACATTATGCTTAGCCTGGATTTGGTCCCCGACACGCCGGCCCCGAGTCAGGAGGTCGCCCCGACGCCTGAGCCGGTGGACGAGGCACTGCGGGCACAGGCGCGCACCCTGGCACAGGGACTGGTCGCACTCCCGGCAGCGGACGCGGACGCGGCGCGGACCGCCGTCGAGTCGATGGGGCGCTCACTGCAAAGCGAGTCGGCGCGGCGCAGCACCATGCTACAGCAGCCGCTGCGGACCCTGGCCAGGAACGGCGAGGACGGTGGTCCGGTGGCCAAGTCGTTGCTGGAACTGCGCGAGCGGGTCGAGTCACTCGACCCGTCCCGGTTCAACTTCACGCCGGGCTGGTTCGGCCGGGTAGTGGGTGCGGTGCCCGGGGTGGGCGGCCCGATCCGACGCTATTTCGGCCAATTCGAATCGGCCCAGACGGCCATCGACGCCACCGTGGCGGCGCTGGAGCGCGGCCGCGATCAGCTCAAGCGCGACAACATCACGCTCGGGGAGGACCAGCGCGCCATGCACGAGCTCAGCGGTCGGCTGCAGCGCCAAGTTCAGCTCGGCGAACTGGTGGATGTTCAGCTCCAATATCTCCTGGACCGTGAAGTCCCGGCGGGCGACCCGCGGCGGGCCTTTATCGAACAGGACCTGCTGTTCCCGCTGCGCCAGCGCATCATCGACCTCCAGACGCAGCTCGCGGTGAACCGCCAGGGGGCGATCGCCATCGCCTTGATCGTGCAGAACAACCAGGAACTGGTCCGCGGTGTCAACCGGGCGCTGGACACCACGCTGTCGGCGCTCCAGGTCGCGGTGGTGGTGGCCCTGGCCCTGACCAACCAGCGGCTGGTGCTGGATCAGGTGGCCGCACTTAACCAGACGACCACGAACCTGATTGGCGAGACCGCCAAGCGCCTGCGTGACCAGGGCGCGGCGATCCACCGGCAGGCGACCAGCGCGACCCTGGATATCGGGACCCTGAAACAGGCCTTTGCCGATGTCGCCACGGCACTCGACGACATCACGCGCTATCGCCAGGAGGCCCTGCCGCAGATGGCCAAGACCATCCTGGAGTTCGACGCGCTGGCCAGGGACGCCGCCCAACGCATCGCCCGCGCGCAGAGCGCCGAGCAGGCGGCACCGCGGCTCACCCTCGACCTGGAGTCGACGCCTTGACCGGCTGACGGGTCTTAACATCGGCACCTGACACCAATCACACGCTGCGAGGACACCATGAGGTCTAAGAATCCAATCGGCATCGGCCCGCGGTCGTGGTGGCTGTGCGCCGTCATCGCCCTCCTCACCCTGGCCGGGGGATGCGGTCCATCGCCCTCCTCCCCCCTTACCTACGACCAAGCCAAACAGAAGCTTGCGCAACTGCGCGGCAACATTGCCGTCACCAACGCCCCCCCGGGTCAGGTGGATGTGACGATGGCGGGCGCCGCGAATGCCGCCGACACTCTCCCCGACATCGCCACCTTTGCGCTGCCCGTCAATCCGACCCGCGATGAGCGCAGCGTGGTGGCGGAGGTCTTTGTCTCAGTCGACAAGTCGGGGACCGGGCGCGACGGCTGGATGGTCGAGGTCGGCCAACAGTTCAACGCCACCCGCCAGACGCTCGCGAGCGGCAAGACGGCGCAGATTGCGGTGCGCTGGATGCCGTCGGGGACCGGCTATGAGTACATCGCCTCCGGCAAATACCGGCCCGCGGGCTACAGCCCTTCCAGTACCATCTGGGCGGATATGGCACGCGCCCAGGGCGCACAGATCGATGTCGTCGCTGAGCGCCTGGTGGGAGACGTGCCGGGGGTGGTGATGAAGAGCGCGGTGGCCGAGCGGCTCAAGGCCGGCAAGCCAGCCATCGACATCACCGATATCGTCAATGCCACGATCCAGGGCAAGCTGCAACTCGGCTATACCAACCCATTCGCCTCGGCCAGCGGACTCACCTTCCTCCTGACCGTGCTCCAGACCTTCGCCCACGGCGATGAGTCGGCCATGCTCTCCCCGGCGGTGGCCAGTGCGCTGGAACAATTCCAGAAGAGCGTACCGTTCGTGGCGATGACCACCCCGCAATTGCGCGACTCGGTGGAACAGGACGGCTCACTGGAGGCCTTTGTACTCGGCTACTCGATCTATGCACAAACCCCGAGCCTGAGCTCGGGCTATGTCTTCGTCCCCTTCGGCCAGCGCCACGATAACCCGCTCTTTGCGGTGGGTCCGCTGAGCCCCGAGCAACGGGAGGTCCTGGAGCGCTTCGCCCGGTTTGCCGCCGGTCCCGGGCCCCAGGCGCTGGCGACGCGTTATGGCTTCAACCCTACGCTCGACTGGACCCCACCCTATAAGGACCCCTCCGGCAAGACGGCGATCGAGGCCCAGCGGCTGTGGAAACAGAAAAAGAACGCTGGTCGACCGATCGCCGCCGTCTTTCTGGCGGATGTCAGCGGCTCCATGGGCGGGACCAAGATCGCACAATTGCGCCGGGCACTGATCGACGGCGGCGGCTTCATTGCCCCCAGCAACGCGATCGGGCTCGCGAGTTTTTCATCGAACGTGACGATCCAGCTCCCGATCCGGCCCTTTCAACTCCTGCAGAAGGCGGCCTACCAAACGGCCGCCGGGCGACTGGCCGCGGACGGGGGAACGGCCATGTATAACGGCATCGTTGTCGCCCTCCAGATGCTCGAGGACTATCGCCAGGCGAACCCCGATGTGCGCCCGATGCTGTTCGTGCTAACCGATGGACAGACCAATGAAGGGCTCAACTTCGGCGAGGTGCAGGCGGTTATCCATACGCTGGGTATACCGGTCTATACCATCGGGTTCGATGCCGATATCAAAGAGCTGGCGCGGCTGTCCGCACTGGTGGAGGCGGCCAGCTTCAACGCCACGGAAGCGGACCTGCGTTACAAGTTGAGCGCCCTGCTCAATGCCCAGATGTAGGCAGCGCAGGCGTACCGACTCATGAGCGCCTTCAGCAAATGGCTGGTCCTGGCCTGTGGTCTATTTGGACTCACGGCCGGGGCCTACCACGCCTACCTGCTCGCCTCGCCCAAGAAGGTGCTGGTGGTCGTGGACAGTTCCTATCCCATGGGCCGGGTCTGGGACCGGGTCCCCCCAGTGCTCCAGTCATTGAGTGGGAGGCGTTACAGCGTCTTTGCACTGGCGACTGACAAGGGTTTGATTCACGGGTGGCAGCCCACCCTGGACCTGGGCCCCGCCAGCCCCTATGCCCCCAGGCAACTCACCGACCTGTGGCAGCGTCTGCCGGTGGACGAACGCAGGGAGGCCCAGGAGGTCGACCTCATCACCAATGCCACGCCGGGCGAGCTGCCGAGCGGAGGAGGCTGGACGGTGCTGCGACTGGCGCCTTAGCCCAGTCTTCAGGTGGCCCTCATGACTAGCGCAGCAGGGCGCAAATTCCGAGACCGCTTCCGGCGGTTATCGTTGTCGTAATCGAGCGGCAGGAGCGTTGTGATCCGAGACCACGTCGACAACGACAACGATTTGGAGATGGCCTCGAAATCTCTGCTTCGTTGCACTAGTCGTTACCCGGCTCACGCCGCCCGCTGCGGGTGCGCGACTGATAGGGGAAGCGCACCTGACCGAAACGAACCATCAACACCGCACCGGCCAGGATCAGGACGGCGAATGCCGAGGCGGCGATCCCTAACTCGGTGAGCTCCTTCATGTCCAAGATGATGTGACGCGCCAAGGCGACCATGGCGATGTAGAGCGGGATACGCACCGGCAAGGCGCCGGAGTCCAGATAGACCGCCACCATCGAAAGCACTTCGAGATAAATGAACAGCAACAGCAGATCGGCCAGGGCGACCTGCCCCCGACCGACCATCGCGACGACCTCCTGAGCGCTGGCGATCACGGTGGCAATGCTGATCACCGCCAGAAAAACCAATTCGAAATGGCCGAGCATACGGCCGCCCAGGTCCAGGATGCGCGGGCTGTAGCCGGTCGCCGTTGTGGACGGGCTCTCGCCAGGGGCTGTCGGGCCAAGCGCACCCCCGGACGCGCCGGCGGCGTGCAGATTGGGCCGCCGCGCGGCGCGATCGGCGGGAAGTGCGTTTTCTACTGTATTCGGACCCATGGGTCTTTACTCCTCTCAAAGATGGTTTGCCATCAAGCGCCGGTGGCGAGCGGCACGGCGCCGCGGACAGGTATCAGGATGGCAGGCCGGCGTTGAGGATTCGCTGACAACGCGGATCAGAGTGCATTCAGGTGGAAGTCGTGCGGCGCGACTTGAGACGCGGACCCGGGCGGTGCGGGCGAGACGCGACACGGCTACGGGCGTGGCGAGCACCTGAGACGCCAGGCGATCCCGCCCGGGCAGCGGCAGGATCCGTCGGCCGCTGGCCTGCTGCGCTAGGGTGTCGGCGCCAGACGTATGGAACCCATTCCATAGCCCAGAATGCCGAGTCCCTCGCAAGGCCGGCCACAGAGTGGACCGAAAAACTGCATGCCACTGTTTTATATGAAGGTCGCAATCACGGTGGCGGCAACACTTTTCTGGCACGTCCGATGCCCTATCTCTGGCAAGCAACCGAGCCGGCAGGACGCCACACCGCAAGACCCTGAGCCCTCCACTGCGTAACTGGAGTCGGTCCAGGAGAGGCGATCGGCGCGGCGGGTGCACATCGACACACGATGCCACCGCAAGGCCCGGTAGGTTCGCTGACAGCGCACAGTATGTGCATTTCGTTCCGACGTTCAGAGGGTAAATAAAATGGCAAAAGTCGCCAACTCCACCGATTCCTCCAGCTTGGCCGAAGTCGTTGACCGCATCCTGGACAAGGGCATCGTGATCGACGCGTGGTTGAAGGTCTCCCTGGTCGGTATCGAGCTGCTCGCCGTCGAAGCCCGCGTGGTCATCGCCTCCGTCGAGACCTACCTGAAGTATGCCGAAGCGATCGGCCTCACCGCCCCGGCGGCGGCCCCGGCCTGATCGAGGGCTTGAGCGAGCTTCATTAGCTCCAAGAGGGATGCCGCCCCGCTGCCCGCCAGCAGCGGCCCACGGCGGCATCCTGCGCCGGGTCACGTGGCCAACCGCGCCGCCCCCGGCAGTGGCGACGGTCCGCGGACTGGCCTGACTCCCGGTGCGATTTTCGCAACGAGATATGAGGTACAGACAATGGGCCGTTTTGCCGAAGACATGGGACGACTGCGCGACGAGATCGAGTCCGAGCGTATCGCCCGCCAAACACTGATCGCCGACACGCGCCAGGAAATCACCGACGCCGCACAGGCCTTCATCAGTGACCTGAAAACCACCGTAGAAACCTTGCAGGCCGATTTCCGTGAGGCCCATGCCGACATGGCCGAAGCCGCACGGGCTGATCGCAACGCCTTCCTCGCCCAACTCGGCAGCAGCGTCGCTGACCTCCAGCGCCAGACGGTCGCACTGGTCACCGAACTGGCCGAGGAGCGCAGCGCAGGCGCTCAGGCCTGGCGGGGGACCGCCGCGTCCCCGGCCCAGGCCAAGGCTGCACACAAGACCCCGCACAAGACTGCCGGCCAACAGAAGCCGCCGGTAAAGGGCGCCGCGGGCGCGGCGAAGCACGGGTGACGGGTCCCACCGCAGCGCCGGCAATAACCGCGCCGTTGCACCCTAGAAGACGGTACACTTGATCCGCCCGGACTTGCTGAGACTGCGGTGCAGTTACGGCAGGTCACGGGCGGCAACTGCGCTTCGAAACATCAAGGTCAAGCGCTCGAAGAGCAAGCTTGGCTGTACGCGGCCGCCGCCTCGTCGACCCGGTCTTGCGTCGCTCGCCGCACCGCCCCTGAGCCGATCTTGATTTGCGCACTCCGCACTTTCGTTTGGACCGAATTTCTGTATACTTGCGCGTTTACTGCGGGGCCGGCTCCGCACCGTGTTTTTTTCGCGCCCCCCGACTGAACAGGGCCTGAACGGCAGCCAATGGGTTGCGTTGCGTGTTCAGGGGGCTATTCGTCTCTAGCTAGGACAGACCATGGTCACGATCCGTTTGACTCGCGGCGGTGCTAAGAAGCACCCTTTCTACCAGATTGTCGTTACCGACATCCGCTCGCCCCGTGATGGGCGCTACATTGAGCGTATCGGTTTCTTCAACCCCACCGCCCGCGGCGGTGAGGTGCCGTTGCGGGTAGACCGCGCCCGCGCGGACCACTGGATCAAGAACGGCGCCCAGCCGACGGACCGCGTCCGTCAGCTGCTGCGTCAGGCGGCCCGCGAAGCCGCGGCAGCGATCCCTGCGGCGGCCTAGCGCGCGACCCCCGGTTGCGACCCAGCCCACCCACCTAAAAGCACGACCGGACGTTCAGCCCGGGCGTCCGACCAGTCCTTTACCCGAGCGCACCGACCATGCCTGATAGCGGCCCCGATGGGCAGTGTCCCGCGGTCAAGCGCCTGGTTCTCGGGCACATCGACGGCGTCTACGGGGTGCGCGGCTGGGTCAAGGTCTTTTCCGAGACCATGCCGCGCGAAGGCATTCTTCGCTATTCGCCCTGGCTGCTCGGCAACTCCGATCAGCCCCGCCGGGTAGCGGAGGGACGGGCGCACAGTAAGGGCGTGGTGGTGCGGCTGGAGGGCTGCGACGATCGCGATCAGGCGCAAGCCTTGGTGGGCCAGGAAATCGCGGTCACCCGCGACCGCCTGCCCCCGGCCAAGGCGGACGAATTTTACTGGATCGACTTGGAGGGACTCGCCGTCGAGACCCTGGACGGCGTGGCCTTGGGACAGGTGAGCCACCTGTTCTCGACCGGAGCCAATGACGTGCTGGTGGTGGTCGGTGAGCGCGAGCGCCTGCTGCCCTTCACCTGGGACGCGGTGGTCCGATCAGTGGATTTCGAGCGGCGGTTGATTCAAGTGGACTGGGACCCGGATTTCTAGTGCCGGCACCGTTGGTGTCTGGCGCCGGTCGACCTGGGCACTGAGCGGATGACCCCCATGCGTTTCGATGTGGTGACCCTGCTCCCGGATCTCTTCCGGATGCTGCTGGATCAGGGGGTGACCGGTCGCGCCCTGACCCGCGGAATCGCCGCGCTGCACCTCTGGAACCCGCGGGATTACACCCGCGACGTGCATCGTACCGTCGATGACCGCCCCTACGGCGGCGGGCCCGGGATGGTTATGAAGGTGGAGCCGTTGCGGGACGCGATCGGCGCGGCCCGCGCCCAGGCCCCCAACAGTCGGGTGGCCTACCTGTCGCCCCAGGGGCGCCTGCTCGATCAGGCGGCGATGGGCGAGATTGCGCAGGCCGACGGCTGGATTTTGGTCGCCGGACGCTATGAAGGGATCGATGAGCGGTTGCTCGAGCGCGAGGTGGACGAGGAGTGGTCCATCGGCGACTACGTACTGAGCGGCGGTGAACTGGCGGCCATGGTGGTCATGGACGCGGTGATCCGGCTGCTGCCGGGGGCACTGGGTCACGCGCAGTCCGCGGCGCAGGACTCGCATACTGACGGACTGCTCGATTGCCCCCACTACACCCGCCCGGAGCAGGTGGAGGGGCGGTCGGTACCGGCGGTCCTGATCGGCGGCGACCACGCGGCGATTGCGCGGTGGCGCCGCCGTGAGGCACTCGGCCGGACCTGGCTCAAGCGGCCCGAATTGTTGGCGCGACGGGGTCTGAACCCAGTGGATCAGGCGCTGCTCGATGAATTTATCCAGGCCCGCCACACGGCCGGGTGAGCGAGAACAGGAGCTTAGGAAATAATGAGCAATATCATACAAGCGCTCGATGCCGAGCAGATGAACCGTCAGGTTCCGGATTTCGCCGCGGGCGACACCGTGGTCGTCCAGATCAAGGTGAAGGAAGGCGAACGCGAGCGCCTTCAGGCCTTCGAGGGCGTCGTCATCGCCAAGCGCAACCGTGGCCTCAACTCGGCCTTTACCGTGCGCAAGATCTCCCACGGCGAGGGGGTGGAGCGCGTGTTCCAGACCTACAGCCCGATCATCGCCGAGATCCAGGTCAAGCGCCGGGGCGACGTGCGTCGCGCCAAGCTCTACTACCTGCGCGGGCTCACCGGCAAGGCCGCCCGCATCAAGGAAAAGCTGTAGGCAGGGTCCGCCGCGCGAGGGTGCGGCATGTGCCGGGGCTATGAGGAGCGGCGGACCCTTGGTCTGCCTCACTTTGTTTCCGGCGCAGACCGCAGCCTCCCCACAGCGACAGATTCTCGGATAGCACCCTGACCGACCGTCCTCAAAGCGCCACCAGCTGAGGTCTTATGACCGCGAGCTTTTACTGGCACGACTATGAGACCTGGGGCGCCGATCCGCGGCGGGATCGCCCCTGCCAGTTCGCCGGGCTGCGCACCGACGCCGACCTCAACCCGGTCGGCGAGCCCTTGGTGCTCTATTGCCGGCCCGCCCTAGACCTGCTACCCCAGCCTGAAGCCTGCCTGATTACCGGCATCACGCCCCAGCTTGCCAATGAAAAGGGCGTGATCGAGGCCGAATTCACCGCCGCCATCGCGGACGCGCTGGCTGTCCCAGACACCTGCGGGACCGGCTACAACAGCATCCGTTTCGACGACGAGGTGACCCGCCACCTTTTCTACCGCAACCTGCGCGACCCCTATGCCCGGGAGTGGCAGAACGGCAATTCGCGCTGGGACCTCATCGACACCCTGCGCCTGGCCCAGGCCCTGCGCCCGGAAGGCATCACTTGGCCGCTGCGCGAGGACGGCACCACCTCCTTTCGCCTGACGGACCTGACCAACGCCAACGCCATCCCGCACACCGGCGCCCATGACGCCCTGGCCGACGTACAGGCGACCATCGCCGTCGCCCGACTGCTGCGCGGCGCCCAGCCCCGGCTCTATGACTACGCCCTGACCCTGCGCGACAAGCGTCTGGTGCGCACCCTATTGGAGAAAGGCGACCCCCTGCTGCACGCCTCCGCCCGCTTCCCGGCTGCGCTGGGGTGCATCGCCCCGGTGGTGGCGGTAGCCCCGCACCCAACCAACAACAACGGCGTGATCTGCCTGGATCTGCGGACCGATCCGCAGCTGCTGCTGGACCTTACGGTGGAAGAATTGCGCATGCGGCTTTTCACGCCCAGCGCGCAGTTGCCGGCCGGGGTCGAGCGCATCCCACTCAAGACCGTCAAGGTCAATCACTCCCCCGTGCTGGCCCCGCTGAAGACACTCCCCTCGGCCGCAGCCGGGCGCTGGTCGATCGACCCGGACCAGGTGGTCCGGCGGGCATCCTTCGTCAGGGAACACGCCGCCGCCATCCGCAGCCGCGTCCAGGCCGTGCATCAGGCACCACCGGACGCCCAGACGGACACCGACCCGGACCTGATGCTTTACTGCGGCGGATTCCTGTCGGATGCCGATCGCCGGACCCTGGAGCGTATCCGGCAGCGGCCCCCAACGGAGCTCGCCGACGCCACACCGCGCTTCGCCGATCCGCGTCTGCCGGAGATGGTCTTTCGCTATCGCGCCCGTAACTGGCCCGAGATCCTAACGCCGGATGAGCGCGAAGCGTGGGACGCCTGGCGCCTCACCCGGCTCACCGACCCCCAGGGCGGCGGCAGCATCCAGCTGGATCAGTACGAAGCGCAAATCGCCGCGCTCGGTGAGACTCATGCCGCCGACCCGGCGAAGCTGAAGATTATCGATGCGTTGACCGCCTGGGCCGAGACACTGATGGACGCCGGGGACTGACGACAGGGATAGCCATTCGCCCCGGCCATCCGATCGGGACTCGCCGTAGTAGGGGCGGGTTTGAAACCCGCCCCTACGCCCGCAGACCAAACCCGGTCCGCAGGACATTCACCGCTTCAGTTCCTCAGGTAGCCCAGGGTCTCCGGTGCGAATCGCCGCGGCGTGATCCCCAGTCGCGCAAATCCGTCGTCCCCGGTACAAACATTTCCCTCCAGCAGCATCTCGATCTGTCCACGGGTGATGGGGAACCAGGGGTAGCGTTCCAATAGGGCCGCCGCCGCCTTCACCACGCCGGCGGGCGCCGGCAACATCCATTTGGACCGACCGCAGGCGGC
The DNA here is from genome assembly GCA_903837595.1 of uncultured Thiodictyon sp. GTDB lineage: Bacteria > Pseudomonadota > Gammaproteobacteria > Chromatiales > Chromatiaceae > Thiodictyon. The sequence continues at coordinate 35,581 of CAILVI010000317.1, forward strand.
GGCGATGGCGGTGAGGATGGCCTTCCAACTCAGGCGATCCGGCCCGCACAGGCTGTAGGTCTGCGACTCCGTAGCCGGGTCGGTCAGGGCCAGGGCAAAGGCCGCCGCCACATCCGTGACCGCCACTGGGGCCAGTTCGAACTGGCCGGCCTTCAGCGGCAGCAGCCCCGGGAAGAACAGGGGGGCGGGCAGCGGACTCAAGATGATGTCGCGCTTGAGCTGATCACAGAATTCCATGCGCCCACGCGGGTCGCCAAAGATCACCGAGGGGCGAAAGATGGTCCAGCGCAGGCCCGACGCCTTCAGCGCCTCCTCGGCCTGGAACTTGGTGCGCTGATAGGCGCTGCCGTCGGCACGAATCCCGTTGGCGCTCATCAGGATGAAGCGCGTGACACCCGCTTGGCGGGCCGCCGTCAGGGTATCGATCACACCCTGGTGCTGCAGCGCCTCGAAGGTGATGCCGCGGGCCGGAAACTCGCGCAGGATGCCGATCAGATAGATCACGGCCACCGTCCCTTGGAGACACTCCCGCAGCGCCCGCGCATCATTCACCTCGCCCGCGACCCGCTCGCAGCCGTCCGACCGCTCGACCTTGGACTCGCTACCGGGCCGAACCAATAGCCGGGGAGTGTGACCGTCCTGGAGCAGACGCTCGACCAGGTAAGACCCTACGAACCCGGTCCCACCGATGATTGCAACCTTCATGTCGTTGTCTCCGCAACCTAAAACCAATGTCCTTAAATTGGTGGCAGGCGCTCGATTCTCAACCTGAGGTGCTTACCCGTGAACAGCGAGGGACTCAGACATCCCACAGTCAATTTCCCCAGCGCCTCGGCAGTGGCGCCGATGTCCACACGCGTCGCGGCCGGGAGCCCGAGTCGACCAAAAAAAACCCCGACACTAGGTCGGGGTTCGTCTTACCGTCAATCCGGACAGAAAGCCCGCGGGTTCAGAGTTAATCGTCACCCCACAGGCCGAGCAACTGCAACAGGCTGATAAACAGGTTGAAGATGCTCAGATAGATGCTGTAGGTCGCCATGATGTAGTTGGTCTCTTCACCACGGGCGATGCGGCTGGTGTCGAAGAGGATCAGGGCGCTCATCAGCAGGATCACCGCGCTGGAAATGGCCAGCGCCAAGGCGGGCATGGCAAAGAAGATATTCGCGATACTCGCGACCAGCACCACCATCATACCGGCGAAGACAAACCCGCCCAGGAAGCTGAAGTCACGCTTGGAGGTCAGGGCGTAGCCCGAGAGTCCCAGAAAGATCAGCGCCGTGCCGCCGAAGGCCGTGGCGACGATCCCGGGACCGTTGGGCATGGCCAGATAGACGCTGAGGATGGACCCCAGTCCGAAGCCCAAGAGCCCGGTGATCAGGAAAATGACGCCGATGCCGGAAGCGGAGTTCGCCGTCCGGGGCAGCACGAAGATCCCGAGCACCATGGAGATCAGCACCGCCCCCATGTAAACCATCGGCGGCATGTGCAGGGCCATGGACAGCATGGCGGTCAGGGCGCTGAAGCCCAGGGTAGCGGCGAGCAGCAGGTAGGTGTTCTTTAGCACCTTGTTCGCCGCGACGGCGTCTTGGGCGCCGCGGATCAGGGTGTAGTCGGGGTAGGCCATGGTGGTCTCAACTCCTGGTAAAGATTGCGTTGTGACGGTACCGTCGAAGGCGACGAGCGACGCGTCAGACCCGGGCGCGAAGGCCGAGTTGCGTTAAGGATACCGGACCCCAGGCCGCAGGCAAAGCCATGAGTGCTTGGGTGTCCGCGCGGATTCGGTTATCCTTGGCAGCCCAACAGGTAGGGTCCTTTGCGCCGAGTACAAGGCGGGCGCCCTCCCCTGTCGCATCTGGAGAGGTGGCTGAGCGGCTTAAAGCGGCGGTCTTGAAAACCGTTGAGGAGTAATCCTCCGGGGGTTCGAATCCCTCCCTCTCCGCCAATCTCTGAAAAAACCCTTTCCCGTTAGCCGCTTAGCACGCCCCGCCTGAGAGAACTCCCGCCTGCCCCGCTTTCTAAGATCTGCATAGCCCTGTTTTCGCTTCAACCAGCCGACGAACGGTAGTCCGTACGCCTGCCGCGGGATGGTCGCCCGTTGTCACTGTGACGCACCGCCACCCGACGGCAGTGCCTGAACATGGGCAGGATCAATGGCCACTCGGCCGACTCGCCGCCGTCCTCGTCGCACCAGAAATGATTTCACATGGACATGACTTTCATGATATTCACGAGTTTTTTGCGCATCAGAACAGGGGTTTATAGATACAGCCTTGCCTATTGGCATTTCTTTTGGCCCGCGATCACCAAGCCCCGCCAATCCGGAGCCCTGACTGGACGGGGCCCGCGCCGAGTGGGTGAACTTCTCAGGACCCCGAGGCCGAGCGGTTCAGGCGTTTGCGCGGTCCGTCTTTGCGCCTGACGGACCCTTGCCCAGGCCAGCGGCCCGCGGGAGCACCGACCGTCGGCCGGCAAGGACGCTCAGCGGCCGGGCCGGACCAGCGCCGGTCACAACGTGATCAACGGTCACAATGACCAGGTTCGCCAGTCCCTTGCGCCCCGGTTTCACAGCCTATCCACAGCGCTGACCACAGGGGCTGTGGAGCGTTCGTCGCGCCCCTGAGCAAAGACTGACCGCTCGCCACCTTATCCTTATCCACCCGCGTGTTGCGGCCAGGGCACACAGGTTATCCACAGAAGCGGCCACAGCGCTTGTGGACGCAATGCCACGGTCGGGCCGGGGTGGCCGGAATAGTCATCCGGGCCAGGCCGCCGCCAGTTCACCAGGCTCCCGGTTGCCACTTGAACGTGGCATCATCCTCTCCCCAAGGTATCTTCGCCCATGCAACACTTGGCCTCTCAGCCCAGGGGATAGGCATCATGCCCAACAACCGATTACATCAACGACTGGGCGGCGGCGCCCTCGCCCTGACCGTGGCGCTCACGCCGATCCCCACGGCCGACGCCTGCACTCGGGCCGTCTACCTGGGCCCCGACGACACCATCATCACCGTGCGCAGCATGGACTGGAAATCCGATCTGGGGTCGAACCTCTGGTCATTCCCGCGCGGCATGGCGCGTGATGGCGCTGCCGGACCGACGGCGATTCGCTGGACCTCGAAATACGGCAGCGTCATCACCACGGCATTCGATGCCGCCACTGCCGACGGCATGAACGAGCGGGGCCTGGTCGCGAACCTGCTTTATCTGAGCGAAGCAGACTATGTGCAACCGGCACCCGGCGATCCGCGCCTGCCGCTCTCGATTTCCGCCTGGGTACAATACCTCCTCGACAACTACGCCACGGTCGCCGAGGCGGTGGCGGCGCTGCGCGCCGAGCCATTCTATGTCGTACCCGTGGCCTCGCCGGATGGCGTAGCGGGCAACGTGCATGTGTCGATCTCGGACGCGGCGGGCGACTCGGCCGTCTTTGAATATATCGGCGGCAAACTGGTGATTCACCATGGCCGTCAATACCAGGTGATGACCAACTCGCCGATCTACCAGCACCAACTGGCGCTCGACGCTTACTGGCAGCAGATCGGCGGTACGATCATGCTGCCGGGCACCAATCGCGCGGCCGACCGCTTCGTGCGCGCCTCCTTCTATATCAACGCCATCCCCCAGACGACCGATAACGCGGAGGCGGTAGCCAGTGCCTTCTCGGTGATCCGCAATGTGTCGGTGCCACTGGGCATCTCCACCCCGGGTCAGCCCAACATCTCATCGACCCTGTGGCGCACGGTCGCGGACCACAAGAACCGGCGCTATTATTTCGAATCGACCCGCACGCCGAATGTCTTCTGGGTCAACCTGGCAGAGCTCGATTTTACCCCGGGAACGGCGGCCGGAAAACTCACACTCACCGGCGGCGCCATCTACGCCGGTAACGTCGCCGCGCAATTCACACCCCAAGCGCCCTTTGAATTTCTCGCCGTGCCGGTCAACTAAGCGCTGCTTACCATAGCGTGACGTCCTGCGTATCGCCGTCGGAGTAAATGTGATCGAAACTGAAATTCACCGGGGGCAACACCATCGGGTGTTCCGCGTGGTTGATCCCGTGGCAGGACCGCTGATCATCAAGCGGGGAACGGACAACGACAATGCGCTCACGGCCCAGTCCGCGCTACACAATGAACAGCGCATCCTGAAGCAATTGCGGGGCCTCGCCGACTGTCCGCGCCTGGTGCACTACGACCCAACCGTCCCGGAGCTGGCGATGGTGGACTTCGGCGGCGTACCGTTGAGCGACGCGGGCCTCTTGGGGCAACCCGACCTGGAGTGCTTCCTCACCCTGGCCACGGCCCTGGCGCACCAGGTGGCCGAGATCCACGGGCGCGGCGTGATCCACAAGGATCTGAACCCCGCCAATATCGTGGTACGACTGGACGACCGGCGAGTGCAGATCATCGACTTCGATCTGGCCACCACCTTTGCCGAAGAACACCCGGGGTTCGACCCCTTGAGTCGCCTGCCGGGTACCCCGGCCTACCTGTCGCCCGAGCAGACCGGGCGAATGAATCGACCGGTGGATTGCCGCACCGATCTGTATTCGCTGGGCGCCACGCTCTACGCCCTGGCGACCGGCGCCCCCCCCTTTGGGGAGACCGACACGCTGCCCCTGATCCATGCCCATTTGGCCCGCGCCCCGCGGCCACCGGGGGAGCTAGCCACCTGGTTGCCCTCCCGGTTATCCGAGTTGATCCTGGCGCTACTGGCCAAGGAACCGGACGAGCGCTACCGAAGCGCCGCAGGGCTAGCCCATGACCTGCGGGCATTACGCCAAGCGCTCGCGGAACAGGCACCGCTCACGCGGGTGCAGTTGCAGGCGCGCGACCTGCCACTGCGGCCCCGCCCGCCCCATGCCCTGTATGGACGCAGCCAGGAACTGGCGGCACTGCGAGCGGCCTTTGCGAGCGTCACCCGCACTGACGATCAAGGGGGCGGCACTCAGGCACTGTTTATCGCCGGTTATTCGGGGGTCGGCAAGACGGCACTGATCCACGAACTGGACCGCCCGGTCACACTCGGCGACGGTCTGTTCATCAGCGGCAAGTTCGAGCAGTTTCAACGGGATCGCCCCTTTCTGGCGCCCGCACAAAGCCTGCGTCAATTGTGCCAGTTGCTGTTGGCCGAACCCGAGACGGCAGTCATACGGCGGCGCGAGCGGATGCTGGCGGGCCTGGGCCCGGACGCCGGCGCACTGTTCGAGGTGATACCGGAACTGGAGGCGCTGCTCGGCGCGCAAACGCCGCCGCCGCCGCTCGGACCGCTGGAATCGCAGGTGCGCCTGCGGGCCCTGCTGGTCGCCCTGCTGCGCCAGATCGCCACACCCGAACATCCGTTGGTGTTGTTTCTCGACGACCTGCAATGGGCCGATCAGCCGTCTCTGGACTTCATCGGGGCGCTGCTGGAGGACCCCGGACTCCATGGCCTGCTGCTGATCGGCGCCTACCGTGACAACGAAACCGCGCAAGGCCATCCGCTCCTGCGGCTGCTGCACCGGCCAACCGCTAACGGGAGTCCTGCCCCGGTGCTGACGCTGACCAGCCTGACGGTGAGCGATCTCAACGCACTACTCGCCGACATGCTGCAAACGCCAGCCGCCGCGTTGCCCCTGCTCACCGGGGCCCTGTTCGCCAAAACCCACGGCAACCCATTTTTTACCATTGCATTCTTAGATGCCCTCTACCGGCAGGGCGCATTGCGTCCCGACCCGGAGCAGGGGCGATGGCACTGGGACATCGCGACCATCCTGGCCCACCGGGCCAGTGACAATGTGGTTGACTTCCTCGCCGCAGGGTTGGGCGAATTCGCCACTGAGACCGCGGAGTCGCTGGTCGCCGCCGCCTGCCTGGGCAACGAATGCACACTGGCGTTGCTGGCGCTCGCCACCGCGCAGACACCGGACACGCTCACCAGGCGACTCCTGCCAGCCTTGGAGCGCGGGGTTCTCATCACGCCCAATGCGCTTGCGTTTCATCAGGCCGATCGAGGCGTTACGCTGCGATTCTGTCACGACCGGATGCAGCAGGCGGCCTACGGGCTACGCGACGACGCGTGGCGGCATCGCCTCCATCTGGCCATGGCCAGAAGGTTCGCCCAGCCCGGCGGCGACCCAAGCCTGCGCATGCACACCGCCCGCCACTATGCCGCCGCGGCCCCCTTGATTATTGCAACGACCGAACGGGCACTCGCCCGCGACCTGTTTCTCACCGCCGCCGTCCGGGCCCGCCGGGCCGGCGACTTTACCACCGCCGAACGCTTCGTGCGCTTGAGTCTGGACCTGTTGCCGACGGACGCCTGGCACAGCGAACACCAGACCGCTTTCGATCTGCATGCCGAGTTGCACCTCACGCTCCACAGCCAGGCACGCCAAGGCGAGGCGGACGCCGTCTATGCACAACTCCTGGCGAACAGCGCAGGCCCCGAACTGCTGGTTGACCCCACGTGCATACAAATTGCAAATCTAGTCAATCGCAACCGCTACCGAGAGGCCATCGCGCTGGGATGCGAACGCGTCGCCCGACACGGCCTGACGATCCCGCTGGACGACCTCGATCGCAGCCTCAAGACGTTATTCGCAGAGTTTTCCGACGTCTTTGTGCTGCATGGTATGGCGAACCGGGAAACCACTGCATCCATCCAGCCGGAGACCGCCCTGGGACAAGAACTGGGGGCCTTCTATCGTCATGTCGCAGTTGGCGCGCTTGAACACCTGGGGGAGCGTGCGGAGCTGACTGACCCACGCCTAGCGGGTGCCGCCAAACTCATGAACAACATGCTGCTCGCGGCCAACGCCTGTCATCCGATCCTCTCGGCTTGGTTGGTGCTGCGCCTGGGTCGACTTTGGATCGAAGAAGGCTATTGTGCGGCAGCCCTCTTTCCAATGGCCTGCGTGGGCTCGCCCCTGATTGGAATGTGCCGCGATTTCGCCACCGCAGAACGCTTGGCACGGATCGTACTCGCTGTGGGCCGGGTACGGGAACACAGCCGCGAGACCGCGCATGCCCTGTTCTTTTATGCCAATTATATCAGTCATTGGCTGCACCCGCTTGAGGAGGATGTCGCTCATGCGCGCCAGGCGTTCCGTGAATTATTGCGTGCCGGCGACGAGGAATTTGCCTCTTTCGTCTTCTACCCAACGCAGGCCGCCCTACTGGATACCTGCGCCCGGCTTACCGACATACAAGCAGAGAACGCGTCCGCACTCAGCTTTGCGCACAAGGTCGGGAATTTGCATGCCGAGCAGTCGTACTTGCCTTATCGACAATTGATCCGCTCACTGGAAGGTAAGACCGCCGGGCCGGGAAGTTTCACCGACGCCGACTTCGACGAATCGACGTATCAGCTTGCCGCCCGGGAGAATCCGAAGGCGCTGTGCTACTTCCACCTCTACCGTGCGCTGGCGGCCTGTCTGTTTCACGATGAACAGGCGCTGGCCTGCCATGTCGAGCCGGCCGTAAAGCTCAGTCTAGCGATCCACGGTCATTACGCAACGGCATTGATCAGCGTGCTGCAGTCACTGGTGCTCATCGCGCAAATCCGCGTCACACCGCAAGCCAGCCGCACCGCGCTCGGGGAACGACTCGCCATCCACCAAACCTGGCTTGGGGACCGCGCCGCAGCGGCGCCCATGAACTTTGGTCATCTCGCCACCTTGGTGGAGGCGCAGCGGCTGGACGCCCTGGGCCAATCCGCTGACGCATTCCAGGCGTTCGAGCAGGCCATGCGCCAGGCGCAGGCGCGGCCCTGGCACCAGGCGCTGATCACCGAACGCGCCGGACACTGCTTCATGCGGCACGGGTTGGAGCACGCCGGTCGCGCGCTGCTGACCAGGGCGCATGCACTCTATCGGCAGTGGGGCGCGACGGGCAAGGCGCGAGCGATGCGCATGAGTCTACCGTTTCTGGACTCGGGCGAGTATGGCAGCAGCGGCAGTATGGGTGCCGATGCCCTCGACCAGGTGGCCCTGCTGCGCGCATCCCAGGCACTGGCGTCTGAACGGTCGCTGCCGCGACTGGTCGAGCGGGTGGTGGAACTGCTGAGCCAACTGACCGGCGCCACCGATGTGCGAATACTGATGGCCGATGAGGCGGGGCGCTGGCACCTGGAAGGTGGGCTACACCACGGGGAATCGTTGGGGCGCATGGCGGTAGAGGAGGCCGCGCAACGCGCAATCATCTCCGCCAAAGGGCTGCGGTTGGCACTGACAACGCTCACCTCCGTGGTCTCCGACGATGCGGTGATCGACCGCCGCTTTGCCGGTGATCCACACTTCGCTGATCTGCCACTATGCTCACTGCTGGGCCTGCCGGTCTTCGGCCATGGGCGGCTCACGGCTTTTCTGGTCCTGGAGAATCGGCTGTTTCGCGCCGCCTTCACCGCCGCACGCATTGAGGCCGTATCCATGCTGTGCGGACAGCTGGCGATTTCAATCGAAAACGCCCGACTCTACGGGTCACTCGAACGCCAGGTTGCGGATCGCGAACAGGCACTGCGCCACGCCTATGAGCAACTCACCGCCATTGAGGTCGAACGTTCGCGCACGGACGAACGCGAACGGCTGTTGCAGGACATGCACGACGGCTTTGGTTCCCAACTGGCCAGCGCCCGGCTGCGCATTGCGCACAGTGAGCTCACCCAAGCCCAAATCCAGGTCTTGTTGCACGAATGCCTCGACGACCTCTATCTGGTCGTCGACACCATGAGCAATGAGGAGAAAAGCCTGCGCGACGCCATCGTCGATTATCGCTATCGCTGCGCGAACCGGTTGTCCGAGCAACCGGTCCGGGTCGACTGGCACATCGTATTGGATGCCTGCCCGCCGATCGATCAGCGGCTGATCCTGCAAATCCTGCGCATCGTGCAGGAGGCCCTGAACAACGCACTCAAACATGCCCAGGCCAGCCAGATCGACTTACACGCGATCTATCAGGCGGACGGGCAATTGCACATCACCGTGGCGGACGACGGCATCGGTATCCCGGAAGCGGTCGAGCAAGGACGCGGCATGGGCAATATGCAACACCGCGCACGGGACATTGGCGCCCGACTCCACTTCAGCCGTCGTGCACCGGGCACCTGTATCTCCCTGAGCCTATCCTTTGACCAGGAGCCCGTGCTCCCGGGCCCGTGACACGGCCTGCGTCTGGGAGTGGACATCGAGCTTGCGATAGAGATTGCGGATATAGGACTGGACGGTTGACAGCGCCACGCCCATCGCCTCCCCAGCCTGACCGTATGACTTTCCGCTGGCCAGATGTTGCAGTAGCTCGGCCTCCTTGCTCGTCAGCCGGGGCAGCTCGGGAACGCCCGCCGCCGGCCCACGCCCGGCCAGTTTAAATAGATAGCGCGCCAACTTCGGACTGATCGGATAGTTACCCTGCATGATTTGCTCGATCGCGCGCGTCATCGAAATACTCGAATCGCCCTTCAAGATATAGCCCAGCGCGCCCGCGCGAATGGCCGCCAGCACCCGTGTTTCAGTGGAAACGACCGAAATCACCAGGATCGGCACCGCGGGGAAACGGTCATGGATGGCGCGGATGACCTCAATACCGTCGAGATCCGGCAGCCCGAGATCAACCAGGGCCAAATCCAGACACGCGGCGGGATCGTTACAGCAGGCCAGGGCCTCAGCCCCGGTCTTAAAGCCATGCACCAGCCACTGGTTCCCCAATTGAATCACTGCCTCTGCGATGGAGCGCTGAAATGAAGGATCGTCCTCGACGACCAACACCTGTCGCACCGCGGGGAGGGACACAGTTGACACCATGGTTACTTGCTCACCAGATACTGTCTCGATGGCCCCTGGAGGCGGGTTTTCTCCTCATCAGGGGTGGCGTTTCCGCCGCGGGAATCATAGGGCGACGGTGATCGCCCTGGCAAGCGCCTTGCTTTTGCCGTGAAAGTCGCGCCGGGAGCGCGCTCCAATTCTCCCTCCCCTATTGGGGGAGGGCCGGGGAGGGGAACGGCCAAGACGCCCGCCACTTTCATCTTCCGGGGTGGCGCGGGCGCCATGGCCGTTACCGGCCTCACCCATCACTTTTCCTTAAGCGCTGGTTGACGGGTGCCGCCCCCCATGAATATGCGATTTACAGGCGTCGGGAACTCAAGGAAACTGTTTACCTAGTGCCTGACAGGAAACTCGCATTTTCCAGCACCGTCTATTCGTGACGGCCGGGAAATCCTTGGTCGAGCCGTCCCGGACGACGCGCGTATCTGCAATTAATACCAAACGCGTCTGCCAAGTGAGAGCGACTCGTATTA
>CAILVI010000318.1 GCA_903837595.1 uncultured Thiodictyon sp.
CAGGGGACCCGGCTCAGTGCGCAGGGGACCCGGCTCAGTGCGCAGGGGACCCGGCTCAGCGCGCAGGGGACTCAGGTCAGTGCGCGGGAGACCCGGCTCAGTGCTCAGGGGACCCTCCTCAGTGTGCGGGAGACTCGGCTGCGTACGCCCAGAGGTCATCTCGCTACGCCAACGCCCCGGCGGCGCACTGATCCGCCTGAGTTGCATGGCAAGATGCGGTCCTCCTGTGATCTGTTCGATCGCATCGTCGCGAAGCCCTTGCCGAACGGCTCAAGTATCCCATAGTCTGGGAGGCGAAGGTTACGCGGCCGATCGAGCGACTGATATAGGCCGGAAACACTCAGGGCCACTGTCGGCCGCCGACACCCCTGATACCCCTGACACCCGGCGCCCGCTGCGCTCAACAACGGAGGCTACCATGTTACAGGCAATCGAAGCTGAAATCAGCCCGGATGGCAGGGTTACATTACTTGAGCCTCTCAGGCTTCCACGAACCATGCGAGCCGTCGTGACCATTCTCACGCCGGTCGATGAAGGCTTGCCGAAGCACGGCGCTGGGGCCGCCTTGTTGCATATCCTGGATAGCCCCGACTTTGCCGCGGCGCCCCCAGGCGACCCGGGCACTATGGAGCGCGAGATTGCCGCCAACCGCAGCGCTTGGGGCGATTGATGTGATAAACAAAATCTACCTGGATTCCTGCATCGCCATCTATCTGGTCGAACGGCATCCGCACTTCTTCTTGCCATTGCACTTGCGCATTGCCGCGCAGGTCGATGCGCTGTTCAGCGTCTCCGCATTGACGCGGCTTGAGGTTCTCGCCCGACCGCTGCGGGAGCGTGACCATGCCCTTGCCGCACGCTATGAATCGTTCCTGCGTACTCATGAGATCATTGCAATTGACGATCGGGTGGTCGATGCGGCCTTGCAATGGCGCGTGGCTGGTCTCAAAACGCCGGATGCGTTGCATGTCGCCTTGGCGCAAAGTCATGGATGTACTGGACTGTGGACGAATGACGATCGCTTGGCCCGGGTGCTGCCTGGTTGGAGTGAAAATGTGTTGACGGGCATCGCGCATCCTTAGGGAAACACCGTACGCAGTTCCGCCAATCCGGTGAAAAGGCGAAGCGTCAGGCGCTCCGAGCCGCGAACGCCAGTGGCCGGAGGAATGCCAGGGCCTCGCTGACGAATGCAGGGATGCCCCGCAGGATGTCGCCTTCATCGGTCTGCACCCCGGCCGCCGATTCCCAACACGCGCTGTAGCGGCTAGCACCGATCTCGAACGAGAGGCGGTATCCCTCAGCTACCCAATCCACGGTCAGGGTGCCATTTGGGTTTGGGGTGATCTCCGGGGCTGGGGTATCAGCGGGCAGGGCCGCCAATACGGCCCTGACGTTGGCCAGACAAGCGTGTGCGATCGGATCAGCGCCATAGGAATCCCAGTCAGGCCCGAGGCGCGTCAAATCGGCGAGCCGGGAGAAGGCCGCCGCCATCGGGCCTTCGCAGCACTCGGCGGCATCCTGCTGCGGTGCCGACTTTGCAAGATCGGCGTTCATGCCGCCAGCCGCAGCCGCTCCAGCATTTCCGCAACCCCCTTGTCGTCCGCATGCCCCCCCAACATGATCCGCAACCCGGAAAGCGCCCAGCGGTTGGCGATCGGCCCAAAGCTGACGGTCCGCGACAGCCAGTAGGCGGCCTCTTCACGGGTGAACTGGCGGACACGGTAAGCGATCAGCTCCACGCGATCCAAGTCTTTGATGCGATCCTGCAAACGGAAGATCAGGGCGAGTTTGGCGCCGGCCTCTTCATCCAGGGGTAGGTTGCCGCGGATACGCAGCCCCTCGGCGGTGAGATAGCGGGCAAGCTCCAGGGGGACGCCGGCCGGATCGGTGACACCCTCGACGATGCGGCGCAGCATCGGTAGGCAGCGGTGCAGCGGTTCGCCGCAGAGGTTACCGCGCTCGATCAGGACGGGACGGGCACGGCTGCGCTGGCCGTCAGGCCCCTTGGCGGCCTCGCCCTGGTCGCGGTACTGGCGCTCCTTGACCACCAGCACGGGGACCGGGGCGCCCTGCCATTGCGTGATGCGCAGCAGAAAGGGCGCCTTGGCGCTCTGTTTGGCCAGCCGCTCGGCAAGGTGTTTGGCGAGGTCGAGTGATTCTTTTCTCTTGGCCATGGGTGGCGATCGATAACCTAGTCTTTGCTCAATTCGGCGACGAGCTTGCAGCCGTCCTGTGGCTCATTGATGACGAGTTGGACCTCGGTGTCCTTGTCGTGGGTGGTCAGGGCCATCGCCGGGGCCAGCAGTTCGTCGAGGGCCTTCACATCCTCGGGCTTGAGTTGATCCAGTCGCAGACTGATCTGCCCCCCCGCGGGGAGCTTAAGGCCGCTCACTTCCAGGTAATCGATGGTGGAGGTGCCGCCGGTCTGGTAGATCGACGCGAGCCGCTTCAGCAGTGGCAGGACCTTCTTGCGCGCCTGCTCGCCTGAGAACGACAGGGTTTTGTCCTTCGTAGTCACCCAACCCCGGGTAGCGGCCTCGGTCTTGGTGATGACCTGATAGTCCGGGCCGAGGGTCTCCATCACCCAGTTGGTGGCCCCGCGCAGGACACTGGGGTCGCTGCCCGGGTCCTGGTCCGGGGCATGGACATAGAGGTGGTTGGCCTTGACCAGTTCGTCGATGGCGCGGCCGGTGTCCTGGACTGAGATGTCGCCGTGGGTCTGCGCCACCGCGTCGGCGATATCGGAGACTGAGCAATAGCGGGCCTCGACGATTGCCTTGTGGACCCACTTGAGGATCTGGGCGGGGTCCGGCTTGTCCGCGGCGGTCCAGTTGCGCTGTTTGGCTCCCTGGGGGGTAACCAGGCTCCAGCCCGGCTCGGTGAGGTCGATCGGGAGCGGGAGCTCGCCCGTCTCGCGGGCGTGGAATTCGGCCGGTTTCACCGATTCGGCCGCCCCCATGCGGAAAAGGCACCAGGCGCTGTGGCCTATCCCAGAACGGATGAGCGTGTTGAAGACGCCCTTTTCCTCCAACACGGGCCAGTCACGGCGGCAGGCGAAGGCGCTGCGCAGGTCCTCGAGGGTCTGGTAATCCTTGTTCGCGGCGAAGAACAGTTTGACGGCGGCGCCGGCGGCCGAGCTGGTGAGGGCCAGTTCGGCGGTGACGAGCTTGCCGTCGGCGAGCAGGACCTCGCGGATACTCTCGATGACGGAGCGCCCGCCCTCGCCGCCGGCGGTACTGATCTCGCGGCGGACGATCTTACCGCCCTGCCCCGGAAACCAGAGGTTGCGGTACGCCTGGGTGACGACGGTCTGAAGGGCGTTCTCGCGCTCATCGGTGTCGCGTTTGAAGGTTTGGTCACTCAAGGCGGCATCTGACAGGCCGTAGCCCGCCGGGTTGTGCTTGAGCGTGCGCCGCGCCAGTACGTCGATGCCGATGCCGGTCAGGCGCTCGCGCAGATCGAGTGCGCGGGTGGCGGCGTTGTCGAGCATGTCATCGCCGGGTAGGTGCTCGCCGGCCACCTCGACGGTGTCCGGCACCAGCAAAAATATCAGGTTCTGGTGCAGGCGGGGCTTGTTGGGTCCTGCCTGGGTGATGAACTGCGCAGGGTCCACCGCGGGGCTGTCCAGGGCGATCAGGGCCAGGGTGGGCCCTGATTGGCCCTGGGTGCCCTTGTCGGGGATGCGTTCCGGAAGCTCCACCTCGGCCACGACCTCGAAATTGAGGGTGCCGGGCTTCACTACCTTGCGCGAGGTCTCGTGGATGAGCTGCTCGACGCCCTTGGTACCGCGCAGGGCCCGGCGGATGTCGGCCAGGACGCGGTTGATCGAAACACCGGTGCTCGCGTAATAGCGACCTTCGGTCTCCGAGTAGCGCAGGTAATAGGCCTGGGAGCGCAGGGCGTCGAGGGCCGTTTCGACCTGGGGCGGGGTCATGCCCGGAAAGGCGGTGGCAAACAGGGCGTCCTGCTTGGCGATACCGAAGACGTTGGAACCAAGCCCGTCGCCGAAGCCCGCCAGGCTGTGCAGGAAGACAGTCTTCCACGCGTATTCGTGCAGCGGAAAGCCGTCCGGGTGGGGATTGGCGCGATCGGCCAGGGCGGCGTTGCTGTGCTGTGCCTTGAGGTCGCCGCTGTCGGGGCCGCCGAGGTCGGCGTTGATGATCGGCATCAGCTCGGCACTCTCGGTGCGGCTCACCAGCTCGTCGGAGAGTCGGGGGTCACGTAGATCCAGGTGACAGGCATGGATCATGGGTGCGGGGGACTGGCGGCGCCAGAGGTTGGCGACCGTGAGGGCCAGGACCCGCAGCACGCCGCGGGTCCCCTGGAAGCTCTCGACGGTGGCGAGCTTGTCGGTCAGGTAGTCGATCAGGGTCGGGTGAAAGGGATAGTGGGCGGTCAGGCGCTCCCGATAGGTCTCCTGCCGGGCCTGCTCGGGCAGCAGCAAGGCGGTGCGCCGGTACATCTCCATGTAGGCGTCGGCCGTGGCGGCGGCGCCGTCCTGGTCGATGTGGGCGAACAGGCGCCGCGCCAGCACGCGGGAGATTTCCTGGCCGCGGACCGGCACTACAGCGGTGGCGTCGCGCTGGACGACGCTGCGGACCTCGCCGTCCGCCGCGCGGGCGATCCCGAGCGCTTCCTCCTTCGATACGTCCTGGCCGCGGGCCTTGGAGACCAGGTCCAGGATCATCGCGGTCTGGCGGGCAAAGGCGTCGCGCTGACTGGCCAGGGTGAGGATCACGGCGAGCCCGGTATGCTCCTTGGCGTACTGGAAGAGCGACATCAGGAAGGTGGCGACGCTGGAACGCCCACCCGGCCGGGCGGCCTCGATACGGGCGGCGTAGGCGGCCAGCTCGTCGAGCATGATGAGGACCTTGCGGCCCTTGAAGACGCAGTCGAAATACTCGTCCCCCGGGGAGCCGAAGGAACTGGCCGAGGGGCCGATTGCCTGATAGAGTGCCTCGCCGCCGATCTGGAAGGCGATCTCGCCCCAAAGGGTATAGGGGATCAGCCGGGCGCCATGGGTCTCGTGGATGGCGACGCGGTCGCCGGCGATCCCGACCACCGTGACCTCACCGGGGGCCAGCAACAGGGCGGGGTCGATCACGCCTTGGGCCGCCGCGGCGATGGCGGTGCCCTGGAAGGCCAGGTGGGTGGCGCCGATCAGGGTGTGGGTCTTGCCGCCGCCGAAGGCGCTCTCCATGCGTTGGATGGCCGGATAGGTGGCGTCGGTCCCGCCGAGCCGGCCGAAGCAGTTGCGCAGGACCTGGCGCATGCCCTCGGTGGGATAGGTTCCCTCGCCGAAGAAGGCCACCGGGTCGGTGTAGATGTTCTGGACCACGTCGGGATCGCCCCGGTAGTGGTCGATGACCTGCATCAGGTTGGCAGTGAAGATTTCCGGGTTGAGAGTGCCGGCGAGTAGATCCGCGCGGGGCTGGCAGGACTCCAAGATCGACATCGGCAAACTCCTTATCTGGCTTGAACCTCCATTGGGCCATAATCCCCGGATGGTCGCAATCACTTGAGCGCCGCGCCGAATGGGTGCAGCGCCATGATGATGGGCCGATGGGCGGCGGGGAATCGGGTCGGCTCCATCGCATCGGGGGCGAGCCAGTCGAGAGGCTGCCCCTCCCGTCCCTGGTGGGGGTGCCGGCGTGGGCATCGACCCGGCACACATCCGGCAGGATATGGCGGTCGCCATCGTCGTGATGGACCCGTATCATGGCATCGTCGGCACCACTGGCGCGGTTCAGGATCGGCTCAATACCAACCGGGGCCGCCTATCCCACCCCAGGCACCCCAGTTCATCGACGCCGCCTGGTTCAGCTCCGCGGCCTCCAGGTTCTGGTCGCTGGTCTGTCTAGCCACGCGCAATTGCTGGTAGGCCTGATACTGCTTGGGTTCGCCGACGTAGGCCTGGTTGTTCTTCACATGTTCTCGTTTGACCATGGCCCGCGGATGCTATTGATCAAACGCGAAGACGCGTTTCCAATCGCTCTTGATGCTGATGACCGTCCAGCCCGCCTTCTTCGCCTCGTCATACAGCGCCTGGGTGAAGCTGCCGACCGTGGTGTCGGGCAGCCCTTGCGTCAGGCCATAGGCATATTCGCGCGCGGCGTCATCATGCAGCACGAGCATGGACAGCCGCGCGCCGTCACCGGCCTTGGTGTATTCCAGCATCTGGCGGTCGCCGGTGGAGTTGCCGAAGGCGGCATGGGGACGCTGGCCGATCATCAGGTGAATGCCCTCGGGCTTGCCTGCATGGTCATCGTTGAGCAGGAGCTTGGGCTCCTTGATCAGGAACGGCATGCCGTTCTTATCGTATTCATATTTTGTCACACCGGCGCTGCCGACCACCTGTTCCGGGGGGATGCCGTAGACCGCATCGGAATAGACGCGCACAAAGTCCTGACCACCCCCGGTGACGATGAAAGTCTTATAGCCGTTGTCCCGCAGATAATGCAGGACCTCCTGCATCGGCTGGTAGGTCAACTCGGTAAAGGGTCGATGCCAGCGTGGGTCGCGGGCCTTGGCGAGCCACGCCTTGACCTCGGCCTGGAACGCGTCGGTCGACATGCCGGTCAGCGTCGCGACAAGAATCTTTTCGAGCGCCTTCATCGGCAGCTTGGCAATCGCCTCGCGGTCGCCCGACAGGACCGTCTTGAACGGCTCGACCTCGCGCAATTGGGGCTGTTTATCGACCAGCTTGGGAACCTGATCCAGGCAATACATCACTTGCGTGTAAATCGGGTGCGAGACCCACAGGGTGCCGTCCTGGTCGAAGGTGGCGATACGCTCGACGGGCGGTACGAATTTCGCGCTCGACTGGTCGGTGGTCTCATTCACGAAGGCGACGATGGCCTGCTTAGCGGGGCCATCGTTCCAAGAGGGTAGCGGATCGGTCGCCGCCAGGGCGCGGGTAGGCAGGACGAGCAGGGCGCCCAATGCCAAAAGGCGCGTGAACGCGGCAAAGGTGGGCATGGGTTTCATCACTGGCATCTCCCTTATAGGTTCGAGTGGGCGACCCTTGCGGGCCGCCCACTCGCTGAGGTCTGGGACTATTCCCCCGCGTGGCTGATGTGCTTCGCGTCCTTCATCGCCTCAATCACCTGATCCAGGTTGTAGCTCGCCGGCGTTTGCAGCGGCGGAAACGCCCGGTAGGTCTCCAGCTCCTTCAGCCACATCAACTGCCCGATGGGCAGCAGGTTCCAGTCATAGATATAGGCCGTGCTCGGGGCCGCCAGCGCGCCGCCGTAACCCAGCAGCGTCTTCTGGTCCTCGGCGACGGCCTGCTCGAAGGGATCGCGCTTGATGTTGTTGACCTGGGTCCAGTGATAGGTCACGACTCCCGTCAGACCGCCGGTCGACGACGAGGGTGCCATCGAGTAGTAGAACTTCCAGTTCTTGTAGCGAACCGCGGACGGATGCACGCCGGTGTAATAGAAGAAGTAGTCGCGCGCGGAAGCGCCCTTGCCTTCCAGATAGTCGCGCTGATTGACGCCATCGAGCGTCGTCTTGACGATACCGGGGTAGGTACCCGCCTCAACCTGCTTCTTCAGGCCGTCCCCCTTGGGACCGCCCGCGATATCAACGAGGGTCGGCAGCCAGTCAAGCGCGGAAACGATCTGATCGTTGACCGTGCCGGGCTTGATGTGTCCCGGCCACCGCACTACGAGCGGAGCGCGCATTCCGCCTTCCCAGGTCGTGAGTTTCCCGCCACGGAAGGGCGTGACGCCGCCGTCCGGGTAGGTGATGGCCTCGGCGCCGTTGTCGGTGGTGAAGACGACGATGGTGTTATCGAGCTCGCCCATCTCCTCCAGCTTCTTCAGGACATAGCCGACGTTATCGTCGAGCTGCTTCATGCCGACTTCGTTGATGCCCCAGTCCTTGCCGCCCTTCTCGCCCAGCATGGCTTCGTATTTGGGCGAGAGCATGGTCGTGATGTGCATGCGCGCCGGGTTGTACCAGACGAAGAAGGGCTTGCCGGTCTTCTTGGGGTCGTTACGGTCCAGGTAGTCGATGACCTTGGTCGAGATCTCCTCATCCACGGTCTTGGAACGCTCCAGCGTCAGCGGCCCTTCGTCTTTGCAGGTCTGGTTCTTTTCCGTGCCGTCGGACGACTTGCAGGCAATGATGGGCCGCGGCGGGGTCATGCAGAGTGCGGTCTTCGGATCGAGCGCACCGGGCGGGTCCGAGAGCCCGGGGACCGGGGTGTTCTTGCACGGGGGTACGACCGTCTGCTCGGTCGGGGACTTGTTGATGTCCGGGAAGCTCACGCCCTGCATCGCATCCAGGTGGTACAGATAGCCCCAGAACTCCTGGAAGCCGTGGGCGGTCGGCAGGGAGGCCGTCTTGTCGCCCAAGTGATTCTTGCCGAACTCGCCGGTGTTGTAGCCGAGGTCTTGCAGGAATTTGGCGATTGCCGGGGTGCCGGGCAGCAACGAACTGGTGGCGCCGGGCAGTTGGGGCATGATCATGCCCGCGCGCAGTGGGTGCATGCCGGTGAAAAAGGCCGTGCGCCCGGCCGTGCAGCTCTGCTCGGCGTAATAGGTCTGAAAGAGCGCACCTTCCTGGGCGATGCGGTCAATATTGGGCGTCTCCCCGACCATGAGGCCACGGTGATAGGCACCGACGTTCATGATGCCGATGTCGTCTCCCATGATGAAGAGGATGTTGGGCTTTTTGGCGTCGCCCGCGCTCGCGACGCTGCGAGCAGCAGGGGCCGCCTGCGCGGCGGCGCCGATGACCAGTTTCTGACCCTTCCTGACGTCGTCTGCAGACAGCTTGTTCTGCGCCTTGAGATCCGCGACCGGAATCTCGAAGCGCTCGCTGATGACATCGATCTCATCGCCGTCGACCACCGCGTAGGTAGCGGTGACAGTGTCGTAGGCGCCGCGGGCATGGCGGCGTGCGCCCTGGTCGGCGGCCTGGGCGCTGACGGCGCTCAGACAGACCGTCAAGGCGAGAACTGAGCAGGCCGTCGTCAGCCCGGGGGGGAAGGCCGATTCAACAACCGATGGTTTCTTGCGTTGCATACGCGCGTTCCTCAAACAGATGGAGTGGCATGGCCGTGAGAGTTTGCAGGCACGCTCAGCCGGTTCAGCCGGCGCCGCTCCTGGCAGCCTAGCCGCACGCCCGCGCTGCGACTACTGCCCTTTAGGGCAGGTCGGCGGGTGCTCCACGAACAGACCCAACTCCTGGACCAGACGGGTCAACTCGGCCACGGAGCGCAGCTGGAGCTTGGTCGTGATGGCCGTGCGATGTAGCTTGACGGTGCGCTCGCCGATCCCGAGATCGGCCGCGATCTGCTTGTTCAGCCGTCCCCGCACCACCTGCCGCAGCACGTCGTGTTCCCGCGGGCTGAGGGTGTCGAGCCGGGTGCGCAGCGCGCGCAAACGGGCGCCTTCCGCGCGCTGGCGGGCGTCGCGGGCGATCGCCCGGTCCACGGCGGCGAGCAGGTCCTCCTGAGGCGCTTGCTTGGTGAGGAAATCCTCGGCACCGTGGCGCATTGCACGCACACTCGTAGGGATATCACCTTCGCCGGTCAGAAAGATCACCGGCAGCGCATTCGCTTGCCGCAACAGCGCTTGCTGTAGGTCGAGGCCGTCCATTCCCGGCATCCGCAGATCGGCGATGACGCAGCCCGGGGTATCGCCGAGTTGCGCGAGCAGCTCGGCCGCCGAGGCAAAGGTCCGAACCGTGCGGCCCGCCGCCCGCAGCAGGCGCCCGACGGCCACCAGGAAGGAGGCGTCGTCGTCAACGACATGGACCACCGGCCCGTGATCACTCTGGGTGGCGTCGCTCACGGTGCGGGTGATTCCTCCACCAGCGGAAGTGTAAAGCGAAAGGTCGCGCCGTCCGAGCCGTTGTTCTCCGCCCAGATGCGTCCGCCGTGCGCCTCAATGATGGTGCGTGAGATCGCGAGCCCGATGCCCATGCCGTGCGGCTTGGTGGTAAAGAACGGCTCGAACAGTTGCCCGAGTTGGTCCGGGGCGATCCCGTGCCCGCCGTCACTGACGCTCACTTCAACCGCGCGCTCGTCAGGGCGTTGCGCCCCCACTCGCACCTGCCGCCGCTCGGCGGGCAGGTGTCCCACGGCATCCATCGCGTTGAGCACGAGATTGAGCAGCACCTGCTGAAGGTGTACGGCATCGCCCATGACCAGCGGCAGCCCGGGGGCGGCGGCGATCTCCAGGCGGGTCTGGCGGGCCGCGGCATCGCCGCGCGTCAGTGCGGCCACCGTGGTCAACAGGTCGCCCACCGACAAGGCGCAGGGGGCGAGGCTGCGGCGTTTGAGCAAGGTACGCAGCCGCTCGATGACGTCGCTGGCACGTCGGTCGTCCTGGCGGATGTCCAGCAGAATGGCACGCAGTTCATCCAAGTCCGGCGGGTCCTGAGCGAGGAAGAGCTCGGCGGCCTCGGCGTTACGCAGGATGGCCCCGAGCGGCTGGTTCAGCTCGTGGGCGAGCGCCGAGGCAAGCTGTCCCATCAGCGAGACGCGGCTGGCGTGGGCCAACTGACTGCGCAACTGTTGCAGGACCATCTCGCTGTCCTGCAATCGGGAGGCAAGCTGTGCCGCCGCCAACACGTCGGCGTGCAACTCGCTCGCCATCGCCACCAGGATGACAAGATAGGCCCAACTGATCAGGTAGGGCATCTGCACGGCCCCCGTTTCGATCAAGGCCGCCTGGCCCCCACCCACCAGGAAGAAGAGCACGATGCTGCCCCCGACCACCGCCGCGCGCCAGCGCCCGCCACGGCGCCACAGTCTGGCCGAGGCATCCACCACGAACACGATCAGCGCCAGGACCGCCAGATAAGGGAATACATTCCAGGGATTCGGCACACCCTCGGCCAGGTTGAAGGTGACCCCGCCGAACGTCTCGACCGTTCTGAAGCCGGTGATCTGCTGGTAGGTCATCCCCGACCCGGGAAGATAGTCGAACGCCAATCCCACCGCGTAGAGGCCCGGCACCGCCAGCGCGAGCCATTTGCTGCCGGTACCGAAATAGACCCAGATGAACGCGGTGAGCGAGACCATCATCAGGCCGACCGCGATGTCCAGCCAACGCATCAACGGCCACCAGTCGGCCAAGTTGTCGGCGCGCGTCAAGGCCAGCTCCAAACCGGAAATGCCGGCGACGGCAAAGGCGCTGAGTGCAAATAGCAGGCGGGCCGCACGCGGCGGTTGAGTCAGGCCGATGCGTAACTCGATCAGCCCCAGGGTGAGGCAGGCGGACGCGACCATCGGCCAGGCAATGGTGATCCAATTCATGGCGGGATATTAGACGACGCGCCGAATGGCGTCGAGTAGCTCGCTCCCGGCGTCCGTCTTGCGGAAAAACCCCACACACCCCCCTGCCATCGCCTGCGCACGCGCCTGGGGATCGTCGTGAGCCGTAATGAAGAGCACCGGCGTGGTCACGCCCTCCACCGCCAGCTGCCGCTGCAGGTCGAGCCCGGACATGCCGAGTAACTGCACGTCGAGCAACAGGCACGCGAACCGCGGTTGCCGCACGTCCGCGCGAAAATCTTCGGCGGACGCATAGGCGGTCGGCTGCATCCCGGCGGCGCGCAACAGGCGCGCGAGCGAGCGTCGAGCGCTCTCGTCATCTTCGACGATCGCGACGCGGACATTGCTCAAGCGGTTCTTGGTCATCGTTCGACAGCGTAGCGATCACATCGCGGTGGGGGTACTGCCCCTTGGGGAAGGTATCGCCCGTCACATTGCTGTGAGGCAGGAAACGAGCGACTGCAACGGCGTTAACCCTACAAAGTCAATTGGGCCACAATCCCCGGATGGCGGCGACCCCTTGGGCGCCGTGCCCAATGGCATCGGAGAGATCCGTGGTGGTGAGCCCGCCCAGGGCATAGACCGGCAGGGGGATGGGGTCGACGAGCGCCGCGAACCCCGGCCAACCCAGGGCGCGCGCCTGGGGGTGGGTCGCGGTGGGTTTGACCGGTGACAGCAGCGCGTAATCGAGCCCCAGGGCGGCGGCGCGGCTGAGCTCCGCGGCGTTGTGGCAGGAGGCGCCCACCAGCTCATCAGGCGCCCCGGGTCGCCGTTGCAGGGCGGCCAGTCGGTGCGCGGTGAGGTGCAGACCGTGGCACGGACAGTCCGCGACGGCGACGGGGTCACGGTTGAGCAGGAGCCGCGCGCCGGCCGCCGCGCAGAGCGGGAAGGCGCGCCCGGCCAGGTCGCGATAGGCGGCATCGTCGAGTTCATGGGCGCGCAATTGGACCAGGCGGATACCGGCCTCAAGCACCCGCCGCAGCCGCGCCAGCAGGGTGGCCGGGTCGCGGGGGTCCGCGCCGGTGATCAGCAAGCGTTGGGGCAGACGCAGCGCCATGATGATGGGCCGATCGGCGGCGGGAAACCGAGTCGGGTCCATCGCATTGGGGGCGAGCCAGTCGAGTGGCTGACCCTCCCGTCCGTGCGGGGTGCCGGCGTGGGCGACGACGCGGCGCACGTCCAGCAGGATATGGCGGTCACCATAGTCGTGATGGACCCGAATCAGGGGGCGGCTGGTGTGGATCTCAATGCCGAGTTCCTCAGCGAGTTCCCGGGACAGACCCTGCTCGGGGGTCTCGCCGGGCTCCAGCTTGCCGCCAGGGAACTCCCAGAGGCCGCCCTGATGGGCGGCCTCTGGGCGGCGCGTGACCAGGACCCGACCCTCAGCGTCCTGGAGGACCCCGGCCATGACATGGATCTGCTTACTGGACAGGGGCACGACGTCCTCTTTTTCCTTCCTCGTGACACGGCTGCGAGAGTGTGGAAGCAATCGCCGCTGCACCGATCCAAGCACCCGCTGTAGGCTGGGTAGAGCGTAGCGAAACCCAGCAATCAACGCTTGGTCGAAGCGCTGACGGTGGGTTTCGCTGCCCTCAACCCATCCTACGGGAATACTGTCACAGTCTCCGCCGCAGGGTCACGAGAACAACGTTAAGACCGGTACTCCGCATTGATCCGCACATAGTCGTATGACAGGTCGCAGGTGAGGATCTCGGCGCTCGACTCGCCACGACCGAGCGCGACCCGGATCAGGATCTCGGGTGCGCGCATCACGGCGGCCCCGGCGGCCTCGGTATAGGTGGGGGCACGCCCACCGCCGTCGACGATCAGCACCTCGCCGAGCCAGACCCGCACCCCGGCAATCACCAGATCATCGAGACCGGCACGGCCGATGGCGGCCAGGATGCGGCCCCAGTTGGGGTCGGAGGCGAAGAGCGCCGTCTTCACCAGCGGGGAGTGTGCAATGGTATAGCCGACCTGACGCGCCTCGGCGTGACTGGCGGCGCCCTCGACGCGGACCGTCACCAGTTTGGTGGCACCCTCGGCGTCGCGCACGATGGCGGTGGCCAACTCCACGCAGACGGCATCCAGCGCGCCCTGGAAGGACGCATAGTCCGGGCTCGCGGCGGCGGCGATGGGCGCATTGCCCAGGGCGCCGGTCGCGGCCAGTACACAGGCATCGTTGGTGGAGGTGTCACCATCCACGGTGATGGCGTTGAATGAACGATCCACCGCGGAATGCAGACAGGCGGCGAGGAAACCGGGCTCGACCGCGACATCGGTGGCCAGAAAACCGAGCATTGTGGCCATGTTCGGGCAGATCATGCCGGCGCCCTTGGCCATGCCGGTGAGGGTGGCGGTGCGCCCGCCCACCTCGAACTGGCGGGAGACGAGCTTGGGCACCCGGTCCGTGGTCATGATGGCACGGGCGGCCTCCGGCCAGTGGCCCGCCGCGAGCTGGCCCAAGAGTGCGGGCAGGGCGGTGGCGATGCGCTCCACCGGCAGATGCTCACCGATGACACCGGTGGAGAACGGCAAAACGCGCTCGGGCGCATCCCCGGTCAACTCGGCCAGGGCCTGGCAACTCGCGCTGGCGTCCAGCAGCCCGCGGGCGCCGGTGCCGGCATTGGCGTTGCCGGCATTGATCAGCCACCAACGCGGCGCACCCGCCCCCAGATGGGCGCGGGCCAGCGTGACCGGGGCGGCACAGAAGGCATTGCGGGTGAAGACGGCGGCGCAGGTGCTGCCGGCGGCCAGCTCAAAAAGGACCAGGTCGTTGCGGTCCTGGTAGCGGATGCCGGCGGCGCCGGCGGCCAGACGCACGCCGGGGACCGGCTGGAAGTGCAGTTCGGGTTGCTCGGTCATGCTCGGGCCTCAGGCGACCCGGCCATGGCATTGCTTGTACTTCTTGCCCGAACCGCAGGGACAGGGCTCGTTGCGACCGACCTTCTCCTCGCCGCGCACAAAGGGCTGGTGGGCCTCCTCCCCGACCGCGGCCCCGTCCGGGGGTGCCGCGTCGTCGGCAGCGGCACCGAAACCGCGGAACTCCTCATGCTGGAACTGAAAGTCGCGGGCCGGCAGCAGCTGCGGCGCCAACTCAGGGACCCGCTCGGCCACCTGGACCTGGAGCTTGCACAGCGTTCCGACCACCTCCTGTTTGATGTCATCCAGCATCGCGGAGAACATCTCGAAGGCCTCGCGCTTGTATTCCTGCTTGGGGTTCTTCTGCGCATAGCCGCGCAGGTGGATACCCTGGCGCAGATAGTCCATGGCCGCCAGGTGGTCCTTCCAGTGGGTATCCAGGGCCTGGAGCATCACCGCCTTCTCGAACTGGCGCAGGGCCGCGGCACCCGCCTGGGCACCCTTGTTGGCATAGTCCGCGGTCAGGGCGTCGGCAATGCGTCGCCGCAGGGTCTCCTCGTGCAGGTCGTGGTCGGTCTCCAGCCAGTGACGAACCGGCCAGTCACCACCGAAGGTGTCCGCCAACGTCGCCTCCAGACCGGGCAGGTCCCACTGCTCCTCCAGGCTCTCGGGCGGGATGCAGGCGTTGAGCGTGGCCTCCAGGATGTCGGCACGCATGGCCTCAATGGTCTCGGAGACGTCGTTGGTATCCATCAACTCGCGGCGCTGGCGGTAGATCACCTTGCGCTGGTCGTTGGCGACGTCGTCATATTCCAGGAGCTGCTTGCGGATGTCGAAGTTGCGCCCCTCGACCTTGCGCTGGGCGTTCTGGATCGCCTTGGTCACCCAGGGGTGCTCGATCGCCTCGCCCGCCTGCATGCCGAGCCGCGACATCATTGATGCCACCCGCTCGGAGGCGAAGATGCGCATCAGGTTGTCTTCAAGCGACAGATAGAAGCGGCTGGAACCCGGATCGCCCTGGCGCCCGGAGCGACCGCGCAACTGGTTGTCGATGCGCCGCGACTCGTGGCGCTCGGTGCCGACCACATGGAGCCCGCCGGCGGCGACCACGGCCGCGTGACGCTCTTTCCAGGCGGCACGGATGGCCTCGCGGTCGGCGCCCGGGCCGGCCTGCTCCAGCTCCGCATCCAGGTTGCCGCCGAGCACGATGTCGGTCCCGCGACCGGCCATATTGGTGGCGATGGTGACGGATCCCGGGCGACCCGCCTGGGCGACGATGCCGGCCTCGCGCTCGTGCTGCTTGGCGTTCAGCACCTCGTGCGGGACCTTGCCCTCCACCAGCAGCTTGGAGACCAGCTCCGAGGTCTCGATGGACGCGGTACCGACCAACACCGGCTGACCGCGGGTGACGCAGTCGCGGATGTCCTCGACCACCGCCTTGTATTTCTCCGCCTGGGTCAGATAGACCAGGTCACCGTTGTCCTTGCGGATCATCGGCTGGTTGGTCGGGATGACCACCACCTCGAGCCCATAGATCTGTTGGAACTCGAAGGCCTCAGTGTCGGCGGTGCCGGTCATACCCGCGAGCTTCGGGTAGAGCCGGAACAGGTTCTGGAAGGTGATGGACGCCATCGTCTGGTTTTCGGCCTGGATCGGCACCCGCTCCTTGGCCTCCACCGCCTGGTGCAGACCCTCGGACCAGCGCCGGCCCGGCATGGTGCGGCCGGTGAACTCGTCGACGATGACGATCTGGCCCTCGCGCACGATATATTCCACGTTGCGTTGGAAGAGTGCGTGGGCGCGCAGCGCGGCATAGACATGGTGCATCAGCACGATGTTGCCGGGGTCATAGAGCCCGTCGCCCTCGGCCAGCACGCCGATCTCCACCAGCATCTCCTCCACGTGCTGGTGACCATCCTCGCTCAGGAAGACCTGACGGGCCTTCTCGTCCACCGAGTAGTCGCCGGGCCCGAAGTCGGGCTTGCCCTCATCGTTGATCATCGGGTCCTGACGGGTCAGGCGCGGGATGATGGCGTCGATCTTCAGATACAGGTCGGTGCTGCCCTCGGACGGACCCGAGATGATGAGCGGCGTGCGCGCCTCGTCGATCAGGATCGAGTCGACCTCGTCCACGATGGCGTAGGCGGGGTCGCGCTGACTGCGTTGCTCCGGCGCAAAGGCCATGTTATCGCGCAGATAGTCGAAACCGAACTCGTTGTTGGTGCCGTAGGTGATGTCCGCGGCATAGGTCTCGCGGCGGGTCACCGGGCGCAGGTGGCGGTAACCCTGATCGCCGGTCGGCTCGTAATCGGGATCGTAAAGGTAGGAGGCACCGTCCGGCCCCAGCAACCCGGAGGAGTTGATGACCCCGACCGAGAGCCCAAGCGCGTGGTAGATGCGACTCATCCAGGCCGCGTCACGCCGGGCCAGATAGTCGTTGACCGTGATGACGTGTACGCCCTTCGCGGGCAGGGCATTGAGATAGGCGGCGAGCGTGGCGACCAGGGTCTTGCCCTCACCGGTGCGCATCTCCGCGATCTTGCCGTTGTGCAGGACCATGCCGCCGACCATCTGGACGTCGAAATGACGCATCCCGAGCACGCGCTGCCCGACCTCGCGCACGACGGCGAAGGCCTCGGGCAGCAGACTCTCCAGGTCCTCCCCGGCGGCGAGCCGCGCGCGGAACTCCTGGGTCTTGCCCGTGAGCGCCGTGTCTGAGAGGGCCTGGAGTCCGGGCTCCAAGTCATTGATCCGGGTAACGGACTTGAGGAGCTTCCTGACCAGCCGTTCGTTGCGGCTGCCGAAGATCTTCTTAAACAGATTGCTGACCATCGATAGGAGGAAGAGCCGTGTGGGATAAACGACGGGATCTTACCGGAAACCCGGGCCGGACGCAGGCCCGGCGAACGATGCAGCGCCAGGCCAAGGTTGCCGGGCATCTTGGCAAGACGCTCCGCCTCAATCTTGCTACCAACCTAAGCCCCGAAGGGGCAAGACATATCAGCCCAGGGCAACGCCCTGGGTCAGCGCCATATCACCGGTCTAGCCCTGAAAGGGCGTGACATATCGAACTGCGCCGTTATGTCACGCCCTTTCAGGGCTAGGCTCACGTATAACCTTATACCCAGGGCGTTGCTCTGGGCTGGTATGTTCGACCCCGTTGGGGTCGGTACGCAAGATAGGCTGGAGCCGGGTACCAGGCCCCCGCCGCCTGCTACCCTAGAGGCCCGACCACCACTGAACCCGCGAGGACGTAAGACGATGAAAAACCAACCTGTGCTGGCATTTCTACTCGGGGTCTGGCTCGGCGGCTCGGTGCTGATGGGGGCCGTGGCCGCCTACAACTTCGCCGGCTTCGCCCACCTGTTCGAGCGCAACCCGGCGCTCGCCCAGCACGCGGGCTTCGACCTCAAGGACGCCGACGCCAAGAAGGCGAGCCTCCTGTGGGTCCACTCAGCGGAACTCAACCGGGTGCTCTTCCACTACTGGAACCGCACCCAAATCGTGCTTGGTGCCTTGGTGTTGGTGCTCGCGCTGCGCGCGCGGGCATCCTGGCCGGCGATTGCGCTGCTGGGGCTGGGACTCGCCCTGGTGGTCTATGTGCACCTGGGGATCGAACCGCAACTGGTGGACCTGGGGCGGCAACTGGACTTCGTCTCCCGTACCCCGCCCCCGCCCGGGCTCGCAACCTTCCAGCAACTGCACCAATATTCGGTCATCGCCGATGGGGTCCGACTGGCGCTGCTATCGGCGGCGGCGCTGATCCTGCTCTTTACCGGCAAGGCGGGGCGGCCGACCTGATGCCTGCGCCTTGGACTCCAGACCTTGCTTCATTACTATTACACACGTCGCATGCCTCATTAGCCTCTCTGGGACATTCGATCCCGGCGGTGAAGCGCATGACGCGCTGAAGGCCAAGCCAAAGCTCCAACAGCAGCGCGACATTCAGGTCGCGGACCATTCGCCCGGGGCGCATCCGGCGGGCCACGGCGCCGACCACCACGAAGAACAATGCCGGGGCGCGCTCAGTGCCTTGGTGCTCACGTTGCGGCGCCTCGAGACGGTCAGTGTCGCGGCGGTGGGTCGGTCAGCAGACGCCCAATCCCTATGGGGTTGACCCCAGGCGGCACGCCGATCTCACGGGCGTAGCCTTCGCCCCAGCGCACACGCTCTCTGCATCCCGGCGCGTGCCAGCCGGGCTTTTCGGTACCCGTGCGCCGAAAAGAGACGCTTGAGCCGATGCTCCCGCCCGGCTGACTGGAGCAGCGTGAAAAACACGATGTCCCATAGCGTGGCCCCCCTGCACCTATAATTACTTTTGCCACTTTTGCAAGCTCTTATGAGCCTTTGCTAACAGCGCCAAGAGTCATCATTAACCAAACTCCCAAAATATCTAGATTTTATATTTTTTCAAATTTTCCAATAAACCCCTAAGAACCTGCTACGCTTCTTAGATGAAGCATTGATTCCCCATCAAGGCGGCCGAGCTAATTCTGAAAATAATTCTAATGAAGTGTTGATCCAACCAACTTACGTCACTGACGTGCGTCACCCACTACCTGTAGTGGTTTCTCAAACTATGCCGGACATTTATGTGCGATTTCGCAAATGGCACGACAAGGCATATTACCAATCAGATCAATTGTTTTACTGATGCTCGCCCGAGATCGATACCGCACTCGGAGGATTAAAAAGTGAACAACTATCCAATGTCACCAGGATGTCGGTTTGCCCTATTTTTGAAAATCTTCTTGGCGGCATTGCTATTGCTGAAATGGATGATTGTATCTGCGCAAGGCGCCCCACAATACCCGGTCATTTTTGTTCATGGGATTAATGATTCAGCGCTTTCATTTATGACCATGATTGACCATCTTGATACAACCGAAGACAATACCGGCGTGCGCTTATTAGCCTGGAAAGATTCCTCTGGGCCTCTATCGTGTAGCTGGAAAACCTTAACAAATAGCGAACCTTCAAACTGGACACCTATTGGACCTGGAGATGTATCAAGATGGCACGCGAAAATCTATTTCGCAATAGACTTCTCAGACAACACAGATTTAAGATTTAGTCAACAGGCAGTTGAGTTGAAACGGGTTATTGACTGTGTAGTGGCAATTACCGGAAAACCTCAAGTCATTTTAGTGGCGCACAGCATGGGAGGAATAGCCGCGAGATTTTATCTTCAGAATCTTACTCAAGATCGTACAACTTGGCAAGACGATGTCGTCAAACTAATAACGATAGGTACGCCACACAATGGTTCGCCGTTAGCCAATTTGACAGGGCTTTTCAGGCTTGTCGTCAACGACATCGCCAGCACGATTTATCGTAACTGTTCAGGTACCCCGGCCAAGCTACCCCAGCTGAGGCATCGGCGGGTTGCCCTGGAACGTCATGACCAAGGCTTGGTAGGTATCGAAGGATTGCTTGTGTAAGGTCGAGAGGTATGAGCGGACGGTGGCGAACTCCGTGGCGCCGCTGCCGGAGCTGAAGCAGCCGGAGA
>CAILVI010000319.1 GCA_903837595.1 uncultured Thiodictyon sp.
CCACCCTGACATTCGCCGCAGGCTCCGCGGTGCGGCCGTGGCCCTCGGGTTAGTCGGCACCCTGCTCGCCATGCCGGTCAGCTTTGCCGCACCCGCCGCCGGGGCCGGGGCATTCACGGCCTGGGGCTGGCCGCAGCCCTATGAGCAGGGCTCGGAGAAGTCCATCGCCTGGCTGAAGGAGAAGGGCTGGTGGCCCTTGACCGTCGCCTGGCAGCCGCCCTTCTCCGGGCAGAACGCTAGCCTGGCGGTCATCAATGGCCAGGGGCTGCTGGCCAAACGGGGACTGGAGGCCCGGTTCGAGGCGTTCAATTCCGGACCCGATATCAATGAGGCAGTCACCTCCGGGCGCGCCCAGGTGGGTAATGGCGGTAACTTTCCGCTGACCACGCTCATCGACAAACGGGTGCCGATCAAGGTGGTCGGGATTACTGCCCCCAACCTCAAGCACCAGACCATCGTCCCGAACGACTCCCCACTGCACACTCTGAAGGATCTGAAGGGCAGCAACCCGCCCGCCGTGATCGGGATCGTCACCGGCTCCTCGGCCGAGTTCTATTTCCAGATTGCCGCGGCCCACAACGGGCTCGAGATCGGCAAGGATGTCATCCTGAAAAACCTGCCCCTGGCCGAACAGATTCAGTTGCCGAAGGGTATTGCCGCCGTCGTCCCCTGGGACCTCACCGCCAGTCTCATCACCCAGGAGCGCAAGACCGGCCGCGCCATCAATGTGAGTTATCCCTTCAACATCTATCAGGGCAGCTACTACCTGCGCACGGAGCTGGTGGAGCAGGCCCCGGACGTCGCCCAGGCACTCACCGACGCATTGATCGAGGCCAACCTCTGGATCCGTCAGAACCCGGATCAGGCCGCGGACCTGCTGGCTGCGGAGGCGAACCTGAAGAATGTACCCAAGTCGCTGCTGCGGCAACAGATCGACGAGTACAACAACCTCTATAAGCCGACCGTTGTCTATCCGACTGCGGCCTTTTGGGGGCAGGAGAACGTGCGGATTGCCCAGTGGCTCACCCAGGCCAAGCGCCTAACGCGCAGCCTGACGGCCGCGGACTATGAGACGGTCTTCGCGCCGCAATTCGCGGAGCACGCCTTCGCCAGACTGGGGTGGAAGGTGCCGACGACACCGCCCTATATCGGCGCCGATTGGCCGGGCAAGCTCGGGCAACTCCCCTACCCGCCCTACGACACCTATCTGACCTTGAAGGCACCCCAGCCCTTTCCCGAGCAGGGCGACCTGACCAATCCGTGGGAATTCGCCGGACGGGTCTATGCCCCCTGAGGCCGGCTTGAGTAGCGCCGCCGTGGCGCGGACCTGGGGTGGGGCGCCCGGGAGCGCCGCACCCCAGTGCGGCGAAACCTCGCAAGTCATCGCAGCGTTGCGGTTTACTGCGAGGCCGGGCCGCACTGGGGTGCGGCGCCCCCAGAGTCACGGCGCTTTCTCACGTCACGGACCAGTGTCCGGAACGATGATCAAGGCCTCAGTGGGCCTGTTGCGCCGCCTGCGGCCATTGGCCCTGGTGACCGGATTGCTGCTGGTCTGGCAGTTCATCAGTGCGGTCTGGCTACCCCGCGTCGATGCCAATCTGGTGACACTGTTGCCGCCGCCCTCCGCCGTCGTCCGGGCGGCCTGGGATCTCAGCATCTCCGGCGAACTGCCCGGTCATCTGTGGGCGAGCCTGAGGCGCGAGTTGACCGCCTTCGTCTTTGCACTCGCGGCCGTGCCGCTGGGCATCGCGATGGGCTGGTGGAAGGGCGTGCATGACCAGGTGAATCCGCTCATCGAGACCCTGCGGCCGATCCCGCCCATCGCCTGGATTCCGCTGTCGATCCTCTGGTTCGGTATCGGCGATGCGCAGAACCAGTTCATTATCTTTCTCGGCATCTTCTTCCCGATCCTGATCAACACGATGGTTGGGGTCCGCGATATCCCGACCAACCTGATCCGCGCCGCCCGCTGCCTGGGCGCATCACAGTGGCACATCCTGAGCCGCGTGGTGCTGCCGGCCGCCGCACCCCAGGTCCTGACCGGCATCCGGGTTGGCTTCGGTTTCGGCTGGATGGCCCTGGTAGCGGCCGAACTGGTGGGGGCGAGCAGCGGTCTGGGCTTTCTCATCAATGACGCGCGTTCAGTCCTGCGGACCGACATCGTCTTGGTGGGCATGCTCACCATTGGGCTCACCGGTTTCGTCATCGACTGCCTGGTGCGCCGATTGGCCAGACGCCTGCTACCCTGGTCACTGGCGGTTGGTCAGTGACCGGCTTCCGGAACTCAGCTAACGGACACGAAACTCATGGGTACTTTGGTCGTGGATGGCGTCGGCAAGGTCTATCCGGGTGACGCCGGGCATGGGCCGACGGCGGCACTGGATGGGGTGAGCTTCCGGGTCGGGGAGAACGAGTTCTGTGCGCTGCTCGGACACAGCGGTTGCGGCAAGACCACACTGCTCAATCTGGTGGCGGGCTTCGAGCAACCGACCACGGGCCGCATCACCCTGGACGGCGAGCCGGTGGGCCGGCCGGGGCGCGAGCGGGCGGTGATCTTCCAAGACTACGCCCTCTTCCCCTGGTTGACGGTCCATGGAAATATCGGCTTCGGCCTGCGGACCAAGGGTCTGCCGGCGGCCGAACGGGAGCGGATCGTGACGCAGCACGTCGCGCTGGTGGGTCTGACTGGTTTCGAGCGCAGATATCCGCATCAACTCTCCGGCGGCATGCGACAGCGGGTTGCCATTGCCCGGGCACTGGCCGTTGATCCCAGCCTGCTGCTGCTCGACGAGCCCTTCGCGGCACTCGACGCCCAGAACCGCCACCTGATGCAGGACGAACTGGCGCGCATCTGGGCACTGGAGACCAAGACCATGGTGCTCGTTACCCACAGCATCGAGGAGGCTATCCGGCTGGCCGATCGGATCGTCGTCTTGAGCCGCCGCCCGGGTCGGGTCAAGGAGGATATCCGGGTGGACCTGCCGCGGCCGCACCACGAAGACGACCCGGGTTATATCGCGCTGCGCCGGCATATCCGTGCACTGCTATGGGATGGCGTGCCGCAGACCAAACCAGCGGCTGAAGGCCATGGCGGCAAGACCAGCACCCCGGGCGATGAAAGGCGTGCGTGGGAGCGGCTCCAGCCGCGACGCGACATCGGAAGCGGCGGTGGCCTCGTCGCGGCTGAAGCCGCTCCCACCGGGTCCCGGTCTGACGTTCACGGTGAAGTCCGCGCGCTGCGCGGCCCGCGGTGATGGCGAATCGCGGGATGGACGCCCTCGACCAGGATTACATCGTGATCGGTGCCGGGTCTGCCGGTGCCGTGCTGGCCGCGCGCCTGAGCGAAAACGGTCGCTATCGCGTGCTGTTGCTGGAGGCCGGCCCGGCCGACCGCTCGCCCTGGGTCCACCTGCCTATCGGCTATGGCAAGACCATGTTCCATCCGGTGCTCAATTGGGGCTTCCAGACCGAACCGGAGCCGGGGTTGAACGACCGGAGGATCTACTGGCCGCGGGGACGCTGCCTGGGCGGGTCCAGTTCCATCAACGGGCTCATCTACATCCGCGGGCAAGCCGCGGACTACGACGGCTGGGCCGCCCTGGGCAACCCCGGCTGGGGTTGGCCTGAGGTGTTACCCTTTTTCATCCGTGCCGAGTGCAACGCGCGCGGCGCGGATCAACGGCATGGGGCCGCCGGGCCCCTGCACGTCTCGGACATCGGGGAGCCACACCCGCTCATGGAGGCCATCATCCAGGCCGCGGCCACACTCGGCGTGCCACCTAACGCGGACTTCAACGGGCCCTGCCAAGAGGGCGTCGGCTACTATCAACTCACAACCCGCCATGGGCTGCGGGTATCCAGCGCAGCCGCCTATCTGCGTCCGGCACGACGGCGTGGGAACCTGCGCATTGAGGTGCGGGCACGGGCGACCCGACTCCTGTTCGCGGGGACCCGGGGCATCGGTGTGGAATACCGCCAAGGGACGCGGCTGCTCCAAGCCCGCGCCGCACGCGAGGTGCTGTTGGCCGCCGGCGCTGTCCAGAGTCCCCAACTGTTGGAACTCTCCGGGCTCGGCGACGCCCGTCGGCTGGCTGAACTGGGGATCACGGTGGTCGGGCATCTGCCTGGGGTCGGGGAGAACCTGCAAGACCATCTTCAGCTGCGCTCGATCCACCGCGTGACCAGGCCGATCACCACCAACGACGACCTGCATACCTGGTTCGGCCAGGCACGGATCGGCCTGCGCTGGCTCCTTACGCGCCGCGGACCCTTGGCGATCGGGATCAACCAGGGTGGGCTCTTTACCCGGGTCCTGCCGGAGTCGACC
>CAILVI010000320.1 GCA_903837595.1 uncultured Thiodictyon sp.
CGACTTCGCGCAGATTCACGCACGCGCTCTCCGGCAGCGGGGGACCGAGACGCTTTATACCCCGACCGCCGGGCATTGTCCAGGGTTGTGGACAACCATCGCTTGCAACAGCGGATCCTGGCTAGAACGGTTCCGTCCTGGGGGGGCGGCCCGATGTAAGGGAACGATGCCCGGCAATCATGCATCCTCACCTCGCTTCATGGTCAGGCGCCGACGGCACGACTAAACCATCAAGGCGCCGCTGCAAGTCACCATAGAGCGACGCCTGGACGTGGAGCCGCACCTGCAGACGCTGCACGACCCCGTCCTGTTCGGCCAGCGATTGCCGTAACGCGCGCTCCTCGGCGACCAGCGTCTGGCGCGTGGCGTCGACGACGGCCAGTTGCTCGGTCAAGGTCGCGTTGTCGGCCTCCAGGCGCGCCTGGACGGCGACCAGATCATCCCTGGCACGCTGGACCTCACGCAAATTCTGCTTTGTTTCACGCAGTTCGCGACGGGCATCGGCCAACTCCGCGGACAGCCGAGCGCAATCCTGGCCGCTGCGGGTCACCTCGTCCTGTTTGACAACCAGGGTCTGCGCGAGCTGACGCAGTTCGGCCTGAAGTTGCTGCACCTGGGTCTCGTGGCGTCGCTGGTCCTGATCCCGCTGGTCTTTGACCGACTGCCGGTAGTGCTCCAGTGCGTCGCGCACGTGCCGGTGCTTTTCCTCCAGGGATTCGATGTGTCGACGATGCTCCGCCAGTCGTAACGTCAGGGCCGCGTTCTCGTTGCCGATGGCCGCCGTGCGGATACGCTCCTGCTGTAACGCCTCGCGGGTCGCCGCGTGGGCGTTGCGTTCACCGGCCAGTGCCTCGCCCAGCTGACCGCCCTGCACCTGGACCGCCCCCAGTGCCTGCTCCAACCGGGCGATCTCGGCGCGCTGGGCGCCCGCCTCCGCCGCATGACGCGTCTCTGCCGCATCGACGACAACGCGGGCCTCCTCGCGCAACTGACGGGCCAGTCCCGCGACCGCCGTCCCGAGGGTCGCAGTCAGCAGCTGCTCGTCGTCGAGCCGCGTCCCTTCGTCCTGCGCAAGTTCCTGGAGGTAGCGGTGGATCGTGCTTTTAGAGCCGGTGTTGCCCAACTCCACGCGGACCGCATCAATGGAGGGGTTCTCACCGCGGGAAACCAACGCATCACGGGCGTTCTGAACGAGATACTTTGAAATACCAGCGCGGGCCATGGGGTCTGCCTGAATAACGTACTATGGCACATACTGCAATATTACATCCTATCACGACACAGCGAAGACAGCTTTTCTTGGCCGATATCCACATGCGATAATCCAACATTATCCCGTCCAGGCGAAAAAGCCCCCCCAAACGGCCCGGTTCCGGTACAAAAGGCCCCTACCCGGGCAACACCCGCAGGACCCCGCGCCGCCAACCATGCCCGAACTTGACCGCTACCTCGCCGCCGCCACCCGCGACAACACGCGCCGCAGTTACGCGTCGGCCGTGCGCCATTTCGAGGAGGCCTGGGGCGGGTTCCTGCCGGCCACCGCCGATGCCGTCGCCCGCTATCTGGCCGCATACGCACCGTCCCTGTCGCTGAACACGCTGAAGCTGCGCCTGGCCGCGCTTGCGCAGTGGCATCGCGACCAGGGGTTTCCCGATCCCACCAAGGCGCCCCTGGTGCGCCAAGTCCTGAAAGGCATCGGCACGCTCCACCCCGCCCGCGAGCGCCGCGCCCTCCCCTTGCCGATCGCCGAACTGGCGCAGATCGACGCCACCCTCGTCGCGGCCATCACCCAGGCGGCAGCGGAGGCCGACACCGCGAGCCACTGGCGGGCCACCCGGGATCGGGCGCTCATCCTGATCGGGTTCTGGCGGGCCTTTCGCAGCGATGAGTTGAGCCGGCTGCGCGTGGAGGACATCGTGGTCACGCCCGGGGAGGGCATGACGCTGTATCTGCATCGGACCAAGACCGAACACGATGGGCTTGGGGCGGAATTCAAGGCCCCTGCCCTCTCACGGCTCTGCCCGGTCACGGCCTACCGCGACTGGATCGACCTGGCCGCACTGACCGCGGGGCCGGTGTTTCGCCGCATCGGCCCCGGCGGCCACCTGGGCAGCGCGGCCCTGCACCCCAACAGCCTGGTGCCGCTGCTGCGCCGGCGCCTCCTGGCGGCGGGGATCGCCACGCCCGACCGCTACAGTGGCCATTCCCTGCGGCGCGGCTTCGCCACCTGGGCCAACGGCCATGAC